>JAZQTA010000035.1:0-37324 GCA_045630385.1 Eubacteriales bacterium | reverse complement strand
CGCTTCGTGGACGTGCGCGCCATCGGGCCGCGTGGCTCGCAGGTGGGCTTCGCTTTTCTGAACGGCGCGGCGCATCGCTTCTTCGGCGTACACATGACGCTCTACGTCATCACGGATTTTGCGGGGCTTGTGCCCGTGGCGTTCATGCTCGGCTTTGCGATCCTCGGGCTTGCGGAGTGGATCGGGAGAAAGCGCCTTTGTAGGGTGGATCGGGATCTTCTCCTTCTCGGCGGCTTTTATATTTTGGTGCTCGCGGCATATCTCTTTTTTGAGGCCGTGCCGATCAATCACCGCCCCGTGCTGATTGATGGGGTTCTCGAGGTCTCTTATCCCTCCTCCACCACGCTTCTTGTGCTGACGGTGATGCCCACGGCGCAAATGCGGCTTTCCGCGCGCATCGGTCGCCCTGTGCCGCGCCGCCTCGTTTCGGCGGCGATCCTTCTGTTCACCGTGCTCACGGTGATCGGCCGCCTCCTCTCTGGCGTGGATTGGCTCACCGATATCATCGGCGGCGCGCTTCTCTCCGCTTCGCTCGTCGCGCTTTATAGCGCGTCTGTTACGCCAGAAATTTAAATATGTAAAAATAAGGATAGATTAAATGGCGATAAGTGCTTGAGAGTGTAAAATGAGCATGACCTTTGCTTTTTATTTCAATAAAATTCCAAGAAAATTTGGAAAAATGCTTGACAAGGATGGATTTGCGTGCTATACTTTGTGTACAATAAAACTTGGAAATGGAGGGCGTTATGGATAGCAAAACTATTTTGGAAGCTGCGAGGAACAATAAAGTCAGAGGACAGGAGTATGAAACCAAAGCATCGGTAAAAAGCAATCTCTTGGGCTCCGCTGTAGCAATAGTCGTGGGGATTATATTGTTTTGGATTGAATACTTCATTAAAGATTCTGCAAATATTAGTTTAATTGCCGTGGGAATGACAGCGGCATGTGTGCAATCGCTCTATGAAGGAATAAAACTAAGAAAAGCATATTTGATGGTTATTGGTTGTATAGAATTGCTTGTAGTCATTTTTTCTCTTGTTGTATTTTTATCACAGGTGGTATCTTAATGAATTCGCATCTTAAATTAAAAAATAAGCTCAAAGAATATAGACAAAAAGCAGGACTTACGCAAACACAACTTGCAGAATTGGTAGGTTCTTCAAAAAACACTATAAGCTCCATTGAAACAAGCCAATTTTGTCCAACGGCTTATTTGGCTGCGCTTTTGTGTATAGCTCTTGAATGCAAATTTGAAGAATTGTTTTATTTTGAAGAGGTTTAGGCATGTTAGTTGCTCACGATTATAATAATAATCGCGTTCATATTGATGAAACGCATAGCAATAAAGAATATTATTGTCCTTACTGCGGTTCTATATTAATCACCAAAAAAGGTGATAAACGTCAGCATCATTTTGCACATAAAAATCGCCGTTGTTCTGATACTTGGACGGCAGAGCGTTCCGGAGGCTATGATACGTCGCCTTGGCACGATGAATGGCAAATGTTATTTCCTAAAGAAAACCAAGAGGTTGTGTTAGCTTTGGGAGATACGAAGCATCGCGCGGACGTATTGATCGATAAAACCGTTATCGAATTTCAACATAGCATAATGCCTGTTCAAGCCTTCGATGATAGAAATAATTTTTATTTTAATTTTGGAAATAAGGTTGTTTGGCTTTTTGATTTATCTGACATTTTAGATAATAATCAACTTGCTTATGAAAAAGTGGAGCGGGGATTGAGCTTCCGTTGGAAAAATCCCAAAAAGGCTTTTAATAATTACGATATACAAAGCGGCTGCATAGATCTCTTTTTTCAACTTGGTAATAATGAAAAATGCATTGTTCGGGTTATGGATGTTTCATTATATGGCTTTGAAAGCTTTCAAACAACAGAATTCATGACGAAGCAAGACTTCCTTGAATATGTAGGGTTAAAAAATGGGGTTTGTTTGCCCCCTTGTAGAGATGATATCGCCAATAATGAGAAATACAATGAATTTAAGGAAAAATACCGTATATTTCTAAATAAGCAGCAAGAACGAGCAATGCTTGCGGTAGAAGGATCGGTTTTGTTATTGGCTGTTCCCGGGTCAGGAAAAACAACCGTTTTGGTTTCGCGACTTGGTCATATGGTTATAAACAAAAATATTTCTCCGAAAAACATATTGGCGATAACCTATAACAAGCAAGCTGCTAATGAAATGCGTAGCAGATTTTCTGATCAATTTGGGAAAAACATTGGAGAACATATTGATTTTAGGACAATTAATAGTCTGGCATTAAAAATATATAAGGATTATTGTCGTACAAAAAATAAAAAAGAAAAAGATGGAATTGAGGATAAAGATAGACGAACGTTAATTGCAAAGATATATAAAGAGTACAATGATGCATTTGCTACAGAAAGTGACGTCTTAGCCTTATCTACGGCAATTGAATATATTAAAAATATGATGCTTTCGAATGAGCAAATTCTTGAAATCGAGAAAGATTATCCGCATTTAAATGCCATGTATGATGATTATCAAAAATACTTGAACGAGCATATGTTGATGGATTATGATGATCAAATGGTCTTTGCACTCGAGATCTTGAAAAGCAATCCTGACATATTACAAAGACTTCGCGATCGTTATAAGTATATTACTGTAGATGAGGCACAAGATACCTCTAAAATACAACACGCGATTATTCAGTACCTTGCCGAAGGAAATAGTATATTTATGGTGGGAGACGAAGATCAAAGTATTTATGGTTTTAGAGGGGCATATCCTAAAGCTCTTTTGAATTTTAGATATGATTATAAAAATCCGTATATTTTACGCATGGAAAAAAATTATCGTTCTACCGAACAAATAGTGGATAAAGCACAACATTTTATCTCGAAAAATAAGGGACGATACGAAAAAAATATGAGTGCAGAACGAGGTGCTGGTGAGGCGGTGCGCTTGGTAGATGTAAAATCACAAGAAGAACAATACACCATGCTGCTCGAGGTTGCCAAAAAAACTACAGTTGATACGGCATTTCTTTATCGCGATAACGAGAGCGCGGTTGTGCTTATAGATTTGCTAACACGAAATAATATCCCTTTTCGGCATCGAAAATCTGAAATGAATTTCTTTGGAAATAAGGTGGTGAAAGATATTGTTGCATATTTGTCTTTGGTAATAGATGATTTTGATTGGAAATCATTTGAACAAATTTGCAATAAGGGTATTATTTATTTAAAAAAGCAACAAAAAGAATATGCGATTCGCGCATGCCAGAATAAACATATTTCTGTTTTTGATGCTCTTGCAGAACAAATGAAGTATGTGGAACAGGAATATAAAGATCGCGCGAGGAATTTTCGTAGTATAATAAAAGAAATGAAAACATATTCTGCAAACCAAGCGATTGAACGCGTGCTGACGGCGGGGTATGGTTATTATTTAGAAAAAGAACATATAGATATTGGCAAGGTTCGAATTTTGCAAATACTTGCCAAACAAGAGCCTGATATTAAAAAATTCTTGCTTCGGTTACAGGAATTAGAAAAAATAATGCGACAGGAATTTCCCATACAATGTGACAACAAGGTTATTCTATCAACAATTCATACCAGCAAAGGAATGGAATATGATGCTGTGTATATGGTTGATGTTTATGAAGGAAGATTCCCTTCGAATAGACCGAATATTTTTTCTCGATCGAAAGATAGCGCCGATCCTGCGCAAGAAGAAAGGCGTCTTTTTTATGTAGGAATAACACGTGCTAAAAATTCACTAACATTTTTTAATATTGAAGGAAAACAAAGTTCTTTTATTAGCGAGTTGTTTCCTGAAGAAATAGAAAGAAGAGTAAGGAATAACAACAGAATAGTAGAGGAGAGAAAAACATTTTCGCAAATGGTACGGCGTGAAGATGTTCAATCACGTTTTTCGCATCCTACGGTGAAAAACAATCTATTACCGAAAGAAGGGATGAGAATTTTGCATAAAGATTGTGGAGAATTGAAAATACTTGAGATTAAAAATTCTGCAACAAAAATTATCATTCGGGTCGAAAATGCTAATGGAACGGTTTCTAGCATGGATTGGGATTTTTTGATTTCCTACAAAGTGATAGAAATTATTTCATGAAAAACAGCCTTGATTTGTGAGATGGAGCAAATCAAGGCTGTTTTTATTCTCGTGTAATAAAAATGCCGTTTGCGGCAAAAAAATTAGATGAAGCTATTGCGTTTTTTGAAAATGTAGTGTATAATGTATCTAATAAAAGTGCCGTTTGCGGCAAAAATATTAGATGGAGGCTTTTATGGAGATACGAAGAGACGAGTATTTGAATCGGCTTATTGTCAGAAAACACAATGGCTTTATCAAGGTTATTACCGGTATTCGCAGAAGCGGAAAATCGTATTTGCTTAATACTCTTTTTTATAATCATTTAATTTCAGAAAAAATATCAGAAGATCATATTATAAAATTTGCATTTGACTCTGCCGACGATTTGATGAAAATCGGAGAAAATCCTATCGTTCTTGATAATGAACGCGAGGACAGAAAGGTCGATCCCGCTAAATTTTTGAATTGGTTGCAGCCTCAAATTGCCGATGCAGAGAAGCATTATATTCTGCTCGACGAGGTACAAAAGCTTGGTGCGTTTGAATCTGTTATGAACGGATTTCTTCGCAAAAGCAATCTTGACGTATACGTAACCGGAAGCAATTCAAAATTTTTATCAAAGGATATTTTAACCGAGTTTGAAGGAAGAGGAGATGAGGTTCACGTTCTTCCGCTGTCCTTCTCGGAATATTATGCGTTCAAGGGCGGAGATAAGAGTGAGGCTTTTGATGATTATTCCATCTATGGCGGCTTGCCTGCCGTTGCGCTTATGGCAACCGAAGAGCAAAGGTCGAGTTACCTCATTTCTCAAATGCAGAACCTATATTTGCGCGACATAAAAAATCGTTACTGCTTGCAGGATGAGGTAAGTGTCGGTGAGGTTCTTGACGTCGTTGCCTCGGGTATTTCTTCTTTGACCAACCCTCGTAATATTGCTAACACCATGAATACTATTCATGGCGGAAACAGTATTTGCGATGCTACCGTAGACCGTTATATCACTCACATGGAAGATGCCTTCATGTTGACGCGCGTAAAACGCTACAACGTCAAAGGCAGAAAATATATCGGTACTCCTTATAAGATCTATTTTGAGGATGTCGGTCTGCGCAACGCTCGCCTAAACTTTAGGCAAATTGAAGGGACTCATATTATGGAGAATATCATCTTTAATGAGCTTCGATACAGAGGTTATCAGGTTGACGTCGGTATGGTAGAGTCGCGTGAAAGAGATGCTGAAGGAAAAGAAATTCGCGTTCAGCTTGAGATTGATTTTATTGCCACTCTCGGAAGCAAGAAATATTATATTCAATCCGCGTATGCAATTCCCAATCAGGCAAAGTACGAACAAGAAACCGCATCCTTTGATAAGACGATGGATTCTTTCAAAAAGATCGTTATTGTTGAAAAGAGTATGAAGCCGCGCCGTGACGAAAAGGGATACGTTACGATGGGCGTAAAGGAGTTTTTACTTGATAAAAACAGTTTAGAGGCGTAGGCTATAACCGATACGCATTTTTTTCAATTTAAGCCCTTAAATTGAAATTCGATAGGGTGCATTTTTCAAGTTAAGCCTCTAAATTGAAAAATAAGGCGAAAAAACGAGCGGGATTTTTCAAGTTGGGTGGAAAATCCTTTGTCGATATGCTTCGCTTGGCTCGATATATTTGCCTTTCGGAAAATTCGATATGATATAAAACGCGATCACGGATTTATAGCAATAGCGCACCCGTTTTGTGGCGGGTGCGCTATCTGATTATTTCTCGTCCTCTTCCTTCAAGGCGTCGAACATGGCCTTGACGGAGGGGGCGTTTTTGGTAAGGCGCTTGATGGAGAGATCCTCTGCCTTGTTGTTTGCAAGGCGGAGATTGTTTTCGGAGGAAAGGAGCGCTTCCTTGGTTTTTTGCAGGTGGGTGATCGTTTTGTCGATCTCCTCGATCGCCGTGGCGAATTTTTCGCTGGCGATCCGATAGTTGCGCGCAAAGCCCTCCTTGAAGGCGTTCATGTTTTCCTCGAAGTTCAGAATGTCCACCTGCTGGCTCTTCACGGCGGCAAGCTCGCGGCGGTAGTGAAGGGAATTCATCGCGGCGTTTCGAAGAAGCGTGATGATCGGGATAAAGAATTGCGGCCGCACGACGTACATCTTCGGATAGCGGTAGGAAACGTCCACGATGCCGTTGTTATAAAGATCGCTGTCACCTTCGAGAAGCGAAACGAGGATCGCGTATTCGCATTTCTTTTCGTTTCTGTCCTTATCGAGTTCCCTGAAGAAGTCCTCGTTTTTGTGCTTGGTGGCGGTTTTGTCGGCCTCGTTTTTCATCTCAAACATAATGGAGATAAATTCCGTGCCGTCCTCGGCGCTTTCGCGGTAGATAAAGTCACCCTTACTGCCCGTTCTCGCATCGTTGTCCTTTTCAAAATATGCGTTCGGAAACGCGGTCATGCGCAGGGAATTGAACTGCGCAAGGCAATGCTGCTCGAGGGATTCGCCGATCATTTTCGTGGATTGCTTTGCCTTGAAGTCCTTGTAGTATTCGATCATCTCGTCCTTTGAGCGAAGCTTTTCCTCGTACTGCTCGCGCAGGGATTTTTCGCCGAGCTGGCTCTCGATCTCTTTGTTCTTCAGCTCGCCCTTCAGCTCCGTGATCTCGGTGAGCCGCTTTGCAAGCTCCTCGTTTTTCTTTTCCAGCGCATCGGTCACGGCGAGCTTCTTTTCGGTTTCGCCGGCGGAGAGCTTCGCTTCCAGCTCGGCGATCCTTTTGCTTTTCTCGGAAAGCTCGGCATCCTTTTTCGCAAGATGCTCGGCGTGCGCCCTTTCCTGTTGCATGCGAATGAGAGAGAGCTCCTGCTCGCGATTTTGCGCGATCTCGGCCTTTCTGGCGCTTAACTCCTTTTCAAATTCCTTGTCGCGCACCTGCCTTGCGATCTGCTCGTATCCCGTTTCGTCCACCTGGAATATTTCGCCGCATTTCGGGCATCTGATTTCTTGCATATAAGGGCACTCCTGTTTTTTTCGTTAATTCAGTATATCATAACGGAAGAGAAATTGCAATGGGGAAGGGGGAAAAGAATGAAATCTCTTCGCGCGAGTGCGCTACGAGATGAAGTCACTATCGTGATGAAGTCCGCCAAAGGCGGATGAAGTCGAAAACAAAGTTTTCGGTTGAATGAAACCACCCATCGCCGCAGCGATTTCATCCTTGCCCACGCAAGGACTTCATCTGCGGAGCAGATTTATTCCACACGTAGTGTGGATTTAATTGCATTTGCCGGCGGCAAATGCCTTATTCCCATTCGATCGTTCCCGTAGGCTTCGGGGTGATGTCGTAGAGAACGCGGTTGATGCCCTCGACCTCGGTGGTGATACGGTCGGGGATCTTCGCGAGGATATCGTAGGGGATGGGCTCGATGGTGGCGGTCATGGCGTCCTTGGTGTTGACTGCGCGAAGGATCGCGGGCCAGCCCTCGTAGCGGCTGTCGTCCTTTACGCCGACGCTCTTGATGTCGGGGATGACAACGAAATACTGCCAAACCTTCTCGGCAAGGCCGCACTTATCAAACTCGTCGCGCAGGATCGCATCTGCCTCGCGCAGAGCGGCAAGACGGTCGCGCGTGATCGCGCCGAGGCAACGAACGCCGAGGCCGGGGCCGGGGAAGGGCTGACGGTAAACCATAGCGTGGGGAAGGCCGAGCGCTTCGCCGACAACGCGAACCTCGTCCTTATAAAGAAGCTTGATGGGCTCAACGAGAGAGAACTTGAGATCCTCGGGAAGACCGCCCACGTTGTGGTGCGACTTCACGGCCTTCTTGCCCTCTGCCTGCTTGATGCTCTCAAGAATGTCGGGATAGATCGTTCCCTGTGCCAAAAACTCTACGCCCTCGAGCTTTCTTGCCTCGTCGGCAAATACCTCAATGAACTCCTTGCCGATGATCTTTCTCTTGCTTTCGGGATCGGAAACGCCTGCGAGAAGGTTCAAGAATCTATCGGTTGCATCCACGTAGATCAGGTTGGCATCCAGACCGTTCTTGAAAACCTCGATTACGTTTTCAGACTCGTTTTTGCGCATCAGACCGTGGTTGACGTGCACGCAGATGAGCTGCTTGCCGATCGCCTTGATCAGAAGTGCCGCAACAACGGAGGAATCCACGCCGCCGGAAAGGGCGAGCAGTACCTTTTTGTCACCAACCTGCGCGCGCACCTTTGCAACCTCTTCCTCGATAAAGGCGTTTGCAAGCGCGGGGGTAGTGATTCTTTCCATGCTATCCGGTCTTTTTTCGTTTGCCATAAAAATCTCCTTTTCATTTCGTGAATATCTTTTGTTTTTTACATTCTACATTATACACCAATATGCGCACAATTGCAAGAATTTTTTTTGCACGGAGAAAATTTTTTTTCATATCATGAAAAGAGAAAAAAACGCCGCTTTTTTGCGGCGGATCGGAGAGAAAAAAATGCTTGTTATAAAGCCTTATGAGAGAGAAAGAGCTCTGCTGTATGCGAAGAAATGGGTGTTTTCGCAAAATCCCCTGTTCGGCAATTTCAGAGGCATCGGGGGAAACTGCACCAATTTCGTTTCCCAATGCGTGTATGCGGGGGCATGCGTGATGAACGAAACGCCCACCTTCGGGTGGTACTATAAAAGCCTTGAGGATCGCTCGCCCTCTTGGACGGGGGTGGAGTATTTCTATAATTTTTTCGTGAGCAACACGGGCGTCGGTCCGTTCGGGGAGGAGAGCGTGAGCGATGCTTTGGAGATCGGGGACGTGATCCAGCTCGGCCGCGAGGGAGAGGGATATTATCACACGCTCCTCGCCGTCGGCTTTGAGGGAGAGGATATTCTGGTCGCCGCGCAGACGGACGACGTGTTTATGCGGCCGCTTTCCACCTATACCTACGATTTTGCGCGGTATATCAAGATCCGCGGCGTGCGGCTGGAGGTGGCGGATACGGCGGATTGCTTCGAGAGCGTGTATAACGGCGAGGCGATCCTTCCTTCCATGTAAAAGGGGCTTGCATTTTCTCTTGCTTTGATATATAATAGAGACACTCAAAATCTTTATAAGAGGTGTCTTACATGCTGAAGCTTTCCAAAAATTCGATTGCCTCCTTCGCGGGGGACGTTCTTTCTCTTTTCGTCTCGGCCGATGCCGTGGTCGAGTGCGCGGTGACGCGCCCCGAGGTCTGCCGCCTGCGCAGGCTCGGAGAGGGAAAATATCTTGCGGTGCTCACGGCGGCGGGAGAAGCCGAGATCCTGGTGACGGCGGGAGAAGAGCGCGCGAGCGTTTCGGTTTCGGTGCGTGAGGCAAAGCGCACGGATCCCGATGGAAAATGGAAAATTTTTGTGGGCGATACCCATGCGCACACCTCTTATTCGGACGGTCTTGCCACGCCCTACGAGGTCTTTGACAAGGTGAAGGAGGAGGAATTTTTCGATTTCTTCACGGTCACCGATCATACCGAGCTTCTGGATGACGATGAGTTTTTCGAAACCTTCGTTGCCGCAGACCGCTATACCGATGCGGGCTTTACCGCCTTTGCGGGAAGCGAATCGCAGGTGGATCTCTATCATAAAAATTCCATCGGCACCGATCAGAATGACGGCGGCGAGATCGTGGTTATCAATAAGGAAGGGTATTCCATCTCCACGGATCTTGACACCTTCTTTTCGGATATCGGCGAAAACGAGGCGGGCTTTGCGATCATCGCGCATCCGCATATCATCGGCTTCACCGAAACGCCCGTGCTTTGGAACGCCTTTGATCCCATCCATCAGACCGACGAAAGAATGAAGGCGCTCATTCACGGCGTGGAGATCTTCAACGGCAAGGACGATTCGAATATGCTCAACGAGCACGCCTTCTTTACCTTCCTGGACTGCGGCTATAAGGTTTGCCCCGTCGGCTCGAGCGACCATCACGGCCCGCGCTGGGGTAAGGTCAGCGTGCCTGACCGCACCTTCGTTTACGCCGAGGGAAGGTCGAAGGAATATATGATCGACGCGTTTATCAACGCGCGCGCCTATGCCTGCGAGAACGGAAACGTCAAGCTCTTTTATACCTGCAACGGAAAAAATCCCGCCTCCACGCTTGCGCTTACGGATACCTATGAATTTCTGATACACCAAGAGCCCTTCTTCGTTATCAACGATGCGGACGAGACCGTCTTTGCCGAGGTGATCTCGGATCGCGGCGAGGTGGTTGCCTCTCGCGAGGTCGGCAAGCACATGTACGATTTTGATATGACCGTCAGATCTGCCACCGCGAGATATTTTTACCTGAAGCTTTACAGCCGCATCGGCGAGGTCACGTTCTCCGCGCCGATCTGGACGGGAAGAGAATTTGACGCTTGCCCCGTGCCTCGCTTCGAAAAAACCGCGATCAACGATGCGGATTTCAAGGTCAAGGCCTTCAGCGGCGGTAAGAACGGCTTCAGCGTGATCAACACGAACACGGCGGACTTTTGCCGCTTAAACGACGTCGGCGGCGAGCTTCTTATTGATATGGGAAAGGAAAGAACGGTTTTGGCGGTCGGCTATTTTCCGAATACGCCGACGCGCGGTATGCTGGAGACCTACGCCTGCTTCGTCAGCCGTCTTGAATACTACGTCAGTGATGACGCGGTGCACTTTACGCGCGTCGCGCGTGACCGCATCGGGCTTTACGGCTGTGAGCATATCACAGAGTTTGCGCCCGTGAAGGCGCGGTATCTGAAGCTTCGCACGCTTGCCACGGTCGGATCGGAGATGCGCAAGGAGCGCTTCAAGACCGTCGGCGCGGCCATCGGCGCTCTGCGAGTTTATGAATAAAGACGAAAATATGTTCTTTTTCGCTTGACTTTGCCTCGGCGGCGTGATACAATATGTATTATTTTAAAGAAGAAAAGGAAATGCCCTGCGCCGCATTTGGCGGATCGCGACGGTGAAATCAATGAAAAAACAAACGATCTCCTCTCTTATGTGCCTTTTGGCGGCCGCCATCTGGGGCTTTGCCTTCGTGGCGCAAAAGGCGGCAACGGCCTTGCCCGCCTTCACGCTGGTTACCCTCCGAAGCTTTATCGGCGCGATCTTTCTGATCCCGGTCGCCATGCTCTTTGACCGCTTGCGCGGTGACGGGCGCCGCCTCTTTTCGAAAAAGGGACTCGGTGTGACGCGCGTGGAGTGGATCGGCGGCGTGCTCTGCGGTCTGGCTCTCACGGCGGCAACGATGTTTCAGCAGTTCGGCATTGAGGGCACGGATGCGGGAAAGACCGCGTTTATCACGGCGCTCTACGTGGTGATCGTTCCGATCTACGGGCTGTTTCTCGGTCGGCGCTCTCCCTTGCACGTTTGGATCAGCATCGGTATCGCGGTGGTCGGCTTCTATTTCCTTTGCATCGGCGAGGCTTTCTCGATCGCGCCGTCGGATCTCTTGGTTCTGATCTGCGCGCTTCTGTTTGCCTTCCATATTATGGTGATCGACCGCTTCGTGGATCGTTGCGACGGCGTGCGCATGTCCTGCATTCAGTTTTTCACGGTGGCGATCCTCACGCTGATCCTCTCTTTGATCTTCGATCGCGGCGTAACGGCGGCAACCGTTTTTGAAAACGCCCTTCCGATCCTTTTCCTCGGTATCGGCTCGAGCGGTATTGCTTACACCCTGCAGATCCTCGGCCAGAAGGGGGCGCACCCCGCGGTCGCCTCTGTGCTCTTTTCCATGGAGTCGGTGTTCGGCGTGCTGGGCGGCGTCGTGGTGCTGAAGGAGCGGCTTGAGGGAAGAGAGCTTCTTGGATGCGCGATCGTTTTCGTGGCAGTTATTCTTTCGCAGCTGCCTGCCGACGAATGGATTCGTCGCTTGATGAAGAAAAACAAGCATTAATGTAAACAATTATATTCAATATGTAGGCATTGGAGCAGAATGATGGGAAATTTTTTGGATTATATTACGAACTACACACATCATATTGAGGTTGTTATTCGCATTCTTCTTGCCTGCCTTGCAGGCGGAATTCTCGGCACGGAGCGCGGAAAGCACGGGCGCGTTGCGGGAATGCGAACGCATATTCTCGTCTGCACCGGCTCGGCGCTCACGATCCTGATCGGCATCTTCGTGGTGGAAACGCTCGGCATGGGGCAGGATGCAACGCGCATTGCGGCACAAACGATCTCGGGCATCGGCTTTCTCGGCGTCGGAACCATTATGGTGCGCGGCAAAAGCCAGGTTATCGGTCTGACCACCGCGGCGGGACTCTGGGCGGCGGCGGCGATCGGTCTTGCCTTCGGCGCGGGCTTCTACGTGGGCGGTATTCTCGGCACGGCGATCGCCCTGCTCGTCAATATACTGTTGCCGAAGATCGAGTATCGCTATAAATTAAGCCGCGTTTCCTACGTTTTCTACGTGGAGATCGCTTCGGTATACGACGTGCAGGAGTTTGTGGATTCTCTTGAAAAGAATTATCCCATTCAAGAGGTGGAGATCACCAAGCCCAATAGCGGCCATTCCTCGCACGTGGGCATCAATATCATCGTATTTGCGCGCCAGACCACGCTTTCCGAGGAAGAGATCCTCGCAGAGCTTTCTTCCCGTGAGGAAACCATTTTCGCTATCAAGACCGTATAAAAAGGAATTGTAAAAATGAAACTTACCGTACAACAGCTTCGATCCGTTGCGCTCGGCGCGGCTCGCATCGTGGAAGAGAGCGGCCAACCCCGCTTTTTCCGCTTTACCCCAACCGAGGATGCGCTTTATATTGCAAGAGATGCCAAGGGCGGCAGCTTTTTTCACGACCGCTCGCTCTGCTCTGCCGGTATAAAGCTGCTTTTTAAAACCGACAGCAAAACGCTCGGGCTTGCCGCCACGGTTGCCAAGCGCTCCTCGCGCACCTTCTTTGCCTTTGACGTTTGCGTTGACGGTAATTATCTCGGCAGTCTTGCCAATTTCAATGAAAAGGCTATGCCTGCAGGATATACCTCGGCGGAAATGCCCTTTCCGCTCGGTCGCTTTAACAAGGAATTTGCCCTCGGTGACGGTGAAAAGACGGTTGCCGTATATTTCCCCTGGTCGGTTGAGGTCTTGGATTTTGTGCTGACGCTGGAGGACGGCGCAAGCGTAACGCCCGTGAAGCCCTCGAGGAAAATGCTGGTGTACGGAGATTCCATTACGCAGGGCTACGATGCGCTTCTGCCCTCTCATCGCTACGGCGTAAGACTTGCTGAGGCCCTGGATGCTGAGGAGATCAATAAGGCCATCGGCGGCGAGATCTTTTTCCCCGCGCTTGCCGAGTGCCGCGTGGATTTTACACCCGATATCATCACGGTTGCGTACGGCACCAACGATTGGTCCACGACCGACGGCGCAAGCTTTCTTGCCGCCGCGCGCGCATTCTTCGCCGCACTTGCGAAAAACTATCCGGATTCCAAAATTTTTGCCATTACTCCGATCTACCGCAAGGATATGACGGCGAGCAAGACCTTCGGCCCCTTCTCTGCGGTGGCAGACCGCTTGCGCGAGGCAACTGCCGCATTCGCAAATGTTACGGTGATTGACGGATTGATGCTTGTGCCGCACAAGCATACTTTGTATGCGGATCTTCGCCTTCATCCCTCGGATGCGGGATTTGACCATTATGCAGAGAATCTGATCGCGGAGATCAAAAAATACGTGTGACGGACGGATTTTTTGAAAAGCTGCACATCAAATGTGCGCGGTCTACATATCGAAAAAAAGAGCGAGCGTGCAAGATTTGAAGTTCCTTGCGCGCTCGCTTCTTTTTTGAGTGTTTTATATAGTTGGTTTTCTATGCTTCTTTTTATTGCCAATTGCTTTTCGACCGAAAACTATCAAAATATCAATAGTTTTTCGGAAAAGTCGGTAAAAACTTTTTAATTTTATGAACTTTTTCTGGGTGCGCGTAGCTTTTCGAAAACTCTTTGTATAGGTTAAAAACCTAAGCTTTGTTAAGATTAAAATAGGCTTTGTGTATTGACGGGGCGATCGCTTGGCGCTATAATGGATATAGAAAAATCCGAGCCTCGGAACGCGTGATACGTGTGAGGCAAGCGGTAATTTTCGCATAGAAGAAAAAGGAGCTTTGGCTATGAAAAAATATTCTCACGTGATCGTGGTCGGCATCGACGGCGCGGGCGGCTTCATCAAGGAGGCCGACACCCCGAATTTCGACCGTATTTTCAAAAACGGCGCGGTGACCTACCGTGCGCTGACCTCCAATCCCTCCGCGAGCGCGGAGTGCTGGGGCTCGATGCTTCTGGGCGTTGGCCCGGAGGTGCATGGGCTTTCCAACGCGGTGGTAACGAAGCAGCCCTATCCTGTGGATTCTCCCTTTCCCACGGTTTTTGGGCGCATCCGCGCGGCAATGCCCGATGCGGAGCTTGGTTCTTATACCGAGTGGGATCCCATCACGCTCGGCATCGTGGAGCAGGGACTCGGCATTTCCTGCCAGTCCGAGCATATGCAGGACTATGATCTGACGCCTATGATCTGCGATTATATCAAGGAAAAGAAGCCGACCTTCCTTTTCGTTCAGCTTGACAGCGTGGACTATCACGGGCACGTGAACGGCTACGGCTCTAAACCGCATCTCGATTATATCCATGTGCAGGATGCGATGCTCGGAAATATTTATGCGGCACTCGCGCAGGCCGGCATACAGGAGGAAACGCTCTTTATGGTCATTTCCGATCACGGAGGAACGAACCCCGGGGACGGAAGCGGCGGCGTGCACGGCGGATGGAGCGATCCCGAAAAGCTGACCACCTTTGCCGCCGTCGGCAGAGGCGTTAAGTCGGGCGCGGTTGAGGAAATGAACGTGCGCGACCTTGCGGCAATCGTGCTGTACGCTCTTGGAATCGAGTCTCCCGCCTTTGACGAGCGCGGATGGACGGCACAGATCCCCGATGGTATCTTTGAGGATACGGATATTCCCGCCTATCGGGATATTTCGCACCTGACGGGCGCCGCGCCCCGCATCTCCAAGGCACCCCATACCTCGGAGCTCGTGTAACGGAATATATAGAAAAAGACAGAGTGCATATCACTAAATAGTGTGCCGCGCTCTGCCTTTTTATTTCATGGCGTTTTATTTATACGTATCACTTGCAGAGGCTTTTTGATTTTTTCTGCGTATCGGATGACGGACGCCGCGCCTTTGGAGCTTCCGTCCCAAAAAACGATAACCCTGTCTGCGTAATTGACGATTTCTTTGTTTCTTACGATTGGCGCGGCTCGACCGTATTTTTCATATTGAGGGAGAAATTCGGTTAATTTTAATTTCTTTTCGTTTGCGTATTTTGCCGCAAGAAAATCTATCCCCTTTGCCCCTCCCGATACAATTTCCTTTGTATCCTTTGGAATATAGGGATCAATAGAAACGTTGATTAGGCTTCTTGAGCCGACAATTGCTATTTTTATTTCTTCAACCTCGATAAACACATTTTGGATATAATATGCATCCATATACACCATTTTAACACAAAATAGGTGTAAAGTAAACATATAATAAGATCAAAATGAGGTTGTTATGGCTATAAAAAGTTTATCAATAAGAATTGAAGAGGAAATGCTGGATAAGCTGCACGTGATCGCGGACTACGAGGGAAGAAGTGCCAACAGTCAGATTCTCGTCCTGATTCGTGATTTAATTGAGTCCTACGAGAAGAAGCATGGCGAAATAAAAACAGGAAAAAGATAATGAAATAGACTCTGTCACTTTAATTGACTGATTTTTTGTGAGATTCCAAACGATGCGTTGCACCGTTTGATCCTCGCTATACTCGTATTTCGACTACGTCCCGCCGACACGGGAGGTGTCATCCCGGGCTTGTCGAACTTTTGAGGCTCGCCTCAAAAGCACGAGGCGTAGCCGAAGTGGGATCCGGGCGGGACTTCGCTCAGAATGACACGCGTTGCGCGTCGCAAAAAATCAAACGTATACGGTGACAGAACCATGAAATAAAAAGCGGTTGCTCTCCGAATGGAGTGAGAGCAACCGCTTTTTTTGTATATCAATATTCCGTTCTTTCAATAATTTCCCTTTGCAGAGTGGGGGAGAGCTTCACGAAATGATCACTGTATCCGCCGACGCGAACGATGAGATTTCTGTGCTCCTCGGGATGGATACGTGCATCCTCCAAGGTCTTTCGGTCCACGCAGTTGATCTGCATTTCGATGCCGCCGCGCGCGATGAAAACCTTAATAATGCTAAGAAATATTTGCTTTTTTGCATCACTAAAGAGGCTTTTTGCAAATTTCAGGTTGATCACCATGCCGCCGAGAAACGCCGTTTGATCCCATCCTGTGAGAGAATTGATCAGCGCGGTCGGGCCGTTTACGTCCATTCCCTGCGCGGGGCAGCATCCGTCGGATAAGGATCTTCCGCTTCTTCTTCCGTCAAAGGTTGCGCCCGTGTTGCTTCCTAAGCTTGCGTGGCTGACGTAGGAAAACGTGCCCGGCATGGAGAAGCGCGCGAAGGGGAGCGCTTTCTCCCCGAAGAGAAGTGCAAGCCTTTGCATCAGGGCGTGCGCGAAGGTATCGGTTTTTTCATCATCGTTTCCGTAATGGGGAAGCTTGTTTATAATATATCCGCGAAGCGGCTCGCTATCCTTAAAATCGCTTTGCACGATCGAAAGAAATTCTGCAAGTGTCAGCCTTCTTTGTGTGAAAACGAGCTCCTTGATTGCGATCAGGGAGTCGCAGAGGTTGGCAAAGCCGATGAAGATCGGCTGCATAAAGCTGTAAAGCGCGCCGCCCGCGTATACGTCCTTGCCTCTTTCGATGCAATCGTCCACGAGGCAGGCCGCGCGGATCGGCTGCTGGCTGTTTCTTGCCGCTTCCAGAATGCGCAGGGCGTATTCCTTGTTTTCCGCACCGATTTTTTTGCGTAATCTCTCAAAGTATGCATCCTCCAGTGCGTCAAAGGAGTCGGGTACCGTCTGCGAAAGAAGCTTCAGAAGCTCTCCCGGCAGATTGAACATCTGCGAGGTGGTGTACATTCGGGATTTTCCGCAAACGGAGATCTCCGCGCAGGTGGTATGGATATAGTTTACCGCATCTCGCTTCGGAACGCCGTATTTTATCAGCCCCTCGATGATGGCGGTATCGTTATAGATCGCGGGATGCGTGGTGCCTTCGCCAAGAATATCGATCGCGTAGGAAAGGATCTCGTCGCTCGTTTTCTCGCTGACGGCTAAGGCACCGTTCGGATCGGGCATTTTGATATGGCGGAGCGCGGTCAGAAACATATAGGTGAGATCGTTTTCCACAAGGTCGCCGTGTGCGTCCGTGCCGCCGACGATGAAGCCGCTGGCCGCGCGTGAAAAGGTGTAGGCAGAGACGCCGAGGCAAAGATTGTCGATCAGCTCCTGCGCAAGGGACTTGTCGAGCATTCCGCTTTGAATATCGTTTTCATAGTAGGGCAAAAGGTAGCGGTCGGGGCGGCCGAGCGGATAGAGGCCGAACATATTGAAGGTGTAAAAATGGATGCTTTGCACCGCCTCGTAAAAGGTTTTTGCAGGATTGCGCGGCACGCGTTCAAGGATTTCGGCGATTTTTAAAAGCTCGGCTTTTCTTGGATCGGCCGCCGCCTCGGCAAGTGCTCTTGCGTGCGCCGCATATCGGTCTGCAAGGCGCAAAACTGCCTCCAGCTCGATGATCGCGCAGTCGTAAAACTCGTTTTTCTCTACCGTGTCGAAATCGTAAAGCCCCTTCGCCGCGGAAAAATCAAGCGCGCGCTTTTTCTCCTTGATCTCTTCGATCAGACCGCAGATGCCCACTCTGAGAAGTTTTTCGTAATCAAGGCAGATATGGTCGGCGCGGGCACGGTAGGATTCGGTCTCCTTGCCCGCGGGTGACATTTTGAAGGCCTCGAGCAGGGTGGAGAAGCGCGCGTTTTCTTCCTCGGTGTACGCGGGAAACCAAGGCTTGCCGACGATCAGCTCATGATCGTCAATGATCGGCTCGGCACTGTCTAACTCATAGGCCTCGGCCAGTGAACGGCGCAGCTTTGTTGTTACGGTTTTTTGGTTTTTTAACCACCCCTCCAAAAATCCGAGGCTGATCCAGCGGTCTCCCGAATAAAAGAAGGGGCGCTTTTCGGTCTGCACCGGGCATTTTTCATAGATCGTTTTGACCTTTTTTATACGTTCGGTCATTTTTTGTTCGGTAAACATAAGCCTGCGTCCCCTTTTATATTTTCTGTTGACAATCCTTTTTTTCTATTATATAATATACGTATCATAAATTATATCGGTATTTTTATAAAAAATACAGGATTTGTAAACTAAGGGGGCGAGGGAGTGGAAAAGTACGCAATAGGTCTTGCCGATAAGGAGATGTACTTTTTTTATATCAACAAGCCGCACAAGGAAAATACCTGGCGCACGCCCGTCAATTTCGGATATTATAAGATCAATTTCTTTATTGAGGTGGATGCGAGCATTATTATAAAGGACCAAAGGTATGTTCCGAAGCGATATGACTTTTTGTCCTATCCTTTATACACGGCGCATTACGGTATTTTGCATGGCTCGCAAAACGTGGAGTATTTTGAATTTCTGATTCCCGAGGGCTTTTTTGACCCGATGGACATGGATGGAAAAATGCGCGAGATCCTTGAGGGGATCACAGAGAAAAAATGCTTTTCCTTGCCGAATGCGGAGCAAAATACGTTCGTGGAAAAAATGTATGCCCTGCGAGATCTGCTTCGATCGGGCGGGCATCGCGTGTACGCGCTTGCGCGGGTACTGGAGCTTCTCTTTGCGATCGAGGGCTTTTCGGAAAACAAAAACACGAGCCGCTCGCTTTCGAGGCCCTTAGCCGAGGCCATCTCTTATATGAAGGAGAAGCCGGAAAGCGTGCACACCGTGAAGGACGTATGTGCCGCATTGAAGATCAGCCGTGCGTATCTTACAAGGCTGTTTTGCACCGAAATCGGATGTACGCCGTATGCGTATCTTCGGAATTTGAAGCTGGAATATTCACTCTGTCTTCTGAAAAACGGCAGAAACGTCACCGAGGCTTGCTTTGAGGCGGGCTTTAACAGCTGCAGTGTATATATCGAGGCGTTTAAGAAAAGATTTGCGACAACGCCGTATCGGTATATTAAAAATCTTAAAAATGCATAAAATAAGCGGTTGTTTCTCCGATCCCCGGAAAAAGCAACCGCTTTTTGTATATGGCTTGCCCGAAGGGCAATCAAGCCTTCGATTTTGAAGTTTCGCTTCAAAATCTCTGCACCGGGAACTCCGTGCCGATGAAGCCGACGCCCTTGAAGTCCTTCATGTTATGGCGAACGATGTAGTCGATATAGGAAACGAGCATTTTTGCCATGAGGATATAGCCCATCGGGTTCATGTGCCCGAGCAGGAAGAAGCGCTCGCGCATCTCGCCTTCCAAGACGGGGCCGTAGGTGCGAAGGTCGATGAGATAGGTGTTATCAAAGATCTCGCAGAGCTTTTTGAGCGTTTCGCGGTGCAGATCGTTCAGCGGTCTACGCTCGTTTGCCTCAAAGCTGCCGCCCTCGGGCATCGTGATCAGGAAGAAGCATGCATCGGGGCTGATCTTTTTATAGATCTGGATGATCTTCGCGTAGTAGCCAACAAAGGTCTCCTTGTTGTTTTCATGGTTTTCGAGATCGATATCCTCGATCGAGCCGAATTCCATTTCGCCGCGGCGAATGTGGGAAATATCGTTCACGCCCATGGCGATCGTATACGCCTGTGCCTTCTTCTCGGGATCAAAGCATCCGTTTTTCTCTGCCCACGACGTGCAGAATTCCTTTGCGGTCATGCCGCCGCGCGAGAAGTTGTAGCATTTCGAGCCCATGGCTCTTGCCATATACTGGCCGTAGGAATATTCGTAAAAATCGTGATAGCTGTGGCTTCCGTCCTCCTTCAGGCGCTCAAATTCGCCCGAGGAAAGGCTGTCGCCAATGCAGGCGAAGGTGCGGAAGATCGAAGCAAAGCCACCGTCCTCGATCAGGCGGTCAAGGGGTTTTTCGTTTTCGTTAAAAAGTGCATTCAGATCCATTTTTTTATTTCTCCCGATTGAAAATTCGCCCCTGCGAGAAGGAGCTTCGCAGGGGCGTTTTGGTGCATTTTTGTAAATGATTATTTCCAAAATCCGATTAAAGCAGCTTGATTCCGGCCTTTTCGCAGATCTCAACCGTTTCTTTGTCCCAAACGCTGCATTGCACCTCACCGATGTGGGCGCAGCCCATCATGAGCATGCAAAGGCGGGATTGGCCGATGCCGCCGCCGATCGTCAGAGGCAATTCTCCCGCAAGAAGCATCTTGTGGAAGGGAAGCTCTCTTCTCTCTTCGCAGCCCGCCGCCTTCAGCTGGCGCGCCATGGACTCCTCGTCCACGCGGATACCCATCGAGGAGATCTCGAATGCGCGGTCAAGCACGGGGTTATAGAACATGATGTCCGCGTTCAGCTCCCAATCGTCATAGTCGGGCGCGCGGCTATCGTGCGGCTTTCCGTCCGAAAGCGGAACGCCGATCTGAAGGATCATTGCGGTCTTCTTTTCTTTAAGGAAGGCGTCCTCTCTCTGCTTCGGCGTGAGGGTGGGGTAAAGCGCCTCCAGCTCGCGCGTGGTGATCACCGCCATCTCTCGGGTGAGAGGGGCGCCGTAGCCCGGATGGTCAATGCGAAGGTGATCGCTCGTGTCGCAGATGACGTTGACGATCGCCTGACCGACGGAAACGAGATAATCCTTCGTGCGATCCTCGCGCGAGATCACCTTTTCCCAGTCCCATTGATCGACGTAGATGGAGTGAATGTTATCCAGCTCCTCGTCGCGGCGGATGGCGTTCATATCGGTGTAAAGTCCGTTTCCTACGAAGAAATGATATTCCTTCAGGGCGAGGCGCGTCCATTTTGCCAGCGAATGCACGACCTGCGCGTTGGTGCCAACGGCGGGAATGTCGAAGGAAACGGGGCGCTCCTTGCCCGAAAGGTTATCGTTGAGTCCGGAGCTTTCGTCCACGAAAAGAGGCGCGGAAACGCGCTTCAGATTCAGCGCCGCCGCCAGCCTTTCCTGGAAGGTTTGCTTGATGAAGGAAATCGCCTTTTGCGTGCGATATACGTCAGGCGAGCTTTTATAGCCCTTCGGTACGTAAACGTGATTCATAATATCAACCGCTCTTTTAATTATTTAATGGATGCGGAGCGCAGCGTTACGTCGTGGTAGCCGCCCTCCACGATGCTCGTAGAGGAAACGAGCGTCATCTTTGCCTTCTCCTGCAGCTCCTCGATGGTGATCGCGCCGCAGTTGCACATGGTGGACTTCACCTTGTAAAGCGACTTCTCCACGTTGTCGTGCAGAGGACCTGCGTAGGTTACGTAGGAGTCAACGCCCTCCTCGAAGGAAAGCTTTGCCTTACCGCCGAGGTCGTATCTCTGCCAGTTGCGCGCGCGGTTGGAGCCCTCGCCCCAATATTCCTTCATGTACTGACCGTTGACCATTACCTTCGGCGTGGGGCTCTCGTCAAAGCGAGCGAAGTAGCGGCCGAGCATCATGAAGTCAGCACCCATAGCGAGCGCCAGCGTCATGTGATAGTCGTGCACGATACCGCCGTCGGAGCAGATCGGAATATAAACGCCGGTCTTCTTGAAGTATTCGTCTCTTGCGGCCGCAACCTCGATCACGGCGCTTGCCTGACCGCGGCCGATACCCTTCTGCTCACGGGTGATGCAGATCGAGCCGCCGCCGATACCGATCTTAATGAAGTCTGCGCCTGCCTCGGCAAGGAAGAGGAAGCCCCCGCGGTCAACCACGTTGCCCGCGCCCACCTTCACGGTGTTGCCGTACTTTGCGCGGATGAAATCCAAGGTCTTTTTCTGCCAAACGGTGTAGCCCTCGGAGGAGTCGATGCAAAGCACGTCTGCGCCTGCCTCGATCAGCGCGGGTACGCGCTTTTCGTAGTCGAGGGTATTGATACCTGCGCCGACCATGTAGCTCTTGTTCTTATCGAGAAGCTCCTGGGGATTTTCCTTATGCTGTGCGTAGTCCTTGCGGAATACGAAGTATTTGAGGCAGCCCTGCTTGTCCACGATGGGAAGGGAATTGAGCTTGTGCTCCCAAATGATGTCGTTTGCTTCCTTCAAGGTCGTTCCCTCGGGTGCGGTCACGAGCTTTTTAAGGGGTGTCATGAAGGTCTTAACCTTTTCGGAGGGATCCATGCGGCTTACGCGGTAATCTCTTCCGGTCACGATGCCGAGAAGCTTGCCGTTTGCGGTGCCGTCCTCGGTGACTGCCATGGTGGAGTGTCCGTTCTCCTCGACGAGAGCCAAAACGTCAGCCAGCGTGTTCTCGGGCGTGAGGTTGGAATCGCTGATAACGAAGCCTGCCTTGTAGTTCTTCACGCGGGCAACCATAGCCGCCTCGTCCTCGATGGACTGCGAGCCGTAAATGAAGGAGAGGCCGCCCTCCTTGGCAAGAGCAATGGCGAGACCGTCGTTCGAAACCGACTGCATGATCGCGCTCGTCATCGGGATGTTCAGGCTGATCGGGCATTCCTCCTCGCCCTTTCTGTACTTAACCAGAGGGGTGCGGAGCGAAACGTATGCGGGAATGCAACGCTCGTCGGTGTATCCGGGGATCAAGAGATATTCACTGAAGGTATGCGAGGGTTCGGAAAAGTAGGTTGCCATAAGCTCTCTCCTATCGTAATATGTTTTTATTAACCTTCATTTTACCATAGGGACGGGGCGTTTGTCAAGAGAAAAAAATGCGGTTTGCCGTTTTTTGTATATTAAGGGCGCGTGTGAGATTTATTTATGCGCGCGATTTGTGGAAAGAGTCTAATTTTAGGATCTAAAATTCGGCGATTTTGGATATTGCATGTTAACACGCGCGCGTGGTATAATTAAATGTATTATTATTTATAAAACAAAAATATATACATATAAGGAGAAAAACATGAAGAACACGAAAAAACGCGTGGCCTTGCTGTTCACCCTGTGTCTTGTTCTCATTTCGCTCGTGACGGTGCTGATCGTATCCGCCGTCGGCGCGGGAGATGGCGCAGAGGTCGTGACGGTGGCTTACGCAAACGGAACGGTCGAGACCTTTGCCGAGGGCGACGTGATCGTCCCCATCGAGGTTCCGAAGGACTTTGCAAGATGTGACGATAAGGGTGACGCTTACGTTTATACGGTGAGCGAGGGCGCCGCCTGGAGCTTTACGATAGACGGAAGGGCACTGACCGATATGACCGTCACGGCAGGCATGCTCGGCAAGACCGTAAATGCCGATATTGCCGGTACGTACGGAACGGAAAAGGTGTGGTACACCGTCCGTGAGGTGATCGTGGATGAGACCGTGCCCGAGGATATGCGCGGCGAATTTATGATCTACGGCTACGACGAGGAGAGCCTCGTGACCTACCTCAGCCGCTCCAATGCCGGCGAGGAGGGCTTCGTTGAAAAATTCGGAGAGCCTCGCTACCGCTTCCTGCGCCAGAGGGATAACTCGTTCTACGTAACGCTCTATAACGATATCTATCCCACGAAGTTTGACCCCAGATGGGGCTCGGCCGAGAAGGTCTGGGAGATCTCTAATAAGGACGGCACCGCAAAGGCGCTTTATCAGGACCGTACCTGGCGCGGCACGTATGACGCGAGCGGAAATCCCTCGGGCGTCAGCGGCGAGAGCGCGAAGGTATTCTTCAACCTGAACGGTCACAGAGTGGAGATCGGCGCCTCTGAGGCATTCCACTTTGGCTCGATGGCCTGCACGCCCTATAGCATGCGCCTGTATGTGTACTCTACCACTCCCGGCGCGGTGTTCTCCGGAACGAAGTCCGAGGCGATCTTCTATTCGGATGACGATACGACGATCACGGTCGGAGAACTAGACGGCGGGAGCGAGAAATACGGCAAAAACCTCTCGGTTTACGGCAAGATGGTTACGCACATCAACTACGGCGGCGGCGTATATCTCTATGGCGGTCGCTATTATCAGGCCGGCTCGAACCCCGAGTTCATCAACATCTCTTACCGTCTGTATGCGGTAAAGAACTGCGAATTCTATCTTGCCGATCAGAGCGAGGCGGTGCTCTATTACGATCAGTCGAGAGCCAGCACCGGCAGATGGTACAGAGAAAGCAGTGCCAACAATTCAAAGAATCTGAAGTTTGAAAACTGCGTATTCTACGTAAATCAGTACGGAACCAAGCTTGTGCGCGAGGTTTCCAAGCGAAACGAGAGTACCAAGGTAGAGACTGCCCCCGAGGAGCAGGGGGATAATAAATATCCGCTTCGCTTCGTGAACTGTGAGTTCTACGGCATTCCCACGATGCAGGAAAGCTGCTATTTGACCATGTCGTATCTCGGCGACACCGCGTATTCCGTCGGTACGGCGGATAACTGGGGCACGGAAAGCGAGCCTCTCTATATTTCCTATCTGAAAAATCCCACCAAGACGCGCGAGCTGATCGACGATCTCGGAAATAAATTTACCGCCAAGGCCACCTGCGCTCTGCGCCCCGCGAGCGAGGTTGCGTGCGTGCAGTATCTTGAGGAAAAGAGCTATTGGGAGAGCGGCGTAACCCCGTTCGTGCACGATAACGTGGTGAGAAGCGCGAGCGAAAGCTACGTGGAGACCGAGGGCGTTTACCTTGGACTTCCTGCGGTCCTCGAGGCGGGACAGGCCTATGCCGCCAAGGGCGTTGCTTATAACAAGAGAATTCCCTTTGCATTTATTTACACCATGCCGAACGGCGCGCAGGGCTTCGGTCTTGCGGGTGAAACCGCGGTGGAAACGGGTATCACCTTCGCTTCGAAATTCGGTAGCCTTTCCGAGGGCGATATCACTCTGCTTTCGGATATCGTTCTGACCAGAAACGTAGACTTCGGTACGAAGGGCAAGGTGAACCTTGACCTGAACGGATACAGCATCACGGTGGCCGCAAACGCGACCGTTATGGGTGCGGTGCATCGCGTGGGTGACGGTATGACGCTGAACGTATATTCCTCCCGCCCGGGTGCGATCTATGAAAACAAATCCACCTATCCGATCTATTCTCTTGCCCACGGCGGCAAGGCCGGTAACATCAGCCTCGGAGATTATCAGGTGAAGGGCGGCGAGCTTTATCCCGGAACGAACGTCACCTACATTTCGGCTGGAAGCTTCTATCTCGGCTATCCCATGAACAAAAACCTGACCGGCACCGCGGAATTCAGAGCCAATAACTGCGTATTTATTTATACCGGCACGGGAGCGGCCTTCCGCTTTGCAAACACGGCGTTCTTAAACTATGCGAAGATCGTTCTTCAGCCTAAGGCGGAAAATGCGGCTCCGATCGCGATCGCTACCGTGAATAATATCACAGCATCCGTTTCCTGCGGCGCGACCTCCTTCTATGCGCCTGCAGGCGTGAACGCCAAGGCGTTCGCCGTTGTGAATGCGGCGGGCGAGGCCGTGAATGCGGCATCCGAGGCGCAGACGGTGAATTTCGGTAACTGCTCCTTCAACGGCGTTTTGGCAGAGCTTGCTCCCGACCTTGCAAACGTAACGCTTTCTTACGGAAGCCTTGGCTTCTCGAGCATTGAGGAAATGGCCGCCTTCTACGGTGCGACCGTACCTGCGGGGCAGATGCCCGCCCGCGCAAGCGCGCAATTCTATATTGACGGTAAGCTCGTATATCTTCCTGTTTGGCAGTACGCAAAGCCCTCCGATACCGCGACGGTAACCTTTAACAGCGGTGCGGCGAATCTCGGCTCGTTCGAGGAGACCTGGGTGAAGGGCTCCATCGCTTGCCAGCCCGATTTCATCGTGGACGGTATTTTCGTTTATAACTACGGTATTCGCGAGGTTGGCGCGAGCAATAACCGACTGACGGCGGCCTGCAAGAGCCTCGTTGCGGGCTCGATGCGCGTGAACCTTTCCTTCACCGCCGATATGAAGCTGAACCTTTGGATTCCCATGGATTCTCCGATCGTCTCTCTTTCGGCGCTCGGAAGAACGCATGCGATCGTTTCCTCTTTGGATTATAAGGATAGCTACTATATCGTTCAGATCCCCATTACGGTAAAAACGCTTTCGAGCGACGTCACGATCGGCGTGAAGACGGCGGCAAGAAGCGAAAACGTAACGCTGAAGCTTGCATCCTACATTTCGGGGCTTCTGGAAAATCCGAGCATTTCGGCAGAGGAAAAGAATCTTCTGTTTGCGATGGCGAGCTGCTCCGAGAAGCTTTCCGGCACGGAGCTTGGTCTTGCTTCTCCGCAGGGCTACGTTGACCGCGCGGTCGTTATGGAGGATGCTCCCGTATTCGAAGGAGCTATCACCTCGGTTGTGATGGACGGCTTCGTTTTGAAGGTGATCAGCGGGCTGAATGCGACCGTAAAGCTTGAGACTGCGAGCGGCCTCTACAGAGAGGCTTTGATCAAGAACGGATCCGCAAGCTTTACCGATCTGCCTCTTTGGGCGCTTGCAGAGCCGATCACGCTGACTGTGGGCGATGAGGTCTATACCTACTCTCTCGGCGCTTATAAGGCTACCCTTTCCGTCACAATGCGTGCCAATGCAGATGCTTTGTATACGGTGGCTTATTATGCGGATCGGTGGAATGCCGCTGTGAAAGGAGAATGAAAATGAAAAGCATTAAGATTGTTTCTCTTTTAATCGCCGCTTTGACGGCACTTGCCCTGCTCGTCTCCTGCGGTACACCCTGCACACAGCACGTGGACGCGAATCACGATCTGAAATGCGATCAGTGTCAGGCGCGGGTGCCTTGCACCGCTCACGTAGACACGGATCACGATTTGAAGTGTGACTTTTGCCAAGTGGTGGTGGCTTGCACCGCTCACGCGGATGAAGACGGAGATCTGCTTTGCGATTATTGCGGCGCTTGCATCGTTCACATTGACGAGGATAAGGATCTTTTCTGCGACGTTTGTAAGGCGGGAGATCTTTGTGTTGCGCACGTGGATGCCGATCTGGATATCGTTTGCGACGTTTGTGCCGCGGCTTTGCCCTGTCCCGCACATGCGGATGCGAACCGCGATTTGAAGTGCGATACCTGCGGCCGCGAGATCCTTTGCTCCGAGCATGCGGATAAAAACCACGATTTGAAATGCGACTTCTGCGAGGCGGCGGTTGCCTGCGAGCATGCGGATGCGAACCACGATTTGAAGTGCGACTTCTGCGCACAGGCGGTAGCATGCAAGCTTCATGAGGATTCGGATCTCAACAAGAAATGCGATTTCTGCGGAATAGCCATGGGAAATCTCTTCGATGAGCCCGGCAGCACGCCCGGCGATTTCGGTGACTTCACCAAATAATAAAGGCTTTTGAAATGAAAAAAATTCTTTTTGATGCTTCGAACGGGTGCTTCAAGGGCAATATGCATTGCCACAGCACCTGCTCGGACGGAAGGCAGACACCCGAGGAGCTGAAGGCGCTTTATAAGGCGCATGGATACAGCTTCCTTGCCATCACAGACCACGATCATCTGAATGGCCATAAGGATCTTGACGATGAAAACTTTTTAACGATCACGAGCATGGAATGCGCCATCAAGGAGTTTCCCGAGCAGTCCACGCTCGTCAATCAGAAAATGAAGGTCTGTCACTTGAATCTCTACGCAAAAAAACAGGATAATACCGAGCAGGTCTGCTACAGTCCCGTATACGATAAGTATTCCAAGGGCGCGCGCAGAGAAGAGCTGAAAAAATTCGATCTCGGATACAAGAGAGTATATTCGGCCGAGGGCATCAACGATTTTATCCGCATTGCAAACGAGAAGGGCTTTTTCGTGGCGTATAACCATCCGCGCTGGTCGCTGGAGAATTATAAGCAGTATTCGCAGTACGAGGGGCTCTGGGGCGTGGAGGTGTATAACCACGCCTGCCAGCGCGGAGGTATCTACGAGTATGATATCAACGTGCACGACGATTTTCTGCGCGACGGCAAGAAGGTCTTCCTTTCCGTGGGTGACGATAACCACAGCGAGGCGGGAAGCCTCGGCGCGTTCGTGATGGTCAATGCACCGTCGCTGACGTATGAGAACATTATCAATGCACTGCTGGAAGGAAAATTTTACGCCTCTCGCGGCCCTTTGATTCATGCGCTGTGGGTGGAGGGCGGAAGAGTGCATATTCGGTGCTCTCCCGTGCGTATGATCGGAATGTCCACCGAGGGAAGGCGGCACGCCGCACACCATGCGCAGGGGGATGCGCTGATCACCGAGGCGGATTTTGAGATCCGCGAGGACGACGGATATATCCGCCTTTCGATCGAGGATGAAAACGGATACCGCGCGGATACGCAGGCGTATTTCGTTAAGGATCTGCCGCTGAACTGAAGAATCGAACCCCAAAGCAAGCCGAAAAAACAAAATAAAAAGAGCCGCAAGCGAATGCGCTTTCTCCCAAAAACGGAGATGGCACGTCGCTTGCGGCTTTTTGTTTTTCTCGGTGAAAATGTGTATTTTTCTTTTTAATGTAAATAAATATTTGCAAAAACGGTTTTTAAACAGTTTTTGTAGGGGATTTTTCTTTTTGCTCCTCCGGTTTCTCGGAAGGAGCTTTTTGGCTCTCTTTTCCTTCTCGGATCAGGATCACGGTCAGCGCGAGAATGGCCGAGTGATAGAGCATGGAGAAGAAGGAGAAGAGAAAGATATCGAGCAGGGAGGCGACCACCAGCGCTGCGGCGGAAAGTCCCAGCATCGTTTTAAAGAGCGTGGGGCACTCTGTGTAGAGGAAGATGGTTTCAACGCGATAAACGAAGTACGCGATGATGCCGAAAAGGCCGCATGCGCCGATCATCTGCATGATCGTGTTGTGCGCAAAGTGCGAAACCTCTTCGCCAAGCTCCAGCCCGAAGAAGCCCGCGCCGAAGATGGGATGGTCAAAGAAGTCGTCCACACATTTTTTCCACATATCCCAACGGCCGCTGGTGCTGAAGCCCTTTTCAAAATACACGGCGAAGAGGCGGCGCAGATCATCGAAAAAGCCGATCAAAGCAACGAGGAAGAAAAGAATGATCAAAAGCGAGGAGATCTGAAACAGCGTTTTTCGGTTGCCGTGGAAGCATCCGATAAGTAGACAGATGCCGAAGAAAAGAGCGCCTACGCCGAGCGCCGTGCGCGACATGCTGAGGAAGCATCCGAGCACCGTAAGGCACGCCATGATGAAATAGGGGAGTGGGTGGCGGCGGCGCATAGCACCGTAAAGCAGTACCGGAATAAGCACCGAAAGATGGCCGCCGATGACGGTGGATACACCCCAGCCGAGGCGGATGGAATAAAAATTGATCGCACCGTCCTCTCTGAAGACGTCGCCGAAAAGATAAAGCATGGCGATCTGGAAGAGAATGGTTGCCGCGATCCAAAGCGTGCAGTAGCAAAAATAGCTGTCGATTTTTTCAAGATCTCTCTTGCGGAAGCCGAAATAGAAGAGCAGGAAGAACGCAAAATACGTCCCCGCCTCGGCAAAGCCGAGCAAAAAGTCCTTCCCCGCATATTTGTCCGAGCCGATACCGTTGAGAAGAAAGGCGGCCGCCAGCAGAAGCATCGGCCAAAGCAGAGGGCAATCCTTAAAGTTGAAGGTCTTATATATTTTTGTGCGGATCACGTAAGCAACGAAGGAGGAGACCAGCGCGATGATCAAAAACGCCACTATATAGGGGCGAATGCCCGTGAAAAAATAATCCGAGCGCGCGGGTACGGTCGGCGCGTGTCCCGGGGAGATCTGATACATAAAGGTTCCCGCCAGGATCAAAATATGCTTTGCACTGTCGGTGATCCAAAGGGAAAGGCAGAATAAAAGGACGTTGATCGATCCGAACAGCAGCTCAAGCCCCGTATAATAGCCAAGAAGCACGAGTGCGCAAACGAGCGGCGGATAATAACGGCTGTCAACGAGTCGGATTAGGGCATCCTTGCCCGCACAGATATATTTTTTGTAATCTATCCTGCGATCCATCACGCGTGCTCCTTTCTGATAATATTAATAATTATAAATAATCAAATATATCATAGCATCTTTTTTCGGTTTTGTCAACCCTTTTTCGCCTACGCGCATTGACAGCGAGGTGTATTTGTGTTAAAATGTATAAAAAGCAATGCAGGCATGAAAGGAGTGCGCATGTTGGTTTTTGATCATATTCCCGAGATTGAGCGGGTGCTTGGATATACCTTTAAGGATAAGGCGCTTCTTGTGCAGGCCTTCACGCGCACAAGCTTTTGCAACGAGCATCACACGCGTGCCGAGGGCGAGGATTACCAATCCAATGAGGTGCTGGAGTTCTTTGGCGATGCGGTGCTCAGCTGTGCGATCATCTCGCTTTTGATTCGCACGTCCTCCCAGCGGTATGCGCACGGAATTCATACGAAGCTTTCCGAGGGGGATTTTTCCAACGTTAAATCGCACCTTTCGGATAAAAGCAATCTTTCCCTTGCTCTGTCCCGCACGGGACTGCAAAGGTATCTTTTGATGGGCGAGGGAGATAAAAAGCTCGGGATGGAAAATGAGCCGTCCGTGATGGAGGATCTGTTCGAAAGTCTGATCGGAGCGATCTATATTGACTGCGATATGCAAATAAATGTTGTCATAAATGCGGTTTCTCGCCTTTTGGACACGGATAAGTATTTAGAAAAATGCAAGCCTGCGCAGAGCCCGAAAAACCTTTTGCAGGAGTTTTGCGCCGATAAGGAAAACCGCATGGGCGCGCCCGTCTACCGCTTGATCGCACAGGAGGGGCCGCAGCATAAAAAGCAGTATCTCTTCGCCTGCGAGATCGACGGCGTGGAGTACGGCAGAGGCGTCGGAAAAAACCATCGTGCCGCCGAAACCGCGGCCGCGGAAAGCGCGCTTTCCCGCTTGCTTGCAAGCAAAGCGCCGAAGAAAAGCGAGGAGAGATGCCACCCTGCGGATACCGCAATGAGCCGTCTTTACGAGCACGCCGCCGTGCGCTCGCTTGCGCCGCCGACGTATCAAGAGCGCGAAGCGAAGGAGAGCACCGTGCAAAGCCCGCTGTTTTTGGCTACCTGTACTTACGGTAAACGCGTGACGGATGGGGAGGGCAGAAGCAAGCGCGCCGCAAGGCAAGAGGCGGCACAGAAAATGCTGAAAATGCTTGCATCAGAGCCGTAAATTCTGCATTTTTCTTGCTTTTTCACAAAAATAAAAAAATATTTACGCTTTTTCAACATTTTCCTTGACAAGCACGAAAAGATGTGCTACAATAGCCATAGTCATATAAATATATTAAATGTATAAAAGTTTTCTATTATATAAAAAGGAGAAACGAGATGAAAAAGCCTGAGATCACCTGTGAGCTGATTGAGAAGGTTGGTATCCTGAGCGAGGGTACGAACGGTTGGAATAAAGAACTCAACCTGATCAGCTGGAATGGGCAAGAGCCTATGTATGATCTTCGCTCCTGGGCCCCCGATCGTGAGAAGATGAGCAAGGGCGCCACCATTTCCGTTGCCGAGGCGAAGGCCCTGCGCGACATTCTTAACAAGCTGGATCTGGATTGATAGGTCAGCGCGCCTTTCGGCGCGAAACGAAAACAGCGGTACCGCGTGATGCAGTACCGCTGTTTTTTTGCTTTTTAATTTTCATTTGTATCGGTACGAGATTCGGCGTGCGCTTTGGGCGCTGTCGCGCTTTCATGCGAGGCGCTTTCCATCAGAGCCACGATGGTGGCGACCTCTGCCTCTGCCGCCGCGCTAAGCGGCGCGATCTCTACGCGCTTTTGCGGTCTGTGAATGGCACTTTCGCTGGCGGCGAAGGCATCGGAGCGCGGCTTTTCGGTCGGTTTTTTCGGCGCGGTGAAGCGCGAGAGAAGATCGAAGATGAAGCCTTTTTTCTCGGCTGCTTCCTTTTTCTCTGTATCCTTTTCGGGCGCTTGTTCGAAAAATCTTGCCACGATACCCGTGATGAAGCTGAGAGAGCGGCGCCTTGCAAAGCGCTCCTTCTCTTCCTTTTCAAGGAGCTGCTGTGCGTTTTCCTTGGAGGAGGGAATGGCGAGCATGCTCGGGCTGAAGCTGTCCTTCATCAGACGGTGCAAATATCCGTCACCGAGGCGGCGCTCCAGGATTTCGTTCAGAAGTGCGTTTTTGGTCGGGAAGCTTTCCACGAAGGCCTTGGCAAGCTCCTGGTTCGGTGTTTCGTCCATGCGCATTTTAAAGCATCCGTCCGCCTGCTCGAGAAGCTTGATGCGCCGAAGGTTCGGAATCTCGGGGAAGCAAAGCTCTATCTTGTATACGGCGCGTCCGTCCTCGTCCTCCACGATCTCTCCCATGGCGCGAACAAGGTAGACCTCATCGCGGAAGGAAAGCGCAGTGTCCGCAAAATCCTTCAGGCCGATCTCCAGCGTGAGCGGTGTGCCTCCTTCGGTTACCGTCATCCAGAGGCGCTCGCCGCGGCGCCGAAAGGCAATGCTGTCAATGCCGCCGGTGTAGCAGTTTTCCATAACGCGCACGAAGAGGGGGAGAATTCCCGTATTGTTCTGGCGGAAGAGAAGGGTGTCGCACAGGCGCTCCCAGCGCGTATCGAAGCCGCGCGTGTGCTTGTGGCGCAGAAAGTTCAGAAATCCACCGGAGGGAGCGGACGAGCGGATCCAATGGCGGCGGCATCCGAAGGCCGCTTGGTTTTGCGCATATTCTCTTCGGTGGATGTGGAAGAGATGCTCCTCGGGGGGCAGAGGATAGATCAGGCGGCGGCGCAGAATGGAGAGTGCGGGGCTTTGGGTAAAGATCTCGTTGTTGCCCGAGCTGATCACGGCAACCAGGCCGCGCTCCGGGTAGCACCAAACGTTTTGTCCGAGCATGCCGTTGAAGAGGATCTCCTTTGAATTACGGCCGACCCATACGTGAAAGCCGTAGTCGAAGTCACCGAGCGATTCCGGGGTTTTGACCTGGGGCGCGGTCATTTCTTTGACGAAATCGGTGGGAAGGATGCGGCGTCCCTCGAAGGTGCCGCCGCATGAAAGCAGAATTCCGAGCTTTCCCCAGGAATCATCCGTCAGGAAGAGGCCCCAGCCGCCGCATTCCACACCCTCGGGACCGATTTGCCACAGCGGGCGCTCGATGTGCAAGGGATCAAAGAGGCGCGGCTGCAAATAATCCACGAGCCCCTCGCCCGTGATACGGTGCAGTATGAGCGCCAAAACGTAGGAATTCATGCTGTTATAATGAAAGACCGTACCGGGCGCGGCCGCGAGCGCGGAGGCAAAGAATGCCGCCGCCCAATGCGTTTCGGTCACAACACCTGCTTCGTTGAATTTCACGCCGCTTTGCATGGTGAGAAGATGTCTTACCGTCAGCGTGCGAAGCCTTTTGTCACGCATGGGATATTCGGGAAGGATATCCGCAACGCGGCGGTCAAGCGAGAGCCGCCCCTCCCCGATCAGAAGTCCGATCGCCATGCCGGTCACGGTTTTGGACATGGAGTGCGCAAGGTGCGGGATCGCGCCGTTGTAGCCGGGGGCGGAGCAGCGGCAGAGCACGCCGCCGTTTGAAAGCACCAAAAGCGAGTGCGTATTGGCTCGCTTTTCCGCCTCCAGCTCGCTGAGCATGCACCGCAGCGTGGCGGTGGAGATGCCCTGCTTTTCGGGAGAAACTCTCGAAAAATACAGGGGCTCCTTTGGGCAAAGTCTTGTTTTTTTCGGCAGATAGGGGATCACGGCGGGGTTTTTCTTATCCGAAAGCGAAAGCCCCGAGATGAGCTCGATCGCGCGTTTTTTCCATTTTTCCATATTGCTTCCTCTGTGTATCGTATAAAAATCTTATGCGCACACGCTCTTTATCATGCATTATAATGTCAGTAAGCTTGAAAGTCCTGTCAGATCAAAGATGAGACCGAACAAAAATCCGACGGCCGCGAGAAGCGCGAGAATGAAAACGTTTTCCTTCGTGCTCTTATTCGTGCGCAAAAGAACCAGCGTGCCGACACCCGCATTCGGCAAAAGTCCCGCAAGCAGAGCGCCCGCGGAGAGCACGCCCTCAAGATACAGCTCCGTGAGAAGGACGGAAACGGCGCAGTTCGGGATCAGCCCGATCAGCGCGCAGGCGAGCTGTGAAAGAACGGGGATATCGAGAGCGAGCGCGTGCAGTGCTTCCTCTCCCGCGAAATACACCAGCGAATCGATCGCAAGCGTGGCAAGGAGAATGAAAAGCGCAACGGTTAAGGTATGATAAAGAGCGGAGAGCCATATGCCGCGCTCGCAATGGCAGCCCTCCGATTCGCAAAGCTCGTGGATATGCGCCTCGTGCTTGTGTCCGCGAAGCTTCAAAAGTGCGTTGATCAGAAATCCTATAGCGATGCCGATGGCGAACTTGGAGAGAACGAGCGTTAAGATCACGCCCGCGCCCGCGTTCGCGGAGATCAGAATCGGGAGCATTTCGTCCGAGGTGGAGAGAAAGACGGCGATCAGCGTGCCGAGCGAGATCGTGCGGCCCGCGTAAAGGCTTGCCGCCGCGGAGGAAAAGCCGCATTGTGGGATCGCGCCGAGTGCGCCGCCGACCAAGGGAGCGAGCGGACCGCATTTTTCGACCGCCCTCCGCATTTTCGTCGCGGCGTGATGCTCAAGGTATTCCATCAGTACATAAGTAAGGAATAAAAAGGGAAGAATATTCAGGGTGTCAAGTAGACTGTGCCATACGACCTCGCGGAAAAATCCCGCCGTGGCGCCGTGGCTGTGCGCGTGGATCAGCATCATGCGTGCTCACCTCCTCTGCAGGCCTCGCATCTTCCGAAGAGGAGCGAGCGATCGCCGTCCAAGGAGAAGTGCCCCTCGCGGCGGAGCGCATCGCAAAGAAGCTCGGAAAGCTGCTCGGTCAGATGTATGAAGCGGCCGCAGCCCATGCATTTGAGATGCAGATGGTGGTGGCAATGCTCACTCTCGGTGTATTGATAAATGAAGTGGCGCCCGTCTGCGCTCGGCAGCTTGCGAACCGTGCCGCGCTCGGTCAGCGCCGCGAGAAGGCGGAAAATCGTGCTTTTCCCCTTGCCGTCCGGCGTCAGCCGCTCGGAGATATCGTGCAGCGTCAGCCCGCGCTCGCCGCTCTCGCGCAAAAGAGAAAGAAGCGCCGCCTCGCGCCCCGTATCATAGGTCATATAGATCTCCTTTTTAATGAAATGAGAGTAACTCTCAATTTTGCTTTTATAGGATACTATATTTATTTGAAAAAGTCAATAGACAAAAAAGAAATTTTACCGCGGGTAAAAAAGAAAATGTCCATTCGCGCCTTGAAAATTAGCACTCATTCGAATAGAGTGCTAATGTTTACAAAAAATACAACATTTTCATTATAAATATTCATAAAACTGCCGTACAATATAAGCACAAGGCTGTGGCGGATGAAAGAATTCCGAAAAAATCGATCGATCCGCCGAGGAACGAAGAAAGGAGAAAAAATATGAATCTTGAAAAATTGACACAAAAGAGCCGTATGGCGCTCGCCGATGCGCAGCGTCTTGCGGCCGAAAACGGGAACTACGCCGTGGAGCCCTTGCATCTTTTTCTTGCTTTGGTCAGCGATCCCGACGGGCTGGTGCCCGAGATCCTTTCCGCGGTGTCCGCTGATCCGAGGGCGGTGAAAAACGATGCCATGCTTGCCGTGGGTGCGCTTCCGAGGCTTGGCGGCAGCGGCTATAACGCCGAGGCTCTGCACGCGTCGGGAGAGCTTTCCTCTCTGCTTGAGAGCGCCGATAAGGAAAAGGAGAGCATGGGGGACGAATATCTCTCCGTGGAGCATCTTCTGCTTGCCTTCCTTAAAGAAAAGAGCGGCAGAGTGAGTGAGATACTGAAGAAGCATAAGGTTGCAAGAGCGCGCGTTTTAGAGGCTCTGCAGGCCGTGCGCGGCCGCCGCTCGGTGGATACGGACAATCCCGAGGGAACGTATGACGTATTGAAAAAATACGGAAGAGATCTCGTCAGCGAGGCGAGAGCGCATAAGCTCGATCCCGTGATCGGCAGAGATGAGGAGATCCGCAACGTCATTCGCATTCTTTCGCGCAAGACGAAAAATAACCCCTGCCTGATCGGTGAGCCCGGTGTCGGTAAGACCGCCATTGCGGAGGGGCTTGCGCAGAGGATCGTGCGCGGTGACGTGCCCGAAAATCTGAAGGATCGCGCGGTGTTTTCTCTGGATATGGGTGCGCTGGTTGCGGGCGCGAAGTACCGAGGCGAGTTTGAGGAGCGCTTAAAGGCCGTGCTGGACGAGGTGAAGGCCTCCGAGGGGCAGATCCTTCTGTTTATCGACGAGCTGCACACCATCGTCGGCGCGGGTAAGACCGAGGGCGCGATGGATGCGGGCAACCTTTTGAAGCCCCTGCTTGCCAGAGGCGAGCTGCATTGCATCGGCGCGACCACGCTGAACGAGTACCGTTTATATATTGAAAAGGACGCGGCGCTGGAGCGGCGCTTTCAGCCCGTCATGGTGGCCGAGCCCACCGTGGAGGATACGGTTGCCATTCTGCGCGGTCTGAAGGAGCGGTACGAGGTGTACCACGGCGTGAAGATCCACGACGGCGCTCTGGTGGCCGCCGCCATGCTTTCGGACCGTTATATCAGCGACCGTTTTCTGCCGGATAAGGCGATCGACCTTGTGGACGAGGCCTGCGCGCTGATCAAGACCGAGATGAATTCCTGCCCCACCGAAATGGATGAGATCCTGCGCCGCATCCGTCAGCTTGAGATCGAGGAGGCCGCGCTTTCCAAGGAAACGGATAAGCTGTCCGCCGAGAGGCTCGAGGCCATTCGCGCAACGCTTTCGGAGCTTCGTGAGGAGTACGGCGCGATGAAGGCGAAGTTTGAAAACGAGAAAAACAGCATCGGCCGCGTGCAGAGGCTTCGCGAGGAGCTGGAGCGGGTGCGCGCCGAGATGGAAAGCGCCGAGGCGGCGTACGATCTTTCCAAGGCGGCGGAGCTGAAATACGGCCGCCTGCCCGCGCTGGAAAAGGAGCTTGCCGAGGCGGAGTCCGCAGGCGAGAGCGCGGAGGGCAGAAGTCTGCTCCGCGATGCGGTGACCGAGGAGCAGATCGCTCTGATCGTCGCCAGATGGACCTCCATTCCCGTGGCGAAGCTCATGGAGGGGGAGAGGGAAAAGCTTTTGCGCCTCGAGGATATTCTGCATAAAATACTCATCGGGCAGGATGCCGCCGTCACGGGTGTATCGAATGCCATTTTGCGCTCGCGTGCGGGCATCGGAGATCCGAACCGCCCGATCGGCTCATTTCTTTTCCTGGGCCCGACGGGTGTGGG
>JAZQTA010000034.1:0-51601 GCA_045630385.1 Eubacteriales bacterium | reverse complement strand
TTATAGATAATTTTAGAAAGAAACGCGTTTTGTTCATTATTTATATATAAATATATGTTATAATTTTTAAGTGTGTCCATTCGATGCCGTGCGGGCGAACACGGGAAGACACTGCAAGCTTTTGGAAAGGAGGGCCTATTCGGTAGGTCTTAAAATTATGATAAAGGTTGAAAATTTGGTAAAGCGTTACGGCGCAAACTACGCACTGAACGACGTTTCGTTCGAAATCGGTGAAGGCGAGGTCGTCGGCTTGCTCGGTCCGAACGGCGCGGGTAAGAGTACGACGATGAACATTTTGACGGGCTTTTTGGCGGCCACCTCCGGTACGGCGATGATCGGCGGCGTGGACATCCGCGAGGATCCGATCGCGGCTAAGAAGATGATCGGCTATTTGCCCGAGCAGCCGCCGATCTATCCCGATATGACGGTGGAGGAGTATCTGAATTTCGTGTATGAGCTGAAGGGGTGCACCCTGGAGCGCGGACCGCATCTTGACGAGATCATGTCCGTCGTAAAGCTTGTGGACGTAAAGGGACGTTTGATCCGTAACCTCTCTAAGGGTTATAAGCAGCGTGTCGGTATTGCGCAGGCACTTGTCGGCGATCCCAAGGTCGTGATTTTTGACGAGCCTACGGTCGGTCTTGACCCCAAGCAGATCCTTGAGGTGCGCAACTTGATCCGTGCGCTCTCGAAAAACCACACGATCATTCTTTCCACGCATATTCTTGCGGAGGTGCAATCGGTGTGCCAGCGCGTGCTGATCATCAACCGCGGCCATTTGATCGCGGACAAGCGTACGGACGAGCTTGCGCGTACGCTGGAGGATACCGTGATCTACCGTGCGAAGATCGCAGGCCCCGAGCGCGAGGTTCTCTCGGCGCTTCGCGGCATGAACGGTATGAAAACCGTTACGCCGACGAATGAAAAGGAAGCGGATGCTACCGTTTATCTTCTTGAGGGGGCACGCGGTGTGGATATCCGCAAGCCCTTGTTCCGTCTGCTTGCCAATGCAAATTATCCTTTAATGGAGCTTGCGCCCACCGGCACGGATCTTGAATCTATCTTCATTCGCTTGGTTGAGAAGTCCGATGCGGGCGACCGTGCGGACGTACGCAAATGATCGGGAGGAAAAATAAATGCTTGCAATTTATAAAAGAGAAATGCGCTCGTATTTCACGAGCACCATCGGTTACGTATTTTTGGTTCTGTACCTTGGCGTCGGCGGAGCGCTCTTTTGCTTCTCCACGCTGTATTCCATGACAGCGGATCCCACGAGCTTCTACCTTTATATGATGCTCTTTTCCGGACTTATTTTGCCGATTCTGACGATGAAATCCTTCTCTGAGGAAAGAAAGATTCGCACCGAGGCGTTGCTTTTGACCGCGCCCATTCCGCTTTACGGTATGGTGCTTGGCAAGTTCTTTGCGGCGCTGACAATGTTTTCCGGCGCGATCCTTGTCAATTCTCTGTATTTCATTTTCCTGACGCCCTACGCGCTGGTTAAGCTCGCGATCCTGCTTGGTAATCTGATCGCGCTCCTTCTTGTCGGTATGGTGTTTATCTCGATCGGCCTTTTCGTTTCCGCGCTGACGGAGAACCAGCTGGCCGCCGCGATCGGAACGATTGCTATCATTCTCGTATTCCTCGGCATCGGTCTTGTGAATTCGATCCTTCCCGCGGGATATTGGCTTCGCTACGTGTTTGATTGCATTTCGATCTTCTCGCGTTTCCAGACTTATACGAACGGTTACTTTGATTTTGCATCGCTCCTTTATTATCTTTCCGTTAGTGCCGTATTCCTTTATTTCACCGTGCGCGTATATGAGCGTCGCCGTTATCACGGTTAAAAGCGAGGGCGTCGTCGCATGAAAAATATTTGGAATAAGGCGAAGGCCGCTATTGTAACAGAGGGGCGATTTTCCCCGGTGTTCACGGCGGTGCTTCTGGCGATACTCATTGCCTTCAACGGCATTGTGTATGCATTAACTAACTATTTCGGGCTTTATTTGTACTCAAAGGATATGTCCGGCGTGGAGCTTTCGGAAGCCCCTGATGCTCTCTTTAATAAGATGAAGGAGCAGAACCGAAAGGTGGAAATCCTTTTCTGTATGTCGGAGGAGGATGTGAAGCAGCACGATACGGGTGCTTTCGTGCATCACACCGCAACGCAGATGGCCGAGCGCTATAAGGACGTTGTTGCCGTAAAATATATGAATATTCTCACCAGAATCGATTCGGATATGAAGAATCGTTCGAAGCAGATCGAGGCGTATAAGGCGACGCTTGGCGAAGGAGAGGTTCTTCGAGATACCTCCGTGGTGTTCACTTATACCTCGGTGACAGGGCAGGAGAGCTACCGTGTGCTGACCGATAATACAAGCATCGGCTTTGCTAACTTCTATATGATGGATGAATCCGGCAATGCGCTGGCGTATCACGGAGAAGAGATGCTCACTGCGATGAGCGTTTTGACCACGGCGAAGACGGCGAAGAAGGCATACTTCACGCAGTATCACGGCGAGGTGGCAGACGTTTCACTTACCTCTCTTTTGTTCTGTGCAGGCTATGAGATCGATGCCATCAATCTGCGAGATAAAAACGTCCCCGAGGATTGCGATCTTCTTGTGATAAGCGCGCCGCAGACGGATTTTGAAAAGGCATCCAATGAAAGCGGTATCATTACCGAGATCGAGCGCTTGAGGCTTTACGTTGAAAACGGCGGTCATCTTCTCGTCACCGCGCATGCATATTTAAAAGCACCGCTTAAAAATCTGGAGGCGTTTCTTGCGGAAGTCGGCATTTCCTTCGTTCGCGAGGATGGCTTGACCGGTATCGTGAAGGATACGGCGGGCTCTCTTCCCACGGATTCTTATACGCTGGTGGCCTCCTACGCCGAGAGCGATATTTACAAAACGCTTGAGCGTCATCTTGCCGATCGCGGCGGCGTGGTTTTGACCGAAACGGCGGCTTTGAAGCTTTCGGACAATGCCAAGCCTCTTTTGAACGCTTCTTCCTCCGCAACGCTGGAGGCCGACGGCAAAACGATTGACCGTGACGGAAACTACGTTCTTGCCGCTATGGCCAAGGTGAAGCGCGGCGATATCGTGGTTATTCCGAGCGTATATCTGACCGCAACGGATGCTATGACATCGAATACCTACTCCAACCGTGCCTTTGTTTACGGTATCATCGAAACGCTTTACGGCGGCGAAAGCCTGCCTTACGGCTGTCGTACCCTTAACCTCTTGACGGATATGCTTGAAAATCTAACGGCGCGTGCCGCAAGGATCTATACCGCCCTGATTTTCACGATTCCCACGGCGCTTGCTGTGTGCGGCTTCATTCTTCTTCGCCGCCGCAAAAATCGCTGAGAAAGGATTCCTTCGTAAATGAAAAAAGATTTGTTCAAGGGAAAGCTCGGGCAAAAACGCCTATTGTCCGTGATCCTTCCCATCGCCTTCGTGCTTATATTCTTATTCCAGCTTTGGTTTGCGGGCTTCGCGGAGAAAAAGCAGATTTTTGTGGATCTGACGAGTGAGGGACTTTACACCCTTACCGATAAGATGCTGAAGGAGTGTGATTATCTGCCGGAGCTCGAAAAGGAGCTGAAGATCACCTTCTGTGCAGATCCCGATGCCTTGCGCGGCAATATACGCACGCGCGTGGTGTACTTCATGTGCCTTGCGCTTCAGAAGGTGTATCCCTCGCTGAAGATCGAGACCGTCAATTTGAAAACGAATCCCACGGCGGTGAATGCATATAAAACGACCTCGCTTTCCGAGATCGTTTCCACGGACGTGATCGTTTCCTACGGTCAGAACTTCCGCATTATCTCCGCCGATGCGTTTTGGACGACGAACGGCGAGGATGATATGTTTTCCTATAACGGAGAATATAAGATGGCGACCCTTTTCCATTCGCTTACCTCTCGCAAAAGCCCCGTGGCGTATTTCATTATCAACCACGGTGAGACTTATTACGATCCGGAAAATCTCGATCATCCCGGCAATAAAGACTCTTATTATTTGTATCAGCTTTTAAACGAGCGCGGTCTTATTGTGAAAACTTTGGATCTTTCCAAAATAGAGGAGATCCCCGAGGATTGCGCACTTCTCGTGATCAACAATCCCACCTCGGATTACGTTTACGATGCAAGCAAGGGCGGCGAGTACAACTATATCAGCGAGACTGAGATGCTCGACCGTTATCTTGTGCGCGATCAGGGCTCCTTGATGGTTGCTGTTGATTATAAGAAAAATGCTGAGCTTCAAAATCTCAGAGAATTCCTTTTTGAGTGGGGATTTGAGCTGGGCGACAAGCAGTTGACGGATAAGGAGTCCAGCCTTGCCGCCACCGACAAGGACGGAGCTCCCGATCATTCCAATCTCGTTGGTCAGTATATTACCGAGGAAAACACCTATGCCTACGCCATTTACGGTGCGTATGCATCACTCCCCTCTTCTCCGAGATTCGTCGTGAGCGATGCGGGCGAGGTGAAGTGCGCCTATGATCTGGGTACGGGATCGCCCGAGCCCGGCAGTACCTCGACCTCGCGTTATTACGCTCCCTTCTTCTCCACAACTGCGGCCGGAACGGTTCGCAACGAAAAGGGCGAGGTGGATAAGGAGGGCGTGATGGATATTTGCGCCATCGCGCTTCGCTACGGCGTGGATTCCGAGACGCTTGCATACTCCTATTCTTACGTTTTTTGTGCCAACAGCGCGAGCTTCTTCTCCGATCAGACGCTCGGAAATCCTTCCTTTGCAAACTTTGACGTGACGAGCGCTCTCGTGGAGAATATCTCCCGTGAGGACGTATATGCTTCCATGGATCTTGGCGGTTCTTCGCTGAACTCTTCCTCCTATGGCGGTAAGAGACTGCAGAAGGAAACGATCGCTACCATGGTCACGGAGATTTATGCAAATGACGGCAGCGTTATTAAAACGAATCAGGCGATCACGGCAGGCGCAAAGGCCCTTGTGATCACCGTGGCGCTCGTGATCCCCTTCGGTGTTGCGATCGCAGGCATTTTCATCCATCTGCGCCGCAGATTCCGCTAAAGAGAGGAGCAAAGCAATGATTTATATTAAGAAAAAAAATAAAGCCAAGCTCCTTGTCATTCTTTCCGTTGTGATGGCGGTCTTGATCGCGGGATATTTTCTTCTGGTCGCTCTTCTGCCCGAAAAGGGAGGAGAAGAGGCGGCGCCGAAGTATGAGCAGCTTCCGTGGGAAGCCTCGGGGCAGCGCGTATTCCCCGATATTGATACCACGCTTGTGGATTATATCACCTTGAACGTTACGGCCGGCATGGAGCATGCGAGCTACGGATTTATGGAGGCCGATGACGGTGCGTATTCGCTTTGGTATTATCCGGATAAGAATTCGAAAAAATTGATGGAATACAACCCTTCCATCGTTTCAAAGGATCCCTCCTTCAGCTATTCCTCGCTGTACGCGACGGATTCCTTCGGGCAGGGAACGGTTGCAAGGCTCTATTATCTGCGCGTTGCGATCACCACGATGTATTTCTCCGAGCGTATTTCTCTTGAGGGGCTGACCGAAAGCGAGAGAATGAGCTACGAGGAAGAATTCGGCTTCATGAATTACGGCGACCGCTCGACCGATAAGGACGATAAGCAGCTCGGCGTTATCGTCAACTACGGAAAGATCGGCGAGGATGGAAAGAACGAAGATTTCCATCAGATCTGGATCGGCGGTCAGAACGTTTCCAAGAATGGCTATTACGTGAAGATTGACGGAAAGCCGTATATTTACGCAACCAAAAACAGCCAGATCGGCTACGCATTGCAGCCGTACACCTATTATATCAATCCCGCCGTTATTTCTGCAGGCCTTGCCTCGGATGCGGCGTATGAGCCTTATCTCATCAGCGATTACCGCCAGTGGAAAAACGAGGTCGTTTACGAAAACGATGATAAGAATTATCCCGTGATTCCCGAGGATGCGCAGGTGATCGTGAGAGGCGAGGTTTCTCTCCCGGCCGATCCTTCGAAGGGCGGCCTGCTTACGATGGAGGAGAGTACTGACTTCCACTTGCGCGAGCTGAAGGACGTCTCGCAGTACCGCCGTCTGATCGAAATTTTGAAAAAGCAGAAGCTGACCGGGGTTGAAAGGGATGAGGATGGAAACATTCAATCCTACCCAACGCTTGCCGACTCGCTTTACATTACCCTTGTAACCGAGGGGCGCTTGCTTTCCTTTGCGAAGGATAAGACGACGCTGACGCAGGAATATGAGATCTTGGAGATCCTTTCTGCGATCACCGAGGACGGAGAGCGCGTTTCGGGCGTTGTGTCTTCGGATGCAACGGCGATCCGCGTGCGTTACAATCTTTATAAAGACGGCAGCAAGGAAAAGTCCAACGAAAAAGATTTGTATGGTGTTATTTCCCTTTCGGATAGCCGATTGCCCTCTGCATGGGTGGAGGCGATCCGCGGTCTAACCGTTGGTGTTTCTCTCGAAAATGTAAACGTTAGTAGACTTGAGGTTCTCTTTGATCAGGAGAATGCACAGAAGCTGCACAAAAAGGAAATAGAAATCTATCTTGCGGATATCATTGCAATCTTTGACAAAAACGGCAAGGCTACTGCGAAGATCACCGAGGATTCCTACGTTTCTTATCGTTATTATCTCGTAGTTAACGGGCAAAAACGCGAGGAATACTATACGGCAATGGATAAGGTTGCCGATATGAATGCAGAGAACAGGGATCTCTTCCTTGAGATTGGTGCCAAGGGCGAGGATCTTGATAAAAAGATCGGCGCGTATACCGAATATTTCGATATCGTCCAAGACTATATTTCCTATAAGATTGATGCGATTCCTTATATGGTTGTCAGCGAGGAGATCGTGCACTTTAAGTTCCTTAACTATTCTCAGCGCGATCCCTTCTACGGAGAGAGCATTTACGATAACCTCCTTGAGGATGAGCGCGCACTTTACGGACTCAACAACTCCGCCTGCGAGAACGTGCTTCTGCACCTCGGCGGTGCCGGTCAAAGCACCCAAACCTCCAATGGCTACGCCGGCGTTGAGACGGTTGCCGTGGGACTTACGCCCGAGATCATGATGCAGTACGGACTTTATGCCAACACCATCTATTATGAGCTTCCCAGAGGTATCGGCGGGCTTGACGGCAATGAAGCCGCTGATGACGATGAACTGGACGATTACACTTGGAAGAGCACTCTGGGCTTCACCGTGTATCTCAGCGATAAGAGAGCGGACGGAAGCCGTTATATGGCATCTAATCTTTATGACGTTGTCGTTCTCGTTCGGGATGAGAAGCTGGATTTCGTGGACTTCAGCTTTGTGGATTTCTGGGCAAGACGCCTTCTCGTCAGCATGGATATCGACGATCTTGCAAAGCTTGACGTTGAGTTCAATTTCGCAGATAAGAAGGGTGATTTCGGATTCAGATTGCATACGATCTCTTTGGGCGAGGGTAAGGAGCGCGTTCTTCTCCTCGTTACTCCGGGGGCTGTGACCTTTGATAATGCGCTTGTGAACTTTATGAAGCAGAACGACAACGCGCCGGATGGCACGAAGGAGCAATCCCTCGGTCTCTTCTTCAATAAGGTCGGACCGGAGAAATATTACGATGCCGAGAGCGGCTGGTCGCATATCGGTAACGATTATACCGGCACCTATTTCTTCAAGGAGCTTCTCGGTATCATGTATTCCACCATGTACGTGGACACCTACACTGAGGCTGAGCAGGAAGAGATTCTCAAGAGCGAGTATCTTGCGCGTCTTTGCTTCACCTTGAAGAATCAGTCGTATAAGTACGTTTATGAATTTTACCGTGCATCCGATCGCCGCGTGCTCGTGAAGATCTACCAAGAGTCTCCGAGCGGTGAAAGAACCGGATACGTTGCGGACTTTGCGATCTCCACCGCCACCTTCAAGAAGATCATGGGCGGCTATGAGGCGATCCTGAATGCAAAAGAAGTCAGCGGAGATGCTCCGTACTTTGATTAAAGACTTATAAATATTTTTTCTTAAATAAATATTAAAAAGCAGTTGCATTTTCGTGTGCTTTGTGATATAATAATCACGATATACGTTAAATGAGCCTTCGTGCTTTGTATTTCAAATTAAAACAAAGAGGAAAAGACAGATGAAGAAGAGAATTCTTGCTTTGGTACTGGTGGTCGTTACCCTCGCTTTGGCATTGACCGGCTGTACCTACCGTTATGACAAAAAGGATATGTCCAAGCTTGCAAAGGTAGATAAGGCTGCTTTTGCGGAATTTCTGCAGGACATTAAGATCGAGGGAAGCGATTTCGGCCCCTTTGTGAAGAACGGCGATGCCGCTCGTAATGATAAGGTGCTTGAGGAGATCGACGCCAGACTTGCCGCTAAGATCAATTCCTCGAAGCTCACCGCCGGTAGCTATGCGCTTCGCCAGAAGATCGGCTACTCCTACTACTGGACCTATACGGTAGAGGAGGAGGGCAAGGACCCCGTGACCTATATCTTCGATACCGCGAAGATGAGCACGGCCTCCGATAAGGTTTCCTCCCTGACCGCTATTCCCGTTTATAAGGACGGCGAAGCAACTGCGGAGCTGAAGACCGAGGATGCGCTGACCAAGGCGATCTTTGCCGCAATAATTGCTGCAGACGACAATGACGTTACGAAGTACGCTTACGAGACCAAGACCGCTACCACCACCGAGATTGGGGACGGCGATCTCGTATTCGTTACGTACAGCTATTCCTATACGGATACAAAGGGTGCGAAGCAGACCGTGACCGCAAATTACGAGCCCATCACGGCAAAGAAGCTTGCCGAGGGTGCAACGGCCGCGAGCATTGCGGATCTGCTCGGCGGAAAGAAGATCAGCGATGTAAAGGCTACCTCCGATTCTCCCCTTAAGTTTACGAAGGATGAGGTTGAGTGCTCCGTTAACAGCATCTCCGTTCACTTCGTTGCGAAGGGCAAGGCGATCCCCGTAGAGTTCACCGTTGAGGCCGAGAAGAAGGTGAAGGATATCTTCGGCGCAGAGATCACGATCCCGAAGGATGCAAAGGTTGAGTACCTCGTTTATCCCGTAGATGCGAAGGCCTTCCCCGCGCAGACCGCACAGAACGTGGTTGAGCTTATTTTCGGTGAGAATATCACCACCACCTCTCTTCCTTGCTTTGGTGACCTCGGCATGAAGGAGCTGATCGATAATCTTCTTGATCTCAAGGATAAGAAGACGACTGCGGAAAACGCTTACAACAATAACAAGACCTCCGATGCGCTGAAGACCGCAAAGGAAAACGCGGAGAAGGCGTATAACGACGCCCTGAAGGCACTGCCCGAGAAGCTTGCAAGCGTGAAGCCCGGTGCAGACGGCGTTATCATGTTTGACTATAAGCAGTCGATCTACGACGAGCTTGAGAGCACCTACGACAGAGAGATCCTTGATCAGCTTACCGCGGCAATCTGGGAGTGGGCGCAGAAGAACGTAACCGTTGCGGATGAAAATCTTCCCAAGTCCGCGATCAAGGAAGCAAAGAAGCGTATCCTTGCAGGTCATAAGAACGATTACTACACCGGCTCTTACACCCCCTCCGGCAGCTCGAGCAGTACGGAAAAGATCGCTTACGTAGATAAGTACAGCTTCGACGAGTATCTTGCGCAGGTTGCTTACAAGGATCTGAAGCCCGAGGAGGAGATCGCGAAGGCCGCAAAGAATGAGGTTAAGGATATCATCCGTATTTACACTCTTGCCGATATCTACGCAGATGAGATCGATAAGGTAAGAAACAGCGATATTGCGATCTATGTGGACCGCTTGAGCGCGAATGAGCAGGCTATGTATAATTATTATGCACAAATGGGCCTTGGCGCTTACTTCACGCCTCGTTCGGCCAAGCAGATCCGCGAGACCTATGGTGATACTGCACTTCGCGCGGCTTTGACGATGGACAATATCCTGAACTGCGTTTTGGAGACCGAGCTTGTAGACTATTATGGCAACGTGCTTCCCGAGAATGCAACCGATGCCGATAAGAATGTCGCTCACGTTCAGTACAAGAGCATTAAGTTCAGCGTAAAATAATTCTTTGCAGTCATGCAAGGTAAAGAATTTAGAAAAGGACTTCTCTGTGGGGACGTCCTTTTCTCTTCCTTGCGGATCGGCGAGCGAAGAGGGAAAAGTGTTGCTTTTCAACCGTTTTATTTGTAATTAAGGAAAAGAAATTTGAAAAAAGTGGAACTTTATACTGACGGTGCTTGTCGCGGCAATCCCGGACGCGGCGGCTGGGGTGCCGTTTTGGTTTACGGAAAATATGAAAGGGAGCTCAGCGGCGGTGACCCGATGACGACGAATAATCGCATGGAGCTTCTTGCGGCCATCGAAGGGCTTTCCGCTTTGAAGGAGGCCAGCGAGGTGGATCTGTATTCGGATTCCAAATATCTCGTGGATGCTTTTGTGCAGGGCTGGGTGAAGGGCTGGCAAAGAGAGAATTTTCGCCGAGGGAAAAAGGACGAGGTGAAAAATCCCGATCTTTGGGAGCGCCTGATCGCACTTTGCAATATGCATAAGGTGCGCTTCATTTGGGTGAAGGGGCATGACGGTCATGCCTATAACGAGCGTTGCGACCGATTGGCAACGGCGTTTGCCGATTCATTTCTTTGACGGAGGAAAATCGTATGGAAAAGAAGAAAAAGAATAACTCCTCCGTGAAAAAAGGAACGATGCCCGGTAAGTGGATTCCCGGCACGGCACAGGAGAAAAAAAGCCTCCGAATCCCGAGACCTCTGTTTCTCGGAATCCTACTCGGCTTGATCTTGGCTTTGGTTCTCAGCGCGGGTGTTGCCGGAATTCTCATTGTGCGCAGATATTCGGGCTTTAATTATATGAAAGCCGCGCTTTCGCGCTACGTGAAGCTCTCTCCCGAGGCGCTGGAGGATATCAAGATCACCGTGCGTTTGGATAAGCCGACCGAGAAGGACGTGGAGCAGAACCTGCTTGCACTGCTCGTGCAGCATAAATACCGCCCGAATGACATGGTGGACGATCGCGATGCCGTGATTGAAAACGGAAGCGAGGTTGAGCTGTATTATATCGGTTACACGCTTTCTGCCGACGGAGAGAAGACGTATTTTAACGGCGGCTCGAATCTTGCCGGTTCGCCGTATACGCTGATCATCGGCTCGGGAAGCTTTGTTTCCGGATTCGAGGAGGGGCTTGTCGGCATTCGTCCCTCGGATACCGAGGTGTTAGAGATCGTTAAAACCGGGGCGCTTGCCGAGGGAGATACGGTCTACGTCAATCTCAAGGGCTTCCATCCGAACGGTAGCGCAATCGAGCAGTACGGTATGCCGATTGAGCTGACGCCTGCGCTTGACGCCGTGTACGGCGAAGGATTTTACGAGCTTCTTGTGAATAGCGAGATTGGCGAAAATCTCACGACCAAAACGGTCGTTTTGCAGGGCGGAGAGGAAAATGGCGGTGATTTCGTTTATACGAATATCCGCACCGTCTATAAAGCGAAGGGCGGCAAGAGTCACACCGTCGAAGCCTATTTCCCCTTGGATTACAACGAGCAGAGCCTGCAGGGCAAGACCGCGTATTTCGACGTGTACGTAAAGAGTAATACCACGTTTCTCTTACCGGAGCTGAACGATTCGTTCCTCACGGATACGGTTGGCATTATTCCCGAAAAGCTTTCGGAATACGAGGGCGAGAGCCTTGTGGAAAAATATAAATCCTACGTGAGAAAAACGCTGGAGGACGAATATCGCGAGGCGCTTTTTACCGCCTCTGAGGAGAGCTTTTGGACAGAGCTTACCAAGGTGGCAGAGGTGAAGCGCGTGCCTGCCGCTGCTATGCAGGAAATATATGAGGATTATATGCTCAGCCTGGATTCCACCTATCAGGAGTATTTGCAGAGCTCGGGTTATACGGAGGACGTATATCCCTTTAAGACCTTCGCGCGTGATTATTTCCGGCTGGAGAAGGGGCAGAGCTATAAGAAAAAGGTCAGAGAGCTGGCGCGGCAAACCGCCGGTGAAAAGATGATCTTTTTCTATGCGATCGAGGCCTGCGGCGTGATGCCGAGCGAGAGCGAATTGAAGGCGGAGTATGAGAAAAGCCTTCTTGAATACGCCAAGATGAATTCGCTGATCGATGAAAGCTATTACGAAAACGAAACCGATCCCGAAAAGCGGAAGGAAGCGTATAATACCTATCTTGAGGAGATCGAGAAAACGAAGGCGGAGCTTCTGAATATCCGCGGTGAAGAATATTTCCTCGAGAGCGCGTATTATAATTACGGCTTCGAGAGGCTTTTGAAGCTTGCGAAGATCACCTACGTCGGCAAGGGGCACGAATAATAGAAAAAAGAGGGATCGATGCGATCCCGAAAAAACGGCGAGGGTGTCTCGGATTTTTTGCTCCGGACACCCTCTTTTTTATGAAAGACGTCGATGCGTGTCAGTTTTTCTCTTCTTCGCAGGTGCAACAATCTTTTTTCTTCATTTTACAGAAAAAATGCTTGATTTTTTCGCATTTTTCCGTTATCATATTTTTAGAAGCGGAAAAAAGTCCGGAGAGCCCAAGCACCGCCAGCGCAGTCACGGAAAGCGTGAAAATGGGATGGCGTTTTCTTCTTTCTCTTTTGGAAAACAGCATACGGTAAATCCTTTCTCAGCGTTTTGTCGATGTTAGTTTTTCCGCTTGTCTAAAAATTATGTAAGTCTTTGGAGAAGCCTATGATTTTGTGTAAAGAATGCGGATATGAGGGTGTGTATGAGGGAAAGCGTTGCCCGCAGTGCGGCGCAGATCTTTCGCTTTCCTCAGAGCAAATAGCGAAAATAGAGGAGGATTACCGCATTGCCGTTACCGAGGGCGCGTATGAAAGCGCCGCTGAGCTTGCGCATATTCTTGCGGATGCGGGGAACGCCGCCGCCGCGGCGGCGTATGGGCGAATGCTTTACGAGGGGGACGGCGTGATAGAAAACCGATCCTCTGCAATGGAATATCTTTCGTTTGCCGCAAGCGAGGGAGATGCGCAGGGGGCATTCCTTTACGGAAAGGCGCTTTCCGAGCGTGGGGACGTGGCGGGAGATTTTTTCCTTCTGTATGCCGCGCTTCTCGGGCAAGGAAAAGCGTATGCGTATGCGGCCGAGATCTTCTCCTCCATTGGCCGCGATGCGGATGCCGCCGCATATCTTGCGTTGGCCGTGGGGGAGGGAAGTCGCACCGCCGCGCTTTCTTTAGCGCGCCGCTACGAGAAGATGGATCGCACGATCGCAAAATGGTATCTTTCCAAGGCCGCTCCCTTGCCGCCGCATGCATGGCCGCTTTCCTTCCGCCTGCGCCGAGTGAAGGCAAAAGAGCCGCCGCTGCCCATTTTGCCGCACGTGGGCGCATTGATCGCTGAGCTTCGTTCCGAGGCGGATAAAAAGGGGTTTAAGAAGCTTTGCCTCAACCTCACGCAGATGCTTGCCACGCGCGGCGATATGACGGCGCAGTGCCGCCTCGGTGAAATGTATCTTGAGGGGTATCTTGGCGAGGCCGATCCGAAAAAAGGCAGCGACGTGCTCCTTTATTACGGCCGCGCGGGCAATGCTGAGGCGTATCTTTTGCTTGGCGAAGCGTATCTTTCGGGCGCACACTTGCCTGTGTCGCGTACGGATGCGATCGAGTGCTACCACGCTGCGCGGCGGCTCGGTTCTGCCAAGGCATGCGTTTGCCTCGGCGATATTTATGCTTCCGATGAAAATCCAAACGTTTCCTATGCGTATCTTCTTTATAAGGAGGCCCTTGCACTCGGTTCGCGTGAGGGGGCAGAGAAGGCACGAGCCATCGAGGAAGAGCGCGAGGCGCTGTATCGGCAGGGAAAGATGCTTCTTTCCGCAGATGCCGAGGGCGCCTATCGTAATTTTGCTCTTTCCGCATCCATGGGATATGCGCCCGCCACAGTTGCGCTCGGATTCTGCTATGAGGAGGGGCTTGGCGTATCCATGAACCGCCGCCGCGCCTTTCTCTGGTATGAGCGTGCGGCAAAGGAAAATGATGCGATGGCGATCTACCGCCTCGGCCGTGCATATTTTTGTGGTATCGGTATTGATCGGGATTTCTCGGAGGCACATAAGCTTTTGCGCCGCGCCGCCGCAGAGGGGATCGAGGATGCGCGCGCGGATCTCTTTGCACTACTGGAGGGCAGGCGCAAAAGGATGGTTCAATCGCTCTATTCTCTTGGCATGCGGCTTTTGTATCAAGGCAAGTATGAAGGAGCTCGCAAGGCGATGGAAAACGCTTCTTCGCTCGGTTCGGCGCGTGCTACGTATGCGCTGGGGTGCTTTTATGAGTTTGGCGTCGGCGGTGCGGCAAACCGCGATCACGCTTTCTTTGCATACCGAAAGGCAGAGGCGCTTGGTTTTATTGATGCGCGTACGCGATATAAATCCGTGATTTTAAAGATGCTGCACCTGCAGAATCAAAAGGAAGAGGCCGCCGCGAGGTAGCTCTGCCGCATCCCATGGGATTATAAGAAAAAGCGAGGAAAAGACGGAATCAAGTCCGCTTTTCTCTCGCTTTTCATATTTATTGCAGGGCGTTGCCGTTAAAATAAAGCTTTGCCTTTTCTGCCTCGGTCAGCACGTCGATGTCCGCATTCAAGCGCATCTCGGTAAATGCGCGGTTGGGGACGGGCGGATCGCCGACGGGGGCATCGTAATGCGGCAGATTCACAGGAGGAAATTCCTCGATGGGCGCATCCTCGTTTTTTCGTTCCTTCATTTTTTCTCCTTTCACAGATCGGGGATATATCTATTTTCCCATTTTGCGTTTTTATTATTCTGTGAAAAAATGGAAATGAAGGTTTACATTAAGCGTTTTCTTTCTCTAAATTCTTTTCGTACAGCGCAATGCGCATCATATCATTTGCCGCGCCCGTGTGGCAGTTAAGCCAGAAGTCCTCAAGCTTTTCGGCACAATCGGCGGAGCGGAAATACGTGGGGATCGCGCCGCTTTTCTCGTTTTGATTTTTTGCGACCGTATCGGCAAGCGCGCGTGCCTTTTCAAGGAAGAGGGGATTTTTCGTCAGCTTATGGGCGCAGAGAAAGGTGCGCATAGCGCTCGTTGTGCTTCCGTTGATCGGATGATACCATTGGTATTGCTCAAGGCCTGCGGGGTAGAGCCACTCGCCCGTGTTATTGGTTGCGTGCGGTGCGTGCTTGCCCCAAACCACGAACTGATCCTCAATGAAGCGGCAAAGATCCAGCGCGGTATCAAGCATCTCGGGCGTTCTTTCGCGGTGCTCGGTGATATATTCGAGATAATTTTTTGCGTTAAAGTGGGTGAGGTTCTGATAATTGGCGGTCGGTTTCACGTCCTCAAACTGCCCCTCCCAGTTGTAGGTCTTCAGGCATTTTTCCTCAATGTAGGAAAGCGAGCGATCCGCCGCATCCTTGTAGCGCACGTCCTTCGTGGCATCGTAAACCTTTGCAAGAAAGGCCATGATCACGTCGGGGATGCAAAGGTTCTCGGTTGTTTTATTTCCGCTTTCCGCATCGATCATGAGCGGCCAGCTTCCCTCGGGAAGCTGTGTGCGCAGATAGTAGTCCGCGATTGTCAGGGCGGCCTTCCGATATTTTTCTTCCTTCGTTGCCTTCGCCAGGGCAAGATACGCCGCGCCTGCGGTGGCGGGATAGATCATCATGATCTTGCCGAGGTTGGGCGTTGCCGCATAGTTATTTCCCACGCCCTCGGGGCGGAATGCCGTGTAATAGGTGGGCGGCAGGCCTTCGGCCGCATAAGGGGCTTTAAAGCTGATGGAGAGCAGATAATCTGCTGCTTTTCTCGCGAGAAGCAAGGCTTCCTCTGCGCTTTCCTTATCGAGCCCCGCAAGGTTAACCAGGGCGCTCACGATCGCGCCGATGGTCTTGGAGGGATAAATGTAATAATTGTAGCTCGGATCGGGCACGCCGTGCTCGAGAAAATAGCGGATGAAGGGCTGATGCAGAACGTAGCGCAGTCCTTTTTTTGCGCAGTCCTCGTAGCTTTGTGCGGGCAAGCCGTAGGCTTCGCGGCCGGCAAAGGGAGCGCATTTATAAAAGGTGCGCGCCCCGGTCAGAAAGAGTGCCTTTCCCTCTGCATCCAGCGCCTCCACCGTAAGCGTGACCATGCCCGTGGGGATCTCGCTCCAGATGGGCGTCAGAAGCGCGGTCGGCCTCTTATCCGTGAACGAGTGCTTTTTGCCCTCGCAATCGGTCGCGGTGAAAAGATATTCCTTTGCTAAGGATGAAACGGAAAATCCGAATGCGGGCACGTAGGTAAACTGCGTTGCATTGGCATTCCAAAACGGCCGTCCGTACGCGCCGCCGTGGTGTGCGGTGGTTTCGGCGCTGTTGTATTCTTCTAAGGCCATAGCCTTGTAATCCATCATAAAAATCTCCTTCCGCAGGGCGATCGTGTGCCCTTACTTTGCCTTTAGGATAGCATATTTTCCTTTTTCCGTCAAGTGCCTTTTATATTTTAAAGGATAAAAACCATAAGAATGACGAAAAAATAAATAAAGGTGCCGCATAGAGATTCACCATAATCAAGGCTTTGAAGCATCAAAGCGTTAAAAATGCTGAATTTCATACGAGGTACCTTTATTTTATACACTTAAGAGTTTGAGTCTATGTAGGGCATATAAGCCTTTAAGTAATCGAGGCCGGATGCCACCGTCGTGACCGCCATGATCGCCATGGCAATATAGGCCGCGATATGGTTTTCATTGCAGAAGGGGAATACCACGGGCTCGAGAAGAATGACGATCGTGCCCACCATCTGCGAAACGGTTTTGAGCTTGCCGAACATGCTTGCGGCAACCACGATGCCGCTCTTGCCCGCAACCACGAGGCGAAGGCTCGTCACACCGAGCTCGCGCAGAAGAAGGATCAGCACCACGGCGCAGAATACAAGGCCCATGACGACCTCGCCTTCAATGAGAATGAGCGTCAGAATGGCGATCAGCGAGCCGAGAACCATAAACTTATCTGCCAGCGGATCGATAAATTTTCCGAAATCGGTCACGAGATTGTATTTTCTTGCGATCTTGCCGTCCAGCATATCCGTGAGTCCCGTAAGGAGATACACGATAGCGGGAACGATGCGCCCCCAAAGGGGAACGTCACGCATCAGAAAGAGCGTTACAACGAAAACGGGAACGAGAGCGCAGCGAAGAAGCGAAAGGGTGTTCGGAAGATTCATAGATGATTTTTTCATTTTCTTTCTCCTTTTTTATAAAATCTCGGTGGCTTCGCCCACGAGATCGTAATCAAGTGCCTCGGAAATCAAAACCTTGACAAAGCGGCCGGCGGGTACGCGCTTCTTTGCGGTGAAATACACCTTGCCGTCCACGTCGGGGGCATCGGCGGCGCTTCTGCCGTAATGAATTTCTGCCACGGTGTCGAATCCCTCGCAGATCACCTCGACCGTTTGGCCGATCTTCTGCTCGTTCTGCTCCTCGGTGATGGTGAGCTGGGTCTGCATGAGGATATCGTAGCGATCCTGCTTCGTTTGCTCCTCAATCTGCCCTTCCATTTCTGCGGCGGGCGTTCCCTCCTCGGGGGAGAAGGTGAATGCGCCGAAGCGGTCGAAGCGCGCTTCCTTCACAAAGAGGCAAAGCTCTTCAAAGTCGCTCTCGTCCTCGCCTGGGAAGCCGACCATGGCGGTCGTGCGGAGCACGATGCCCGGCACCTCGCGGCGCAGTTTTGCGACGGTTTCTTTGATCAGCGCCTTGCCGCCGTGGCGGTTCATGGCGCGCAGGATCTTGTCCGAAATGTGCTGGATCGGAATGTCCATATATTTGACGAGGCGAGGATTGTCGCGAAGCTCTGCGATCAGCTCGTCGGTGATCTTGTCGGGATAGCAGTAAAGCAGGCGGATCCACGGGATATTCGTTTCCGCGGTCAGCGCGCGCACGAGGCGAGCAAGGCTGTATTCGCCGTAAATATCCAGACCGTAGCGCGTGGTATCCTGCGCAATGAGGTTCAGCTCCTTCACGCCGAGCGTCTCCAGCTCCTTCGCTTCTCTGACGATATCTTCTACCGTGCGGCTTCTGAATCTGCCGCGAATGGAGGGGATCGCGCAGTAGGTGCAAAGATTGTCGCAGCCCTCCGCGATCTTCAAATACGCGGTGTGCTCGGGGGTGGTGAGCAGGCGCTCCTCGGAGAGGGAGGAGGTGTTCTTGTCGCGGAAGGAGGTGTATTTTTCGCCTCTCTGCACGGCCTTCACGGCATCCACGATGTCCACAAGACTGCCGACGCCGATCAGCGCGTCCACCTCGGGCATTTCCTGCATCACTTCCTCGCGATAGCGCTCGACAAGGCATCCCGTTGCAATGATATATTTACATTTACCGTTCTTTTTGAGCCAAGCGAGGTCCAAAATGTTGTCGATCGACTCCTGCTTTGCGCTTTCGATGAAGCCGCAGGTGTTGATCACGATGATCTCTGCTTCGCTTTCGTCGGGCGTGATCTCGTAGCCCGCATCGTGAAGCTTTCGAAGCATCACCTCGGTGTCCGTCAGGTTCTTTGAACATCCGAGGGACACGAATCCAACTTTCGTCATAGCGTTTCCCGTCTTATTTTAAGTATTTTTGTAGCTTAGGTCTGTATTTCAGCACGTATATCCGCACGATCATGGAGAGAAAGAGATCGTATGCCAAAAAAGCAACGTTGGCAATGATCAGAAGGATCAAGGGGCTTTCCCACCAAATCTCCTTACCCATGGAGAGAATATTTCTCCAATCGCCGCCGATGCCGAAAAAGTCTACGCCGAGGATGAAGCTCATCCCCTCCGCCATCAGAAAGAGGCAGAGATTGTAAAGAGGGAGCTTGATCGGCCACCAAAAAAGGCGCGGCAGACGCTCAATATAGCCCTTCAGGATCGGATAGAGTCCGAAAAGAAGAAGGTATTCGATCCAGAGAAGGCTCTGCGGAAAAAAGAGAAAGGAGAGGAGCGTGGTGCAGATCCATGCGATAAAGGTATAGGGCGCACCCACCTCAATATAGATGAACGCGATGCAGATGGAGGCGAGAGCCGCCGCCGTCAGATCCAGCGCCTCGAAAACCGCGCCGAGCGCCAAAACGACGACCGAAAGGGCGCACATCATGGCGCTGAGCGTAATCTTTTTCGTGGATCTCATAAGCAGGGGATCAGATCGCCGCCCATGCATTCGCAAAGGCAGTCCATACAAATGAGGTTGGCACAGCAGTCGCAAGCCTCGTCCGAGGAGGAGCGGCGGCGGTTGTCCATAGGACCGTAATAGGTGCTGCCGTAGCCTTTTGCCTGGCTGTTGAACATCTGCTTTGCCTTCTGGTATTCAAGGTTGGAGGGATCCATCATGCAGGCGGTCTCCAGCTCGCGCATAGCGTCGTTCACAAGGCCTCTGTGCATGAGCACCACGCTTTTCAGGTAATGCCATTCCGCACCGCAATCGTATTCCGAGAACATATTGAGCTTTCTCTCCGCCTCGGAAAAGCGGCGCGCGTTCAGAAGGCGGCGAATCTCGCCGTAGCGCGGATCGGACTGATAGGAGGACGAGGTGTAATCTGCATTTTTTGCCGTTCCGTTCTTTTCGTCCTCGCGCATTTTCACGATCTGATCGTACGCCTCGTTCACCTCTTGCATCTTCTCGTTTGCCAGATCCTTCAAGGGGTTATCGTCGGTGTAGTTGTCGGGGTGGTATTTTCTCACGAGGTTGCGATATGCTTCCTTTACCTCGTCGTCGCTTGCGTCGTATTTGACGCCGAGAATCGAATATGGATCTTTCATAGAATACCTCCGTGTGATTCCGCCGTGCCCAGGGGATCGGGCGATGACGGCTTTTCACTTAAAAAATCAATGCGGTTTAGAAGTCCGTTATAAATAATATTGCGGATCAGCGCCTCAAGCGTCAGACTGCCGCGAAAATCGAGGAGATTGACGGCGGCCTCCATGCGCGTGCATTCGAGCACGAGGGCGGTGCGGATCACGTCCTTGTTTTCCTGCGTCAGCGGCTTTTTATCATAGGAAAGGACGTACGGATTAAAGCGCCCCTTCTTCAGATCCTCATCGTAGTCCTCTGCCGCATCGGCGGCGTAGATAAACTTGCCGAGGTGGTAGCCGAGCTCACGTGTGACGATCGCGTCCTCGCCCGAAAGACCGTAGGAGAAGAGCGAGCCGAGCAGCTCGCCGAAGGGATGCGCGCAGGTGTCAACGCTCTTGCACCCCTCCTTTTCAAGGCGCGAGATCTCGGAAAGCTTTTCGGCGATCACGCTCTCTAACGCGGCGTATTCGCCGGCCCTTTTTCTTGCGCCCGCAAGCACGGGGCGTGCGGGAAGCAAGCCGATGCGCGTAAGCGCGCCCTCGTCCGCAAGATCGTCCTTCATTTTATAATAGGAAAGAAGGGCAAAGACCTTTGCGGTATATTCGGTCGCTTTGTTGGGGAGGAGCATCGGCCGCTTTTTCACGGGGTGCGCAAGGCATCGCCCCATGCGCGCGCCGATGCTCTTCTTGTCCTCGAACACCATGCGCACCAGCGCAAGAAAAACGCTGTCATAGGTTAAGAATATGGGAGAAAGCGCACCGGTATGCGCCTTCATCTGGCGGCAGATGCCGCAGTAGGTGGCTTTGTAAAAGGCGTATTCCTTCACGAGCAGGGAGCCCTGCTCGGGCTTGACGAAGCCGAACATTACGCCTTATCCTTCATGCCCTTGCGGGAGAGGGAGATTCTCTGCTTCTTGACGTCAACATCCTTGATGCGAACCTCGATCACGTCGCCGACGGAGAAGAGATCTGCGGGGTGCTTGATATAGCGGTCGCTCATCTCGGAGATGTGCAGAAGACCGTCGTGATGCACGCCGATGTCAACGAAGCAGCCGAAGTCCACAACGTTGCGCACGGTGCCCTTCAGAAGCATATCGGGCTTCAGGTCGGTAATTTCAAGGACCTCGGTGGAAAGCACGGGAGCGGGCGCATCCTCGCGGATATCGCGGCCGGGCTTTTCAAGCTCCTTGATAATATCCTCCAGCGTAGGCTCGCCGCAGCCGAGCTCCTTGGCAAGCTTTGCCTTGCCGTACTGCTCTGCCTTGAAGCGAAGAAGTCCAAGCTCGCCGCGTCTTACGTCGTCGTGCGTGTAATCAAAACGCTTCAGAAGATCCTCGGCAATGGCGTAGGATTCGGGGTGAACGCCCGTGGAATCCAGCACGTCCTTTGCATCGTGAATACGAAGGAAGCCTGCGCACTGCACGAAGGCCTTTTCGCCGATCTTCGGCACCTTCAAAATCTGGCGGCGGGTTTTGAATTCGCCGTTTTCCTCGCGGTAAGCCACGATGTTCTTCGCCGCGGTCGCATTGATGCCCGAAACGTAGGAGAGCAGGGAGTAGGAAGCGGTGTTGATATCCACGCCAACGCCGTTTACGCAGTCCTCAACAACGCCGCCGAGCGCCTCGGTCAGTCTTGCCTGCTTCATGTCGTGCTGATATTGGCCGACGCCGATCGCCTTGGGCTCGATCTTAACGACCTCCGCAAGGGGATCCTGCAGTCTTCTTGCGATCGAAACGGCACTTCTCTGGGTAACGTCGAAGTCCGGGAATTCCTCCGCGCCGAGCTTGGATGCGGAGTAAACCGAAGCGCCCGCCTCGGAAACGATGGTGTATTTCACGCCCTGGGGGCATGCGGGATCGCGGAGGGTATTCGCGATGAATCTTTCGGATTCGCGGGAGGCGGTTCCGTTACCGATGGAGATAACGTCAATGCCGTATTTCTTCACAAGCTGCAAAACCTTCTTCTTCGAGCCCTCGATATCGTTGCGAGGCTCGGTGGGATAGATCACGCCGGTGTCAAGCACCTTACCCGTCTTATCCACAACGGCGAGCTTACAGCCGGTACGGAAGCCGGGGTCGTAGCCGAGCACGGTCTTTCCCTTGAGGGGCGCAACCAGAAGAAGATTGCGAAGGTTTTCGCTGAATACCTTGAGAGCACCCTCGGAGGCATCGTCAAAGAGGGCGGTGCGAACCTCGCGCTCGATGGCGGGGAAGAGCAGGCGCTCGTAAGCATCCGTCAGGGTTTCCATGAGATAGGGAAGCGCGGGCGACTTCTTGTTGGTGATCACCTTCGCCTCCAGCTGTGCGAGCGCATCCGCCTGCTCGACGGTCACGCTTACCTTGAGGAACTCCTCCTTCTCGCCGCGGTTGATGGCGAGAACGCGGTGGCCGCGAAGCTTTTTGATCGGCTCGGAGAAATCGTAATAGTTTTCATAAACGGAGGGCTCGTCCTTGGCGGCCTTCGTGGTCAGCGCACCGTGCTGCATGGTGAAGGCACGCAGGTTCTTGCGGATCTCGGCATCGTTGGAAACGTCCTCGGCGATGATATCCGATGCGCCCTGCAGAGCGGCCTTGGCATCCGGAACCTCCTTGCCCTCCTCGGTCGAGATAAAGCTCTCGGCATACACGTCGATCGCGGGATCGTATGCATCTCTCTGCTCAAGGATGTACTGTGCCAGAGGCTCAAGTCCCTTGGCTCTTGCGATGGATGCGCGGGTGGTTCTCTTGGGCTTGAAGGGACGGTAGATATCCTCCAGCTCCACGAGCGTCTTTGCCATATTGAGTGCGGCCTCGATTTCGGGCGTAAGCTTTTCCTGTGCGGCAATGAGAGCGGCGATCTCCTGGCGGCGCTCATCCATCTTGCGCAGGTACTGCAGGCGGTCATCCAGCGCGCGGAGCGTGGTGTCGTCCATGCTTCCCGTAACCTCCTTGCGGTAACGGGAGATGAAGGGGATGGTGTTGCCCTCGTCGATCAGAGCGACGGTTTTTTCCACCTTTTCCTTGTCGAGTCCGAGTTCTTTTGCTAATGCTGCGATAATATCCATAGTGTCTCCTTATAGTAAGCCCGTTTGCGGGCAAAAAAATACGGTATTTTTTAAAATCATTCCTCTGTGCCCAGAAGCGCGCCGATCTCTTCCTTGGAAAGCGGCCGCCATTCTCCGCGCGAAAGCGTTTCGGGGAGCGTGATGGAGGCAAAGCGGATGCGCTCCAGGGTGAGGATGCGATTGTCGATCGCGCCGAGCATGCGCTTGATCTGATGGTATTTTCCCTCGGTCAGCGTGATGCGGCCGCCAAGACGGTCCTCGTCCGCCGAAAGAAGGGCGCTTTTGCATTCGTAGCCGTCCGAAAGCGTGATCCCTTTTTCAAAGATCTCTTCCGCATCGGGAGAGAGGGGCACCTTGCAGGTAAAGCGGTATTCCTTTTCCACGTGATGCTTCGGGGAAAGCAGGCGGTGCGCGTTTTGCCCGTCGTTGGTCAAAAGCATCAGCCCCACGGTATCCTTGTCAAGACGGCCGACGGGGAAGAGCCCCATGCGGCGGTATTCCTCGGGAAGAAGCTCGGTGACGAAGGGGTGCGCCTTATCCTCGGTCGCGCTCACGTAGCCCTCGGGCTTGTTGAGAAGGATATAAACGAATTTTTGATAGCAGACCTCGCGCCCGAGAAAGGTAACGCGGTCGGCTTCGGGATCGATGTGCCTTGAAAGATCCTTGACGGCAATGCCGTTTACGGTAACGCCGCCGCTCTTTGCGGCTCTCGCGGCCTCCTTACGGGATGCAAGACCGCATTCGGAAAGAAATTTATCGATGCGCATATCCTGCCTCCTTCCAAAAATTTTGCTAAGGGATCAAAAAAACGTCTCGGCATAAATTTCCACGATATTTATTCTACCACATTTTCTTTCATTTGTAAATATTATTATAAAGAAAATATTTTAAATATTGTGTGACGGCGAAAGACCTTGAAAAGGGGAAGAATAAAAAAACGGTGCGCGGAAGAAAATAAAAGCAAGCCGCTTTCCTTGTGAGCCGCCATGACTGCAAAAAAACGGAGCGATGGCGCGGAGAGCGTGATAAAAAACAAAAATTGAGCCGAAGCTTTGGCTGAATGAGGATAAAAATGAAACGAATTATATCTTTTTTGACGGTGCTCGCGATCCTGATTCCTTCGCTTTTTTCTCTTGCCGCGTGTGCAAGAAGAAAAACGGTCACGGTGCGCTATCTTAATTTTAAACCCGAGGTGGCGGAAAAATACGAGGCGATCTCTGGGGAATACGAAAAGCAAACGGGCGTTCGCGTGGTGATCGATACCGCCGCGGCAAACACCTATGAGCAAACGCTTCTTTCGCGCCTTCCCACGAGCGATGCGCCGACGATCTTTCAGATCAACGGTCCGAGAAGCTTTTCTTCCTTTAAGGATTATCTTTCGGATATGAAGGGGACCGAGCTTTATAAGCATCTTTCCGATCCCTCGCTTGCCCTTGCGAAGGATGGCATGGTATACGGCGTGCCCTACGTTGTGGAGGGCTACGGTATCATTTATAATAAAAGACTGATGGAGCGCTATTTTGCTCTCGAGGGAAAGCAAACGCCCTATAAATCCGTAGACGAGATCAAGAGCTTTGATGCGCTTTCCGCCGTGGCGCGGGATATGCAAAAAAATAAGGATGCGCTTGGGATCGAGGGCGTTTTCGCCGCTACCTCCCTGAAGAGCGGCGAGGATTGGCGCTGGCAGACGCATCTTCTGAATCTCCCGCTATCCTTCGAGATGGAAGAGAAAAACGCGGATATCGCCACCTCGGATTATAAGGATTTTGAGTTCAAATACAGCGAGGGCTTCCAAAAGCTTTTCGATCTGTATCTTGAAAATTCCACCGTGCCGAAAACCGCCCTCGGGACGAAGACCGTCGCGGATTCCATGGCGGAGTTCGCGCTTGAAAAATGCGCCATGGTGCAAAACGGAAGCTGGGCGTATGCGCAGATCTCCTCCGAAAAGGGGAATAAGGTGAAGGCGGAGGACGTGGGATTTTTGCCTCTGTATATTGGTGCGGAGGGCGAAGAATCGCAGGGCATTTGCATCGGCACGGAGAACTATTACGCCATCAATAAAAAGGCCTCGCCCGAGGAGAGGGAGGCAGCGGAAAAGTTCCTTTGGTGGCTCTATTCCTCCGAGAGCGGAAAGCGCTTCGTGCGTGAGGAGCTTGGATTTATCGCGCCCTTTGATACCTTTAAGCAGGATGACGTGCCGAACGATCCGCTCGCAAAGGAGGTGCTCCGCTTTATGCAATCCGACACGCAAAAAAACGTGCCTTGGCGCTTTTCTGCGATTCCCTCTCTTCGCTTGAAGGAGGATTTCGGCGCATCGCTTCTCGCCTATGCGCAGGGAAAAAAGAGCTTTGCCGCGGTGGTTTCGGATCTCAAGGCGAGCTGGAAAAATGAAAGCAAATAAAAAATGAGGTGAAAAATGAAGGTCGGCGCTCTGAAACGTTATTTTCCTATTTTCGTCTTGCCTACGCTCCTTTGCTTTCTTCTCGTTTTCGTCATTCCGTTTGTAATGGGAGTGATCCTCTCCTTCACGGAGTTTTCCACCGTTGAGAGCGCTACCTTCGTTGGATTTAGGAATTATCGCCTTGCATTCGCCGGGGGAGAGGGATTTTTGCGATCGCTGGGATTCACCTCGTTGCTCGCGCTCTGCGTGGTGGTGGCGGTGAACCTCGTGGCGCTCGCGCTTGCCCTTCTTTTGACGAGAAAGCTGCGTATGACGGCGCTTTTTCGCGGCGTGTTCTTCCTTCCCAACCTGATCGGCGGTATCGTGCTCGGCTATATCTGGAATCTTCTTCTCGGCGGCGTTCTCTCCTATTTCGGGTTGGATATCACCTACTATGCCTCTCTTGGATTTTTAGGACTTCTCCTTCTCTCGGTGTGGCAGCTTTCGGGGTATATGATGGTCATCTATATCGCCGCGTTGACCTCAATCCCGAAGGAAACCGAGCAGGCCGCGCTGGTGGACGGAGCCACGCCCTTTCAGATGCTTCGCTTCGTCAAGTTGCCGCAGATCCTGCCTTCCATTGCCGTTTGCGTATTCTTAACGCTGACGAACACCTTTAAAATGTTTGATCAGAACCTTGCCTTAACGCAGGGTGCGCCGAACCGCGAAACCGAAATGCTCGCTCTGCATATCTTCCGCACCTTCTATGGGCGCATCGGCTGGCAGGGCGTCGGTCAGGCAAAGGCGGTTCTGTTCTTCCTTGTCGTTGCGATCTTGAGCGCGTTACAACTGTATTTCACGCGTGAGAAAAAGGAGAGAATTTGATGAAAAAGAAAACAAATGTAGTCATATATGCCGTTCTTTTTCTGCTTTCGGCAGCTTTTCTCTTTCCCGTTCTGTTGGTTCTGATCAATGCGTTCAAGTCGAAATTCTATATCTCCACCGATCCCTTCAAGATCCCCACGGGTGAGCTTTTCGTGGGGCTTGAAAACTTTCGGCGCGGGCTTTCCTCGGTCGGATTTTTTGCGGCGGTCGGTCGCTCTGCGCTGATCACGGTGCTTTCCGTCACGGTGATCGTTCTGTTTTGCGCGATGTGCGCATGGTTTCTTTCGCGCACGCCCGGTAGGATCAGCCGCATTCTGTACGGTGCGCTCGTTTTCAGCATGGTCGTGCCGTTCCCGATGATCATGTATACGGCGACGTATCTGATCGACCGCGTGCATCTTTCAAATGTGCTCGGCATGATTCCCGTGTACCTCGGATTCGGCGCGGGGCTTTCGGTTTTCCTCTATACGGCGTTTGTGAAAACGCTTCCCGTCGCGCTTGAGGAGGCGGCGCAGATCGACGGTGCGGGTGTGCTTGGCACGTTCTTTCGCATCGTTTTCCCTCTCCTTTCGCCCACGGCGATCACCGTCGCGATCCTCAACGGTATGTGGATCTGGAACGATTATCTGCTCCCGTATCTTGTCCTCGGCAACCGTCAGAAAACCATCCCCGTTGCCATAGAGCTTTCCATGCAAGGTGCCTTCGGCTCCATAGATTTAGGCGGCTTAATGGCGATGCTTATCCTCGCCATTCTTCCGATCCTTATATTTTACCTTTTCGCTCAACGCTATATAATCGAAGGGATAACGGCCGGCTCCGTAAAAGGCTGAATTTGTGGCGCTTAGAAATTTTGGCGTCTTCGTCCGATTGCTCGCTCGCCGTAGCTGCCTACGGCTTCGTTCGCACTCAAACGAATACGCCTAAAATTTCGTTGCGCCGTAGCCGTGACTTAAGATGGGTGGCGCTTAGAAATTTTGGTGTCTTTGCCTGATTGCTCGCTCGCTGTAGCTGCCTACGGCTTCGCTCGCACTCAAACAATTGAATGAATGAAAAATCGCTTGCGATTTTCAAGGACGCGAGTATCAGCGCAATTCAGTTTTAAGTACGCGCGTCCTTTGGGCGCATCTTTGACGGTACTTGCTAGGATGGCACTCGGAAATAGAAACAAGACGAAGCGGTCTTATTACGACTACTTCGTCTTGCTTTTTTAAATTATTAGCGTTTTGTTAGTTCACAAATTTGTCATTCTAAAATGTGAACTTTTACTTGCGTTTCCAATAAAGACCGCTATAAGTAAGCAGTAAATATCTGCATGCGGTTTCCTCGTTTTGCAAATCTAATGCGTCTATTTCCGTGCCGCTTGTAGCATTCTTGAATCCCACAAACCAGCCATTTGGATTTTGAAACTCAAAACGTGAAATGTTACTAAGGGCGAAACATTCGCTACCGATAAGAATTACAGACTCAGGAATCGTTATGTCGGTAAGGCCTGTGCACTTGTAGAATGCGCAACTTCCAATGGAGGTAACCGTATTGGGGATAATAATGTTTTGAAGTTTTGAGTAGTTGAAAAATGCGTAATCTCCAATGCGAGTAACGGTGGAGGGGATATTCAGGTCGGTAACAAGTTTAATGTTCCCATCATTCAAAATGTAGAGATTTTCTGCATAATTGAGAGGATTTGCGTAGTTATATGGAAATGTAATGTTGCACCAAGCAGCAATGTCTGTGATATATACGTTTTCCAAATTGGTGCAATTATAGAATGCGTAATTTCCAATAGTCACAACTCCGCATCCGATTGTTATCTCGGTGAGATTTGTACAATCGGAAAAAGCACTGCTTCCTATAGAAAGAATTGAGTCGGGAATCAATATAGATTTTAAAGAAGAACAGTTTTCGAAAGCACTGGATACAATCAACCGTGTGTCATTGTGAATTTTGTATGTTGAGAGATTCTTGCTTTCTGCACAAACTAAAATCGCATAAGGATTTTGCGCGTCTCCGATGTATTTTAAAGAGTCATATATTGTGTATAACCCGGAAGCGCAACCCTTGAATGCATCTTGCTCAATGGAATGAATGCCGTTTCCTCCGCTCACGCTTGCGAGTGATTCGCAATATTCGAAAGCATAACTACCAATTTTGGTAACGTTATCCGGAAATGTTATATTGGCTAATTTGAAACAAGAGGAGAAGGCGGAGTTGCCTATAGAAGTAACGCCTCCCAAAGAAACATTTGTAAGCTTGGTGCAGTAATAAAAGGCATGAGAACCGATTGTAATGGGTGAATCGGGGAAAATGACACTTGTAATAGAGCTTCTTTGAAGGGCTCGATCGTTGATAGAAATTACAATGTCGCCATCAGGAGAAATGGGGGGGATGATCAGTTCTGTATCTAAGCAAGAGCCGATACTTTTTATATAACAGGTGCCATCGCCGTTGGATACGAACTCCAGCCCGGTTGAGTAGATGGTTTTTACTGCATAAAGGGCCGTGTAGATTTCATTTTTGCTACTTACTGTAATTTCTGCGGTTGTGGGGTTAGCCACCTTTTCACTGCTTGAATTAATCCAAGCGGAGAAGATAAGCCCATCTTTTTCATCGAGGGCTGAGATTGAGATTTTTTCTCCCTCAAGATAGAGCCCCTTGGCAAAGCCATCGGCAAGCGTGCCGCCCTCCACCGAGATCTGATAGAAGTCGCTATCGGCAAGGCGATCGGTTTTATAGCCCATATACGTCTGCGCGGCCGCGCCGTATTCAAGCATTTCCTCGAGCATCACCTTGAGTGCTTCATTTTCGGAAGCCGTTGCGGTTTTGCCAAGCTTGTTATAGGCATACTGTAGAATGCTGTATTTCACGGGATCGCTGTAATACGCTTTGCCATCCACCTCCGCATAGGCGCGGGCGTAAACGGTATCTGCCATATTCTTGGCGCGAAGGGTGGTGTTCTTGAAGAGCGTGCAGTTTTCCGCATCCAAAACGGTTACGCCCTCCTGCCAAGGATTCGCATAATAATCTGCCGCCTCAAGCGTGTACCCATCCTTTGAGCTCTGCGGCTCGGTGAAGAAAAGCATCTTCACGTTTTCGGCATCGATCCCCTCGTGCGATACGGCATAGACAAGATATACGCTGTCTGCGAATTCAAGGTTTGCCGCCTCGATCTTCAAGACGGGCTCCTCTGCCTCGGCAAATGCCCCGATCGCAAAAACCGAAAGCATCATTGTTAAAACAAGGCCTAAAAACAAAAGATTTTTTTTCATCTCTTTTCCTTTCTTTTTTCTCGTCTTATGATTGGTTATTTTTTTGTCTTTCAAAGTTGAAAATCCCATTCTCCGAGATCTGGATCTTTGTCTGTAACGCCGGAAATTGATATCAGGTCGCTTTCCAAAAATCTAATGATCTGTGCTTTCGGCGTAATGTAGGTTGCTTCGTCCATGGTTTCTCCTTTCGATTTGTTTTGAGTTTTTTGTTTTTGGAAATAAAAAAAGTGCGCAGCCGAAGCCGCGCACTAAAAACGCACGACTCCTTGCTGCGACACAATTGCTTTCTTGCTCTAAAAAAAGCGTACGAAAACAGAGCGTACATTTTTATCAAAGTAAAAACGTACACTTATAGCTTTAGAGCAAATAAATATTCAATTGTGTCGCAATCTCATTATAGCATAATGAAACCCAAAAAGCAAGATGGTTTTTTCGATTTTGTAAAAATTAAAATGTTGCGATTGGGAAAAAATAAATAGCAATCGACAGCGCAAGTTTGCTCTGCCGATTGCCTCAAATCAGTTGATTTATAAAGAGTAGTTGGTGATTTTCTCGCTTCGTTATTCAAACAGCGGGCGTATCTGCCGTTCCTCCAATGCGGCGGTGAGGGCGTCGGGGATGCGCGAAAAATCCGCGACGAGGGAGTGCGGCTTGCTTTGGGGATCGTCTTGCTTTAAGGGGACGAGGTAGACGCGCTTTCGCACGAGAAGGGTGGCGATGTTGCGAAGATTTTGCGAGAGGGAATCGTTGGAGGCAAGGGCAATCACGGTGGGGCGGTCGCACCGCAGGTGCGCCTTGGCCGCCATGGTGACGGCGGTGTCCGTGATACCGCTTGCGATCTTCGCAAGCGTGTTGCCCGTGCAGGGGGCGATGATCAGGGCGTCGAGGGGCGTTTTCGGGCCGAGCGGCTCGGCATCCGCGATCGTGTGGATCACCGCTTTGCCCGTGATGCGCTCGGCCTCGGCGGCAAAGTCCGCCGCTTTGCCAAAGCGCGTGTCCATCGTGTGGACGTGCTCGCTCATGATGGGCTGAACCTCCCATCCGGCGCGGACGAGCGCGGCAAGCTGCTCCATTGATTTTTGCAGCGTGCAAAAGGAGCCGCAAAATGCATATCCTATCATAGTGTCTTCCTTTCGTTTTCGGTTTCGAGGAAACGAAGAACGGCGCGCGCAAGCACAAGACCGCCGCTTTCGTAGCATACCTTTGCCGGGAGTGCGGAGAGCTGTCTTACCTCCACGCCCTCGCCAACGAACTGCGCCGCAGCTAAATTCCAAAGCGGGCAGAGGGGTGCGTTTTCCTTCGTGAAAATTTTTGCGGGGGCGGTCTGGATCAAAAGCTTAAGGTCCGAAAGGTCGAGCTTTTCTCCCGGCTCGTAGCGAATGGGGCGGCTCTCGATCCCCGATTCTCCGAGCGAGGTGCGCAGTGCCGCTCGCTCCGTAAAAATGCGCACTTTCGCGCCGAAAAAGAGAAGCATACGGCAAAGCGCGCGCCCGATGCGCCCGTAACCGATGATGCCGACCGTGAGATCGGCGGGGGCGCACGGCAAGGAAAGGATATATCCAAGCGTGACCTGGGCGGTGAGAATTGCGTTTTCCGCAATAAAATCCTCGTCGCGCTCGGCATCCAACAGGCGCGCACCGCGTGAAAGAATTTCTTTTGCAAGCGAAGGGGGCGGCGCATAAGCGCAAACGAGGTCGCCGCTTTGCATTGCCTCCGAAAGCGCGCGGTGCTCGCCCTCGTCCGCTCGCGTTGGAATGGGTAAAATATGGATGCGTTGACCGTTCGGCTCTTTTTCGAGCGCCGCCTTGGCGGCGGCGATCCGCGCATCGCCGTTATAGGTAAAAACCGTCATAATCCGTCTATGCTCCGTTGGGCATTCTTGCCCGAGCGTGTATTCGGAGCGCGTGAACGCTCCTATTATATTCTATGTAAATGCGCGTAAAACGCGCGTGCTTTTCTTTACACACCCCAAAAAACAGAGAAAATTTATTTAAAAACGAAAAAAATATTCTTTTTTCATCTTGACATAATACAAGCATTCATGTATAATTGTATACAATAATACAGAAAGGGGATTTTGCCATGCTTGAAATCTCATCTAAAACCAATCTTCTGGAGCAAAAATCCTATAAATATTCGCTTCAGGACATTCCGGAGCCCAACCTTTACCGCGAGATCTATCCCTATTCCGGCGTGCCGAAGGTAGCCTTCAACCATCGCCGCGTTCCCATGGGTATGCCCGAGGATATTTGGATCACGGATACCTCCTTCCGTGACGGTCAGCAGTCTGTCGAGCCCTATACGGTGGATCAGATCGTGGACCTCTATAAGCTTCTTTCCAAGCTCGGAGGCCCGTACGGTATCATTCGCCAGACCGAGTTTTTCGTTTACAGCGAAAAGGACAGAGAGGCGATCCGCCGTTGCCAGGAGCTCGGCCTCCGTTTCCCGGAGATCACGACCTGGATCAGAGCCAGCAAGGAGGATTTCAAGCTGGTGCGCGATCTCGGCATTCGGGAGACGGGTATTCTCGTTTCCTGCAGCGACTATCACATTTTCAAGAAAATGAAGATGACGCGCGGCGAGTGCATGAACTATTACCTGCAAACGGTAGCCGAGGCCTTCGAGGCGGGCGTTATGCCGCGTTGCCATCTCGAGGATATCACGAGAGCGGATTTCTACGGCTTCGTCGTTCCCTTCGTAAACGAGCTGACGAAGATGTCGCAGGATGCGGGCATTCCCGTCAAGATCCGCGTGTGCGATACGATGGGCTACGGCGTGCCTTATACCGAGGTTGCCCTGCCGCGCAGCGTGCCCGGTATCATCTACGGCTTGCAGCATTATGCCGATGTTCCCAGCGAGATGCTGGAGTGGCACGGTCATAACGATTTCTATAAGGCGGTTGCCAACGCCTCCACGGCATGGCTCTACGGCGCTTCCTCCGTCAACTGCTCGATGCTCGGCATCGGCGAGCGCACGGGCAATACGCCGCTTGAGGCAATGGTGTTTGAGTATGCGTCCCTGCGCGGCTCGCTCGACGGTATGGATACCACGGCGATCACCGAGATCGCGGATTATTTCAAGAACGAGATCGGCTACGAGATCCCGGTAATGACGCCCTTCGTCGGTAAAAACTTCAACGTCACCCGTGCGGGCATCCATGCGGACGGCCTCATGAAGGATCAGGAGATCTACAACATCTTCGACACCGAAAAGCTCCTTGCGCGCAAGCCCTCGGTCATGATCGGAAAGGCATCGGGCCTTGCGGGCATTGCTTATTGGATCAACGATAACTATCAGCTTTCCGCATCCGAGGCGCTGACGAAGAAGAGCGACGTCGTCATTGCTCTGAAGGAGTGGATCGACAAGGAATATGCGGACGGAAGGCAGACCAGCCTTTCCACGAGTGAGCTGGAGGCGAAGATCGAAGAGCTCTCCGGCGGCCGTCTTTGCCGTCTTTAAGTAAAGGAAGGTGTACAAAATGAACCATAAAACCGTATCTTTGGCTGACCAGGTGTTTGAAAGACTGGAAACCGATATTCTTCTCGGAAAGTATCCGAGAGGATCGTATCTTACGGAGCTTGCGCTCGTTGAGGATCTCGGCGTCAGCCGTACCCCGATCCGCGAGGCGCTGCGCCGCCTCGAGCAGGAGCACGTCATCGAGGTGTCCTCCAGAGGAATTTTGGTCCTCGGTGTCACGCCGGAGGATCTTGCGGATATTTACGCGATGCGCCTGGAGGTGGAGCCGATGGTTGCCGCGCGTGCCGCAACCGTCGCAACCGATGAGGAGATCGCCGAGCTGCGCGAGGCGCTGGAGCTTCAGCAGTATTACGTCGGTCGCCACGATTCCGATCATATTAAATTCATGGACTCCCGTTTTCACGAGCTTCTTTATCATGCCAGCCACAGCGCTGTGTTTTACGATACGCTTTTGCCCTTGCATAAAAAGGTGCAGAAATACAGAAAGGCCTCGGTAGAAAACGAGAGCCGCGCCGATAAGTCCTACGAGGAGCACGGCGCGATCCTTGCCGCAATCGAAAAGCGCGATGCGGCGGCCGCTTATGCGGCAATGCGCACCCACGTGGAAAACGCAAAGAAGCACATCGTAAAGTGAGGAAGTAAAATGGGACTTACAATTGCACAGAAAATTATCAAGGCGCACCTCGTTTCGGGAGAAATGAAGGTGGGCGAGGAGATCGCGCTCCGCATTGATCAGACCTTGACGCAGGACGCCACCGGCACGATGGCGTATCTTGAATTTGAGACCATGGGGATCGACCGCGTGCGCACCGAGCGCAGCGTGGCGTACATTGACCATAATACGCTGCAGTCCGGCTTTGAAAATGCGGACGATCACAGATACATACAGTCGGTTGCCAAAAAGCACGGTATCTATTTCTCCCGTCCCGGCAACGGCATTTGCCATCAGGTGCATCTGGAGCGCTTCGGCATTCCGGGCAAAACGCTGATCGGCTCGGATAGCCATACCCCCACGGGCGGCGGCATCGGTATGCTTGCCTTCGGTGCGGGCGGTCTGGACGTAGCGGTTGCCATGGGCGGCGGCGCGTATTATATCACGATGCCGAAAATGATCCGCGTGAATCTCACGGGCAAGCTGAATCCCTTCGTAACCGCCAAGGACGTCAGCCTTGAAATTTTGCGCATCCTTTCGGTGAAGGGCGGCGTCGGCTCGATCATCGAGTGGGGCGGCGAGGGCGTGAAAACGCTTTCGGTTCCCGAGCGTGCCACCATCACGAACATGGGAACGGAGCTCGGCGCGACCACCTCGATCTTCCCCTCGGATGAAACCACCCGCGCGTTTCTTGCCGCAGAGGGCAGAGAAGCGGACTACGTTCCGCTCGCCTCCGATCCGGATGCGGTATACGACCGCGTGATTGATATCGATCTTTCCTCTCTCGAGCCCCTGATCGCGAAGCCTCACATGCCCGATAACGTGGTGAAGGTTTCCGAGCTGAAGGGAACGAAGGTGGATCAGGTCTGCATCGGCTCTTGCACCAACTCCTCCTTGCAGGATATGCTGAAGGTTGCCGCGCTTCTCAAGGGAAAGACCATCAAGGACAGCGTCAGCCTCTCGATCTCGCCCGGCTCGAAGCAGGTGCTCACGATGCTTGCCGAGTGCGGTGCGCTCGCGGATATGCTTGCGGCAGGCGCGCGCGTGCTGGAATGCGCTTGCGGCCCTTGCATCGGCATGGGCTTCTCTCCGAACTCCGGCGGCGTGAGCCTCAGAACCTTCAACCGCAACTTTGAGGGCAGAAGCGGAACCAAGGATGCAAAGGTCTATCTCGTTTCTCCCGAGTGCGCGGTTGCCGCGGCGCTGACGGGGGAGATCACCGATCCTCGCCTGCTCGGCGAAATGCCCGCGATCGAAATGCCCGAAGCGTTCAAAATCGACGATAGCGCGGTCATCGCGCCCGCCGCACCCGAGGAGGCAAAGGCGCTTGAGGTGCTTCGCGGACCGAATATTAAGGAATTCCCCAAAGCCAAGCCGCAGACCGACCGTTTGGATGCCACCATCGTTTTGAAGGTTGGCGATGATATTACCACCGACCATATCATGCCCGCAGGCGCCAAGATCCTGCCTTACAGATCCAACATTCCGTATCTCTCGAAGTTCTGCTTCGCCGTGTGCGACGAGAGCTTTGCCGAGCGCGCGCTGAAGGTGGGAGATTCGATCATCGTCGGCGGTGTGAACTACGGACAGGGCTCGTCCCGCGAGCATGCCGCGCTGGTGCCTCTGTATCTCGGCGTGCGCGCCGTGGTGGCAAAGAGCTTTGCCCGCATCCATGCGGCAAACCTGATCAACGCGGGCATTCTGCCCCTCACCTTCAAGAATGCGGAGGATTACGAGCTTCTCTGCCGTGACAGCCGCCTTTCGATCGAAGGCGTGTTTGAGGGAATGGAGAAGGGAGAAATGCTTCTTTCGGATGACAAGGGGCATAAGATACCGCTCACCTGCTCGTTCACCGAGCGCCAGAAGGATATTCTGAAGGCCGGCGGACTTCTCGCTTATACAAAAGGTTAATTTGTAAATAGTTGTTTTCAAAAGCAAAGCAGATGCACCGATTTTACTCGGTGCATCTGCTCTTTTCTATATTGCTTTTTCGAGAAGGTTTATGCGTTTTTTTGCGAAAAAGCGTTTATTTTTCGGGAACGATCAGGCCGTAGCCTCCGTCCTTGCGCTTGTAAACGACGCAGACCTCTCCGAGATCGTCGTTTAAGAAAACGAAGAAGGCGTGGCCGAGCAGGTTCATTTGCAGAATGGCCTCCTCCCGCGACATGGGCTTCGACGGATAGGTTTTTTCGCGGATGGAAAATTCCTCCTCCTCGATGAATTCGTCGTCATCATCCGCATCGATCACGAATGCACCCTGCTTCATGATCTTTTCAAGTCTGGTTTTATTCTTTCGGATCTGGCGCTCCAGTCCCTCCGTGGCGCGATCCAAGGCGGTGATAAAGGTGTCGCTTTCCTCTTCGCTGCGGAAGGTCGCTCCGCTGTAAGGAATGGTGATCTCGATGATCTTTACCCCCTTGCGTGCTTTACAGGTAACGAGAGCCTCGGTATCCGTGCCGAAGAATTTGTCGAATTTCGCAAGCTTCTTTTCGACCGCGGCCTTGAGACTTTCGCGCACCGTCAATTGTTTTCCGTACACCGTAATTTTCATAAAAGCACCTATTTTGCCGCCTGCGGCGGCAGCCCTTTCACTTAACTTCAGAGTGGGCCTCCTCGCGGGGGAAACGAGAGGAGTTTTCCTCTGTATTTATATTATAGCATACATTTTATAAAAAATAAACAGTTTTATCGAAAAAAGTGTAAACTTTTTTGAATATTATGTACATAGTGTAAAAACAGAAAGACAGGAGGTGAATTTATCAAAAAACGATTGACAAGCGCCTTTATATATGGTAAAATAAATTTGTTGGGAGTGCGTAAATTTTCAAAAAAATGCGGCATTCCCTTTTGAATTTTTGACTTTTTTCGCAAGAAGGAGAAGGAAAAATGGCAACACTGAAGGAAAGACTTTGGCTTTGGGGACAATCGCCCGATGCACATTGGGAGTATAACAACACCTATAATCTTCCGGGGCATTCCCGCATGTCTGCGGTGGAGGGGCTTTTCTATTTCGATATTCCGAATATCTGCCGCGTGCGTATGATGGGGCATCCGCAGCCGCCCTACGATCAGGAGAGCATTGCCATGCGCCCTGCAAAGCAGGTGGTGTGGTCGCTTCTCGGCGCGGGCGGAGAGCCTGTGACTGAATGGGGCGATATGGAGGAGGTCATCCGTCAGGCAAAAATGTTCGAAAATATCACGGGCGGCGTGTTTGACGATTTCTTTCTCGATCACCGTATCGCGCATTATACGCCCGAAAGGCTTGCCGAAATGAAAAAGAAGATCGCGGATGCGGTCGGCCGTCCCTTGGATCTTTGGGTGGTCTGCTATGAGGATAAGCTGGACGGTATTCCGAATATCGCGGAGTATCTCAAGGTGTTTGACGTGATCACCTATTGGACGTGGAAGGGCTCGGAGCTTTCGCGCATCGAAAAAAATCTTGCGAGAATCCGAGAGATGGCGCCGAATGCACGCATCCTTTGCGGCTGCTATATGTGGAACTATGGCGAGCACTGCGCGCTCACACGCGAGCAGATGGAGTATCAGACCGATCTGTATCTTCGCCTCATGCGTGCAGGGGAGATCGAGGGCATCGTTGTTTGCTCCAACTGCATTGCCGATCTCGGCATCGAAAACGTGGAATATATGCGTGAGTGGATCGAGGCGCATAAGGCAGACGTGTTCCCCGACACCGTGAAAACACCTAATATATAAAAAATAATAGCACAATCTCGGCCATCTTCTTGACAAACACCGAAAAATGATGTATGATGTAATATAGAGAAAGTGTTTATTATGAGGGCAGACGGTGGAAAAAGTGCGTTTTTTCGCCTTTTCGTCTGTACGGAGGATGCCTATGAAGTTTTATATGGGTCTTTTTGAAAAGGGAACGACAGGCGCGTACGTTGCGCTTGAGCTTCTCGGCCTTGCCTTGATTTTCATATTTTTGCAAGCGGTCTTATCATATGGACGAGGAACGAGCCGTTCCGTAGCGCGCTTCTTTTCGGTGGTTGCCGCCGCGGGTGCCGCCTTTTATGTAACGCGCATCGTCGGCCGCGCCTTTATTCCCGAGAAAACTATGGGAGAGCTGATGCCGTTCCTGCTTGACAATGCGCGCCTTTCTCCGGTTCTTGAGGCTTCCGCCTCCGAGCTGCTTTTGCCCATTGTGTTCATTTTCGTTTTCCTTCTGTTTTCGCTTTTGATTATAATTCCGTTCAAGCTGTTTTGCGGCATTTTCGGATTTTCCTATGAGAGGAACAACTTGGCTACGCGTCTGTTTGCGATCCTTGTCGGCGCAGGGCATGCGCTTTTGACCTTCTGCATCGTGATGCTGCCGCTCTTCGCTTGCGTTCGCGCATATAAAGATGTTGCCGCGCAAGAGCCGAGCAGCGCCGCCGCCGCGGTCTATGAGCAATACGTTGAGGATACTGCTAAGAGTCCGCTTTACAGATATCCCATGAAATATGTGGGAAATCGCTTGCTGGATTCATTTGAAAAAGCGCATAAGTGATATGAATGAAGGGGTTGCCGCAGAGGCGACCTCTTCATTTTTTTGATCGTTTTTTTCTCCTATTGCCTTGCTTTTTGGAGTTCGATATGCTATAATGAAGGAAATGATGCCGAAAGGCTGAAAAGGGAGAAATATCATGAGTGTTTTGAAGTTTGATCTTTCCAAAAATGCAGCTCCTATAAGACCTATGAGCTGTGTGAACAATGGCCCCGTGCATAAGCGCCACGCCAATGACCAGAATACGGGCGGTACGTTTGCGCCCTATAAGGCGGCGCGCATTCCTTATGCAAGAAACCACGATGCCGCGTTCTGCGCCTCTTATGGTGGCGAGCATTCCGTGGATATCTCTGCGATCTTCCCGAATTTTGATGCGGACGTAAACGATCCCGCATCCTATGATTTTGTTTGCACGGATGAATATACGCTTGCCACGCTCGATGCGGGAACGAAAACCTTCTTCCGTCTCGGCCAGAAGATCGAGCACTATATCAAGAAATTCCATATCTTTCCACCGAAGGATTTTAAAAAGTGGGCAGAGATCTGCGAGCACATCATCCGCCACTACACCGAGGGATGGGCAAACGGCTATACCCTCGATATGCCGTACTGGGAGATCTGGAATGAGCCGGATCTTGACGATGGGCAGGACTATAAGCGCACCTGGACGGGCACGAAGCAGGAGTTCTTTGATCTGTATGAGATCACCGCGAAGCATCTGAAGAAGTGCTTCCCGAGCTTAAAGATCGGCGGACCTGCGCTTGCGGGCAATATGGAGTGGGCCAAGGAATTCCTTCAGTACCAAGCAAAGGTGGGGACACCGATCGACTTCTTCTCTTGGCATATTTACTGCGTCACCCCCGAGAAGGCAATCGAGAGAGCCAAGGTCGCAAGAGCCATTATGGACGAGGCGGGCTATACCGAGGCGGAGAACCATCTGAATGAATGGAACTACGTGGAGGGCTGGACGGGTGAAACCTTCTACCGATCCAAGAAGATGATCGCGGGCATCAAGGGCGCGGCCTTCTCCATGGCCATGATGATCGCCTTCCAGAAATCGGATATTCTGGATATGCTGATGTATTACGATGCGCGCTTCGGCACCACCTTCAACGGTCTTTTTGATTTGTTCCAGGACGTGCAGAAGGGCTATTATCCCTTCAAGTTTTACGGATGCCTTTACGACTGCGCGTATGAGAGCCGTACCGAAAAGGATCCCGAAAACGTTTATTCGCTCTGCGGCGTGAAGGAAAACGGCAAAGTGATCGCGATCGTTACCAACTATTCCTTTGAGGAAAAGGGGCAGGGAAGCAGAACCGTCAAGCTGGATTTCGGCCGTGAGGGTAAATACAATATCTATGCTTTGGATAAAAAGCACGACGGAGAGCTCGTTGCCACCACGAGTGATCTGACGTTGAAGATCCCGCTCTTTGGAACGTATCTTATCGAAGAGATCTGATCTTCATTCATCCGAAAAAGAAAAGCGCGAATGCGGAATGCATTCGCGCTTTTTGTAAACAATAAATTGCAAATTGTGTGTTTTTTGGCTTAAATTTCAAATTCAATTCCGTCGTAAGCGGAGATCATGCCGCGCTCCGATGCGATTTTTTCAAGGTCCGATAAGGTGGCGGGTGTGCCGTCCTTATGCATCAGCGCGTTGTGCGAATAGTGAGTGATCACGTAGATGCTCTTTTCGTCGAGTGCACCCATTTCGCAAAGGCGCGCCTTGTGCGCCTCGTTGTCCTCGATCGACATATGCCCGTCGCTCGAATAGCCGAGAAGTCCGTAGGTGCAGTCTGCGATCACGAGATCAAAGTGATATCCGCCCTTCTTTATGAAGTCGTAAACCTCGTCCTTCACAAGCCCCGTGTCGTTGTTATAAAGCACGGTTTTTTCGCCGTCCGAGATAATGTAGATCACGGGCGTTTTCGTGCCGTGGCAGGCGGGAAGCGCAGTCACGGTGTATTTGCCGACGGCCTTGGTTTCAAAGGGCGCGATCTCGCTGAATACCGCCTTGCGGTCACCCTCGAGCTCCTCATATTTTTCCTTAACGCCCTCAGCGCCCATCACCGTGATGGGATCCATCTCGTTGTGCCCGAATGCACCCGAGGTCATCAGAAGCTCGTTGGTCATGAAGTGATCTGAATGCGCGTGTGTGACGATCAGGGCGCGAAGCTTCGTGTAATCGTAATCGCCGCCGAGATAATGGATGTAGTTGTCCTGCCCGAAATCAACGAGCAGATCCTCGTTGATCAAGGTCTGCGCCTGGGTGCGCACCGCTTTGCGATTTTTTCTCGCATATTCGCAGGCTGCGCAGGTGCAGAACATTGCAGGCACTCTCTCGTACGCCGCCGTTCCCATAATTTTGATTCTCATAAGCGTTCTCCTCAGAAAGGTTTGTTTTTTCATATTGTATCAAAATCTGAAGGAAAAAGCAAGCCCAAAAACGAAAAAATGCTAAAGAAAAAACAGCTCAAAAAATTCCTTTGAAAATAAAAAGTATAAAAAATCTTTACTTTTTGTTAAAAGGGTGTTATAATGAAGGTAAAGCGATAAAAGCTTTTACATGTTTTCAGTGTATAACGAACAATAAATGAATGACGGAGGTTTTTATGCAATACTATGAATCACCCCAGGCGAAGATCATCTTTTTGGAAACCGATCTGATTTCGGTTTCCGGTGTAACGGACAAGGATCCCGACCTTGGCGAATGGGACGTGGAGATGTGAATCGCAAAGCGATTCACAGTTATGATTGCCAGCGGCAAACGATAAGCGTAACGTGATATGACATCTTGGGATGACGTGAAAGAAAGGAAAAAAAGGATGAAAAAGAAGCTTTTATTTTTGAGTTTGATTCTGGCGGCGGTGCTTTCGATTTTTGCGATCGGGGCATTTGCAGAAACGGATGAGCCTACCTTGAAGATTGAGGCGGCAAACCTTGAATTTGCAGACAGCGTATATCTTGTCTATGCTGTATCACACGAGGGAGTTGATGCCGAGAACGTGAAGATGCTCTTCTTCACCGAGCCGCAGAGCGGGAAAGACGGATACACGCTCGAAACAGCGGATTATTATGCGAATCTTTGGCAGGAGGGCGTAACCGTTCTCGGTAAGGAGAATTGCACTCTCTTCAAGAATGCCACCCTTCGCGCAAAGAACATGGCAGATACAGTATATGCCCGCGCTTATGCAGAGGTGGACGGCGAGGCTTATTACAGCGAGCCCGTGAAATACAGCATTCTGCAATATGCATATAACAAGCTCGGCAAAACCGGAACGGCTTCCGAAAACGAAGCATTGAAGACGATGCTCGAGGAAATGCTTGAATATGGCGCAGCCGCGCAAATGTATGCGGGTTACCGTACCGACCGCCGAGCCGATGCCGATTTCTGTGAGATCAAGGTGGACGGCGGCACGCTTGCCGATGGCTTTGCCAAAGGGCTTTATCTTCCCGGCGAAAGCGTAACTCTTGTTGCACCGGAGAAGCTTGACGGAAAAGTCTTCCGCGCATGGCAAAATCTTGCAGGCGAAAGCGTTGCAGATACAGCAACCGCAGAGATCACCGTCTCCGCGCAGAATGAAACCTACGTAGCGGTATACGGCGAGGATATCCTTCTTTTGGATCAAGCGGCGATCGATGAAATGAACGGAATCGTGGCAGAAGCCGATGCCGAGAATCCGTTTGTATTCCCCTCCGATGCAGTCAACGCACTTTACGCAAACGGCTTTAACATGGGCAAGTTCAAGACCTACTCGAAGGACTTCCACTATGCTTATGATTTCGCGGATAACAAGTTCTATCTTCTGAACGAAAATAGCGAGATTGTTTATCCTAAGGAAACAGAGACTGTAGTTTCCGATCTTTGGGGCTTCTTTGATAACCAAAAATCCGATAAAATTGAGGGCGTGACAAAGTATATTGCGCTTTCTTCTATTGGTGATACTAACCTTTTCAACGCTTATGACTGCGTATTCGCAGGCGAGACCGAGAGGTACACCATTGACCTTAACAACAAGGCTCTGACCGTTGCCGCTAAGGGTGCCAACAAGAATATCACCCTTGTAAACGGTGTTGTGCTTGATACTGTTGCAGACGGATACACTCTTGATGATAGCGTTGAAACCAGAAAGGCTGCTACTGCTGCTGATATTGCTGCCGCAGAGGTTGTTGACGGCGTTATGACGCTTGACGGCAAGATTATCAATGCTACCACCGGTGCAGGTCAGTTTAAGATTACTGACTTCGGCGAGGCAACGAAGGTTGTTTTCAAGAACTGTATCTTCGATTTCTCCGGCAAGAATGCAGATGTTGTTCTCTGTGGCTACAACGTTACCGAGTATGTGATCGAGAACTGCGCGATCAACCTTGACGGCAAGAATTTTTACGTAATCGGTAATGAGAATGCCCCCGATGTAACCATTAAGAATTGTACGATTTCCTCCGGACGCGGTATCTGTATCGGTGCTTTTGTTGTACGTAACGACAATTCTACCTTTGGCGAAATCCTTATCGAGGGCAACACCTTCATCGATAACGCAACTGCTTCCGGCAAGCCCTCTCTTCAGTTCTCCGCTGGTGCATCTTGTGATGCTAAGTTCACCGCTTCCAAGATTACCATCAAGGATAACGAGTTCATCTGCACGGATATCGCAATCAGAATTCATGAATCCATAAGGGAAGTAAACTGCTCTGCTATCGTGCTCTCCGGAAACAAGGTTGCAGAGGGCATCGTTCCCGTAGTTGGTGACGGAAGTATCGCATCCGAGGCAATTGCAGAAAACTGGCTCGCGAAGTGGATGACTGCCGAGGAAGCATTTCTCCTTGCCGACAAAGAGGCTGTGGAACGCATGAATGCGATTCTTGCCGCCGAGGGAGAAGAATTCACCACCTTGGAAGAGGTTATCGACGTTTTTGATGCGGCAGGCTTCGAGGCAATCGATCTTACCGCGATGAGCAAGAACATGGACTACTACTGGTATGCTAAAAAGGGCATTATCGTTCTCGTTGAAACCACCGATGAGGGTTCTTCTCTTGCATTCCCCAAGGATGAAGAGCTTGAAAAAAACTTTGCGGATGATTTTGCTGCCGATAAGCTCGTTCTTCTTTCCTCCGGTGCAAAGTATATTGACGTTGTTGTTGATAGCGTGAGGGATCTTAAAGAAGCCATTGAAGCAGGAACGCAGAACATTACCTTGAGTAAGGACATCGTTATTAAGAACGACACCTTCACCGTTCCCGAAAATGAAGAGATCTTTATCGATCTGAACGGTTACAAGCTTACCGCAAACTATCAGAGACCCTTCAATATGTCGAACGGCTCTAAGCTCACGATCAATGCAAAGGGCGCTACCGTGGATTGCAACGAGTACGGTCTTATCAACGTTCCTGCATCCGTAAAGTCTGCTGACATCGTGATCAATGACGGTACCTTCAACGCAGAGCTGGATAACGGCGCGTTCATCAAGCTTCGTTCCGGTGCTGATAACGTTAAGATCACCTTGAACAACGTAAACTACGTTGAAAAGAGCACCAACTTCTGCTATCTTATGAATGCCTCTGGCTTTGAAGGCAAGTTGGATCTCGCAGTAAATGGCGGCTCGTACACGGGTGACTTCGGCTTCCAGGTTGGAGGTAACGCAAAGGCAACCTTTAACGGCGTAACCTTCAATACGAACGGTTATGGCATCTACACGCAGGGGCAGAATACCAAGGTTGAAGTAAAGAATTGTAACTTCATCGTTGGCACGAAGGTTGACAACGGCGGTGCTTACGCTTCTGCAGTAAGCGTTGCTTTTGGCTCTCAGCTTACCATCAACAACTCCAAGATCGAATATAAGAACGGCGGCCAGTATGCTTACGTAGTTCTTCCCACCGGCGGTACGATCTACGCGATCAATAACACGGAAAACTCCTATTATATCTATGATTCCCATGGTTCTTACGAGCGGGGCTCCGTCTATATCAAAGATAATGTTGTTACCAACGCAGAAGAACTTAGAGAAGCGATTGAGGACGGATGGGAAACCATTGAATTTGGCAATGATATCGCTATTGATAACTTTACCATTACCATTCCCGAAAACGCAGAGATCGTTATTGATTTGAATGGCCACAAGCTTACCGCAAACTATCAGAGACCCTTCAATATGTCGAACGGCTCTAAGCTCACGATCAATGCAAAGGGTGCTACCGTGGATTGCAACGAGTACGGTCTTATCAACGTTCCCGCATCCGTAAAGTCTGCTGAAATCGTGATCAATGACGGTACCTTCAACGCAGAGCTGGATAACGGCGCGTTCATCAAGCTTCGTTCCGGTGCTAATAACGTGAAGATCACCTTGAACAACGTAAACTACGTTGAAAAGAGCACCAACTCCTGCTATATTATCAACGCGCATGGCTTCACCGGAAAGTTGGATCTCGCAGTAAACGGCGGTTCTTACACGGGCGACTTCGGTTTCCAGGTTGGCGGTAATGCAAAGGCAACCTTCGATGGCGTATCCTTCAACACGAACGGTTATGGTATTTACACGCAGGGGCAGAATACCAAGGTTGAAGTAAAGAATTGTGACTTCATCGTTGGCGAGAAGATTGACAACGGCGGTGGTTATGCTTCTGCAGTCAGCGTTACTTTTGGCTCTCAGCTTACCATCAACAACTCCAAGATCGAATATAAGAACGGCGGTCAGTATGCTTACGTAGTTCTTCCCACCGGCGGTACGATCAACGCAAGCAATAATACCTCTGATAATTATTATATCTATGATCTTGGCTCTAATGCCGTTGCAAATGGTGTTATTACCGTCAATGGCGTAAAGGTAGCCGTGAAACTTCTTAACAAATAATCAACGGTTAAATCTTAACCACTTTCGAGCCTGCTGTGCAAAAGCAAAGCAGGCTCACTTTTTTATTGTTTTTGTTGAGCATCACCCATTTATTATAGAACCGAACCTTTTTATATCAAAAAATCCCGCGACAATTAGAATAGGAAAATCCCCTCCCCGAAGCCGAGAAAAAAGTCACACACAATCATGCTCCCAACGCCCCACCAATAGCAAGCGCATAAATCTTGCGCAAAATCGTAGGGTCGATTCACGAATCGACCGCATGATAGCTTTATATTTAAATTGGCACAAACGGGCGAACACAGTTCGCCCCTACCGGGGGATTTCAACGTTCTGCGCAGACGGTTATGGACGGGCGATTCGTGAATCGCCCCTACAGGGGAAAACGGGACGTCGAGGGCGCCGTCCCCTACTGAGAACCTTCAACATTTGCGAAGCGAATTCTTAACTGCATCACCGCCTTTGACGGCTGAGCTCTTGCCATTGCGCGTTTTTTATCCAAATCCCATTGACAAACCACCCTTAAAATGATACAATAATATGGATTTTTTAAAAGAAAAGGATTTTATATGCAGGGAACGGTCTTAAAGGAAAACAAAATGGGCGTGATGCCCATGAATAAGCTTCTTCTCGGCATGGCGCTGCCCATGGTGGCATCCATGATCGTGCAGGCGCTTTATAACGTAGTGGATTCGATCTTCGTTTCCATGCTCGGGCAGGATGAATTGAATGCGGTTTCGATGGCGTTTCCCATTCAGAATATTATTATCTCGGTTGCCTCGGGTCTCGGCGTCGGCGTGAACGCGTTGATCTCGCGCAGTCTTGGCGAGGGAAAGCGCGAGGCGGCGAATCGCTATGCGTCTCTCGGCGTGTTTCTTTCGGCTGTAAGCTATATTCTGATGCTGATCTTCGGCTTTGTCGGCTGCGAAGCGTTCTTCCGTTCGCAGACGGGCGTGGCGGCCATCATTGAGGGCGGAACGAAATATCTTTCCATCTGCTGTATTTTCTCCTTCGGCGCGTTCGGGCAGATCATTTTCGAGAAGCTGATGCAGAGCACGGGAAAGACCTCGCTTTCCATGTATACGCAGGGCTTTGGCGCGATCATCAATATTATTCTCGACCCCATCTTCATCTTTGGTTGGCTCGGTATGCCTGCAATGGGCGTTGCGGGCGCGGCGGTTGCCACCGTTGTCGGTCAGATCGCAAGCATGTTCCTCGGCATCTATTTAAATCATCGCTTGAATAAGGAGATCACCGTCAGCTTCCGTGGTTTTAAGGTGGAGTGGGAAAAGGTGAAGTGCATTCTCGTGATCGGCTTCCCCGCAATCATCATGATGGCGATCGGCTCGGTGATGACCTATTCGATGAACCTTCTTCTCGGCGCTCTTGAGCCCACGGGCGTTGCCACGGCTGTGTTCGGCGTGTATTTTAAGCTCCAAAGCTTCGTCATCCTTCCCGTCGTCGGCATGACGCACGGCATGATGCCCATCGTCAGCTACAATCTCGGAGCGGAAAAGAAGAGCCGTATGCTTTCCGCTTACCGCTACTGTACCTACTATTCCTTCGGTTATCTCTGCCTTTGCAGTGCCTTGATGTTTGCGATCCCCGGCGTTCTGATCGGCTTCTTCAGCCCCACGCCTGCCATGCTTGCGCTCGGCAAGCCGGCGCTTCGCATCATTGCCGTCGGATATCTTTTCACGGCGTATAGCCTTGTGAATAGCTCCTTCTTCCAGGCGCTGGGCAGAAGCGTTCTCTCCATGGTTATGAGCATCGCGCGCCAGCTCGGCTTCCTCGTGCCTCTTGCGATCTTCTTTGCGTTTGTCTTTGGCCTTGAGGCGGTTTGGTGGGCGATCCCGATGGCGGAATTCGGCGTTCTGATCGTTGCAATCTTCGGTCGCATTCGCATCAATAAGCGCGTGATCAATCTAATTCCGGACTCTGAAAATGTAAACAATATTATGCAAATTGAAGCATAAAACGAGAAATCTTTTGATTTTTTGAGGTTTGATATGAACGAGATTATAGGGCAGATTCTCGGTATTATAGCCACTGCGATCACCGTTATTTCCTATCAGGCAAACAACAAGGGCAAGCTCATTATGATTCAGAGCGCGGCCACGCTTTCGACCTGTCTTGGCTATCTTTTTCTCGGCGCATGGTCGGGCTTTGCGCTCAATATCGTTTGCCTCGTGCGCAACGGCTTCTTCTACTTTTTGAAAAAGGGAACGCCTCTTTACCGCGCCCTGTCGGTTCTGCTTGCGGCTATGATGGTCGGTGTCGGAATGCTTTCCTGGCAGGGGCCGATCTCGCTTCTGATCATTGTTGCGCTTGTAATCAATACGCTCTTTATGGCATTCGGCTCGGCGCAGGCTCTGCGATACAGCGTGTGTCTCACGTCCTCGATGATCCTTCTATACAATATCTTCGTCTTCACGGTTGGTGGTATTATGAACGAGGGGCTTGCAATCGTTTCCTCCGTGATCGGCATTCTTCGCTTCCGCAGAGGTAAGAGCGCGTGATTCAATATGATTTTTTGAGGGTAGCTCAAGTTCAAAAAACTTGAGCTACCCTCAAATGCGCTAAGGGGATAGGGGAATCCCCCCGTGGGTTGTGCATATTTTTGAAAGCCCTAATGAAGAAATTGTAAATCTTTGAAAATCAAGCAAAAACAGGCATCGTACGGTGCTTTCGGGGGATTGACATTGCGGAAAACCTATGATACAATGTTGAGCAATTGGAGAAAAATATCACACAGCATGGGCTGTGGTTTTCGTGAATGTTCCTTGGGGGTGAATCTATGCGTGGGGCAGGGCCTGTAAAGACGGATCTTTCCGGGCGGCGTTTTGGTAAGCTGGTCGTCGTCGGTCTTTCGGACAAGCGCGGCTCGCGCGGAAAAAGAACCGTTCCTTTGTGGGAATGCCTCTGCGATTGCGGCGGCACGGTATATAAGGCAACCGATACGCTGAACGGAGAGGGAACGCGTATGTGCGGTGAATGCGCGCGCAAATATGCAAGTGAAAGGATGCGCCAGCGTGCGGGCTACGTGGATGGAACGCAGGTCACGCGGTTGAAAAGCGAAAGACTTTCCGTTACGAATACGAGCGGCTGCCGCGGCGTTTGTTATGATAAAAAAACGGGGCTTTGGCGCGCGCGGCTGAAATTCAAGGGGCAGCAAATGAGCTTTGGCTCGTATAAAACCTTTGAGGCGGCGGTGAAGGCGCGCAAGGCCGCGGAGATCGAGTATTACGGAGAATATTTGAAGGAAGAGTAAAATGTAAGGAAAAGCTTCGTTTGCAAGGCCTTCGGCACAAGCAAAACGAGATAGTGCAGGGCGCGCTTATTTTGGCCATGCACTATCTCGTTTTTTATATTTCTTCTATCTTAATAAGGTTTGTATTCCCCGAATGCCCGGTGGTATCTCCGCCGGTGATCACGATGCGATCCCCTTTTTCAAGCCTCAAGGCCTGCTTTGCGATCTTCTTTGCGGTGTAGAAAAGCACGTCTGTGGAGTTGAAGGTTTCGCACATCGCAGGGATAACGCCCCAGGAAAGCGAGAGCTTGCGCCACGTGCTTTCATTGGTGGTAAGCCCGATGATCGGCACGGGAGATCGGAATCTTGAAACCATGCGCGCTGTCATGCCCGAAAGCGAGCATGCAACGATGGTTTTCGCATTGATGTCGATCGCCATGCCGCAGGTGGAATGGGAGATCGCGTCGGTCATGTTGCGGATATGGAAATCTGCCTCGTGGAAACGCTTTTTATAATCGATCGTAGCCTCGGTGGTTTCGGCGATCTTCGCCATGGTGGCAACCGCTTGCACGGGATATTTTCCCGCCGCGGTTTCTCCGGAGAGCATGATGGCGCTTGTGCCGTCGTATACGGCGTTGGCGATATCCGAGATCTCGGCTCTTGTAGGACGCGCATTCGAGATCATGGATTCCAGCATCTCAGTGGCGGTGATCACGCGCTTGCCGAGCATGCGGCATTTCGTGATCAGCTTTTTCTGAATGGCGGGAAGATGCTCGAAGGGAATTTCCACGCCCATATCACCTCTTGCCACCATAATGCCGTCACATGCCTCGCATATCGATTCGATATTGTCCACGCCGGATTGGTTTTCGATTTTGGCGATCAGCTCGATTCCTTCCGCGCCGATCTCGGCCATATAGGCGCGAACATCCAGCAGATCCTTCTTGCAGGAAACGAAGGAGCAGGCAATATAGTCGATTCCGTTTTCCACGCCGAAGCGGATATCCTCCTTATCCTGCTCGGAAAGATAAGGCTGCTTCATCACCTTGCCGGGAAAGCTCATGCTCTTGCGGTCTGAAAGCACGCCGCCCGACGTCACACGGCAGTCAATGTCAGAGCCGTGAATATCTTCCACGATAAAGGAGAGAAGCCCGTTGTTTAAAAGGATCGTATCCCCCACGGATAATTCCTCGGGCAGCTTTGCATAGCTAACCGATACGCGCGCAAGATTTCCGACGATCTCGTCTGTGGTAAAGGTGAATCTATCACCGTCCGAGAGAAGGATCTTGCCCCCCTCAAAGGTCTTGATGCGGTATTCGGGGCCCTTTGTATCCAGCATGATGGCGATGGGGAGCGAAAGCTCCTCGCGCACTGCCTTGACGAGCTCGATCCGTCTTTTGTGATCCGCGTGGGTGTTGTGAGAAAAATTCAGTCTTGCAACGTTCATGCCTGCCTTGCAAAGGCTGGCGATGATCTCTTTCGTTTCGCTTGCAGGGCCTAAGGTGCATACGATTTTTGTTTTGCGCATAGTGCTTCTCCTGTGAAAATTAAAGTGCGTATTCTTCCTTTTCCGAGCCGATGGGGCTGACGATGCTGTAACCGACGTTCATAAGATGATCCGCTACGCGCTCAAGCCCGGAGATTGCAGAGGAATAATAGGGGCTGACCTCCATGGAGCAGTTTCCCTCCGCGAGGCGGGAGAAGTGGCTGGCGGTAAGCGCCTTTTTCATTTTATCCACCTCGTTTTCAAGCGGGATAAGCTCCGCGAGCCTTTCCTTATTCAGGCTGGCAAAGGCATCCTTGGAGATAGAAAGCATGGAGAGCACGGTGGCGCGCATCTGACGGATGTCTTCTTTTGCTCTTTCGGAAAATTCGATCCTCTTTTCGAGCATTTCCTCCCCGATCTCGAAGAAGTTTTCCGCATGGTCGCCGATGCGCTCAAGATCGTTCAGCACGTGAAAATAAGAGCCGATCAGCTTTTCATCGCTTTGAGAGGCGACGGAGGAAAGCTTGATCAAAAATTTGGTCAAGGCACCGTTCGTGAAGTCGATGATGCTCTCGTTTTTGCGGATCCTTGCGCCGTTTTCGGCGGAGGTGCTTTCCATGGAAGCGAAGGACAGATGCAGGTTTTCCTCTACGAGAGTGAGCATATAATCCATTTCCTTTTTGACCTGCATCAGGGCAACGGGAGGTGTGGATAAAAGGCGTTCATCCAGGTATTTCAGGGTGAGTACCGTTTCATCCTCCTTTTTATCCTTGATTACAAAGCAGGAATATTTCACGAGATGCTTTGTGAAGGGGAGAAGCAGAACGGTCGTGCAAACGTTGAAGATCACGTGGAACACGGAAACGCGCATTTGCAGGGACATGGGATCCTCTCCCGGGAAGAGGGAAACGAGAAGGTGTAGAGCGGCGTCCTTGAAGATCCAGATCAGGGCGGTGAAGAATACCGTGCCGATCAGATTGAAGGTGAAGTGGATCAGAGCCACGCGCTTGGAATTTGCGTTTGCGCCCACGGAGGCCAAAAGCGCGGTCACGCAGGTTCCGATGTTTGCGCCGAGGATGATGAAAAGCGCAAGCTCCAGCGGAAGAATGCCCGTGCCCACCATAGTGATCACAACGCCCGTAGAGGCGGAGGAGCTTTGGATCAGCGCCGTAAAGAGCACGCCGATCAGGATCAGAAGAAGCGGGAAACGAACCGTTTTAAAAATGTCGGTAAAGAGTCGCTCCACCAAGGGGTTGCCAAACGCGCCCTCGCTGCTCATCACGTTTAAGCCGACGAAGATCATGCCAAGCCCGCAGAAGAGGCTTCCGAGGAGGCGGACTCTTTCATTTTTAAAGAAGCTCATCATCACGCCGGCAAAGGCGGAAAGATACATGAGCATATTGAAATAATCGTTCTTTAAGGCGACGAGCATGCCCGTCACGGTCGTGCCGATGTTAGCGCCCATGATGATCGGCGTTGCTTGCATCAGCGTCATCACCCCTGCGTTCACCAAGCCGATCACCATGACCGAGGTGGCGGAAGAGCTTTGAATAATGGCAGTTACGCCCGCGCCGATACCCACACCGGAAAAACGGTTGTTGCTGATTTTTTCAAGCATTTTCGTCATGCCGCTTCCGGCAAATTTTTCAAGAGAATCGCTGAGAAAATTCATTCCGACGATAAAAACGCCGACGCCCGCGAGCAGCCATATAAGGCTCTCGAAAAGCAGAAGAAGCTCGCTTCCTGTAATCATATTTGATCTCCTTTTTATTTTGATCCGATTTTACCCCATGATACGGCTATTATATCATAAATTTGGTAAAAACAGAGTAAAGAAGTCCCTTTTATGCAACAAAAAACGGCACGAAAGGTGCCTTTTTTTTGTTCTAATGCCTTTAGGCAGTTGAGCACGAAGTGCGAAACAGACAACCACCCGCTATGCGGGTGGGCAACAAAGGTTATACCCTTGCGTGGGACGTATGAAA
>JAZQTA010000033.1:0-30277 GCA_045630385.1 Eubacteriales bacterium | reverse complement strand
ACCATCCAACCGTGTCCCCCCGCGTGGAACTGGATGCCCCTTTGCACCATATCCTGCCCCAGCTTGTCGATCAGCGGCTCCAGCGAATCATATTCGACGTCCGCGCCCGCGAGCACGCGGTTGGCCTTGTGTGCGTACCAGCGGTTCATATAGGAGTAGGGCACGATGCCCTCGATCATATACATATTCATGCCGACCTTGGGCATCCAATACACGGTGTCGCGCATATGCTCGTAAGCGACTGCGCCCTCGGAGCATTCGCCGCGGAAGATATGATCCGCCTTTTTGCGATAGGTGAAGCTATGAAGATCGAGATCCTTTTCGGGAATGAATTCCCCACCCTCGCCGGGGCGGATGAAACGACAGCCCGCAGAGCGCAGGTAGCGGTATACGCCCATCAAAACGCTTCGCGGATTGCTTCCCGCAATAAAGCCACTACCGTTTTCTACGGCGATATCAAGAACGTCCTCCAGGACGGCATCCTTTACGTCCTCTGCGGGGCGCGAAAGATCCGAAAGCAGACCGAGGCTGACAGCACCGGGGCAAGGCTTTTCGCTATAAAGGATCTCGGGAGCCGCCTTCCCCGTCATCATCACATAATATTTAGCAAGCTCCTCTGCGGCATAACGCAGAGTTTCATTTTCACGAAGGTAGAGAATTTTCATATTTTCCTCCAAAAAATGGAGACGCAGAGCATGTGCAAAAAATGCGTTATGACCGCGTCTCCCTAAAATTATCCTCTTCTTTTTTTGCGCACGTCCTCAAGAAGTGCCATCGGCACACCCTGCTCGGCGAGAAAGCCCGTTGCTTCCGGAGAGCCGTTCGCCCCCGCAAGGAGCATGATTTTCAAGCCGCGCTCGCGGTTATATTCCGTGCCGAAGCCGTCAAGATAGCACTTTGCATACAGAAACTGCCCCTTGGCAACCAACGCCTCCGCATAGGTGGGATCGTGATGCGCGGCACGGGAAAACCAATAAAACGCTTCCCCTGCATCGGCGCTGACCACGCGCACGCGCGCTTCCTCGTCTGCCTCGGCCTCCTCGATGCTTCCTTCAAGATAAAAGGCGGCAGTGCGGTATTCCGCCGTATGGAACGGAATGCGGCTGATACCGATGATATCCGGCTCAAACAGAGTTCCCGTCGTATACGCGTTGCCAAGATAGAGCATCGCCTCCACACAACCAAGCTCCGCCGCGGTCTGCATGTGAGAAAACGCCTTGCGGTAATCCTGCTTGCCGCCCTCTCCGTGCATATAGAGAATGGCGAGATTATAGTGCGCATCTCCGCCCGAAAGCTCGGATGCAAAGCCGAAGAAGGAGCGAGCGGATGCCGCATCCCTCTCCACACCGATGCCGCGCCAAAGACAGTACGCATAGTTAAACGCGCCGAAAACATCCCCCTCGCGTGCTCCTTCAAGGAACATTTCGGCGGCGCTCTCAAGCTCGCCGCGCAAATATGCGGTTACGGCTCTTGCATTATCGTACACGGCGTGCCTCCTCTTTTTTTCAGTCCTTAATTATTACTTTCCGGCAACGGTGAATTTCGTTCCCTCTTTGGTGTCGATCAGGGTGATGCCCTGCTCGGCAAGTGCCACGCGGATGCGATCGGCCTCAGCGTAGTTCTTTTCTGCCTTTGCGGCACGGCGCGCCTCAATCTGCGCCTCGATATAGGCACGAAGCTCGTCCGAAACGTCAGCCTCTGCGGGTGCTGCCGCCTCGGGCTTTCTCTGCTTTGCGGCCGCGGCGATCAGATCCAGGCTGAGTACGCGGTCAAAATCCGCAATCAAAGCGAGCTTGGTCTTATCCGAGGTCTTCATCTTGAATACGTCGTACAGCGCGGTTACGGCAAGAGAGGTATTCATATCGTTATCCAGCGCCTCGCAGAACTTTGCCTTTGCCTCGGCAAACGCGGTCTCGTCCACCTCTCCCTCGTCCTTCAGAGCGGCGATGCGGTTGACGAGCTTGCGGTATGCAACCGCGGCGTTGTCAAGGTTCTCCCACGAGAACACAAGGTTCTTGCGATAGTGGGACTGCAGGCAGAACAGACGGTAGCAAAGCGGATCGTATCCCTTCTCTTCAAGAAGAGAAACCGTCAGAAACTCGCCCTTGGACTTACTCATCTTACCGCCCTGGGTATTCAGATGATGCACGTGGAACCAATAGTTGCACCACTTGTGGCCAAAGGTGCTTTCGCTCTGCGCGATCTCGTTGGTGTGATGCGGGAAGGCATTGTCGATACCGCCGCAATGGATGTCCAGATATTCGCCGAGGTGCTTTCTCGCAATGCAGGAGCACTCGATGTGCCAGCCGGGATATCCGAGGCCGAAGGGAGAATCCCACTTCAGCTCCTGATCCTCAAACTTCGATTTGGTGAACCAAAGCACGAAGTCCGCCTTATTGCGCTTATTGGTATCCTCCTCCACGCTGTCACGCACACCGACCTCGAGATCCTCCTCGTTGAAGTCATTGAACACGTAATACTTTTCAAGCTTCGAGGTGTCGAAATAGATGTTTCCGCCTGCGGCGTAAGCATAATCCTTTTCAAGAAGCGTTTCGATCATCGAAATGAACTCGGGGATGCAGCCCGTTGCGGGCTCAACGACCTCGGGCTTTTTGATGCGAAGCTTCCCGCAATCGGCAAAGAACGCATCCGTATAGAACTTCGCGATCTCCATGACCGTTTTCTTCTCGCGCTTTGCGCCCTTGAGCATCTTATCCTCGCCCTCATCGGCATCGCTCGTCAGATGTCCGACGTCGGTGATATTCATCACGCGCTTTACGTCATAGCCCGCGTAAGAAAGATACTTCTCCAGCACGTCCTCCATAATATAGGAGCGCAGATTTCCGATATGTGCATAGTGATACACCGTAGGTCCGCAGGTATACATTGCAACCTTTCCGGCTTCGTTGGGAACGAACTCGTCTCTCGTTCTCGTAAGGGAGTTATAAATCTTCATAGTGCCTCCGTTGTGCGGCGATATACGCCGCGATTATAATTTATTATATTTTAACAGAAATCCCCCCTTTTGTCAATATATATTCACGCTTTTTCGACCGTACCGAAATGTAAAATATTTTTTTAAAATATTTTTTACCGAAGGTCTTGCAATCCGCTCTGTTTTTTTATATAATATAATTATATAGTATTTAAAATCTAACAGGAGAATGAATATGAGTCAGAACCAGACAAGCAATGACCGTAATATATACAATGAAAACGAAGCCCCCGAGACCAAAGCGCAAGCCGTTCCGATCCCGACGGGCTTTTCGCGCGGCGTACCGATCCTTCTGTTTGCGCTCGCGGTGTTTTTAACCCTTTGCTTTATGACGCAAAGCACCGGCGCGATCGGAAAATTCATATCCGGGCTTCTTCTCGGACTCTTTTCCTACGCCGCATACACACTGCCGCTTCTCATTGCGCTGCACGGCGCATTCTATTATTCCGATCTGCATTTCGGCCGCAGACTGACGCGCCTGATCTTCTCCGCGATCACCGTGGTCGGTATTTCTACACTTATTTACGTTATCCGCAACTGGGGACTCGATGCCCAATTCACCTTCACAAAATATTACACGGACGGAAAAAACGGAGCCGGCCTGATCGGCAGTATCGTTGCCTTCTGCTTAATGAAAATTATCGGTCCTGTGGGCGTTATCATCCTAACCGTTGCCGTGATCGCGCTTTACGTGACTTACTTTTTCGGCAAAGGGAAAAACGCTTTTACACTTCTCGGGCTTAAGCTTCTTACAGCAATCATGACCTTCTTTTCCTTTATCGAAAAGAAGGTGCTTCACCTGAAAAAGAAGGGCGCGGAAGCAAAAGAAAACAAGAAAAACAAGGCGCTGAAGGAGATCGGCGACGAGCTTTCGGACGACGATTATTTTGCCGTTGACAACGGCATGCAGGAGCTCTCCATTCCCGAGCTTGGCATACGCGAGGTAAAGAGCCGCCGCTCCTTAGAGGAAAACCCCACCCTTCACGAGCGCGTTTACCCCAAGAACGCACAGAAGGAAAACGCGGAAAGAAGCTTCTATGCCGCAGAGGAGGCGGCCGCCTTCAACGGAATGAACACAAGCACCGCGCCGAAAAAGGAGGAGGAGATTCTTACCTCTCCCCTGCGTACCGCCCGTCCCACACCCGCAGATTCAGACGTAATTTACGATATTCCCTTTGAGGATAAGCGCACGGCAAATGCCGCCGCAAACGAAACATCGTATCACTATAACGAGAGTGATAGTGCCGATGCGATTTTCACCAAGGATTTCGACCCTTTCAACATTACCTTGAATACAACGCTCGCCTCCAAGCGCTCCAGCCGTGCCGCAGAAGCGGAAACGAGCGGCTTTAAAACCGAAGAGGATGCGCTTCCTTCCAATCCGGAAGAAGCGGAAAAGCGCCTTCGCGCCCTTGATTTTGAGAAAAAAAGGAAGCAGATGATGGAAGAGCGCCGGCGCATGATGGAGGAACGCGCCAAGCAGTTTGATGCCGCAAAAGCCGCCGCAAGCGAATCTGCCACTGAAAAAACGAGTGCGGAAAATACCGCGATTGAAACTCCGATTGAAGCAGCGATCGAAACACCGCTTTCCACGACCAAGATAACCTACGCGCCGGAGGACGCCCCCGAGAAAAGCGCAAGCTCTTTTGCTACGGAAGAGCCGAAAAAGACGATAGAATTTCATGAGCAAAGTCCGAGCAATCTGAACGAGCAAGCGCCGCGCGTGGAAAACGAGCTGAGCACACGTTTAGAAAAAACGCCAACGGCACAAAGCTCTTCTACCCCCTATTCCGTATCTGAGCAGGCACCCACCCCCACTTACGCTCCCACAACTGCAGTCCCGACGTATCAAGCGCAGATGCAGTATGAGCAGCCCCACGCGCAAAGCCCCATGTATCCGCCGCAAAACACGCCTGCACAGAACCCCTATGCGCCGCCCCCTTACCCGAATTACGGACAAGCACCTGCATATACGGCTCCGAATCCTTATGCACAGCCCGCATATCCGCCGATGCAGGGATATCCAACGCAAAATCCTTACGTTCAGCCAAATCTGTACGCACAACAGCCTTACATCCCCACGCCGGCGCCCGCTTATTCACCGACTTACGGTGCACAATATGCGCCCGCACAAAGTACACCACCTATTTTAAATGTCCCGGCCGAGCCAATACCGCAGCAGAAACAACAGCCCGGCATGGAATTTTCCTTTGAGCCAAGCCAACAAAGAATCCCTGAGGCAAACGAATATTCCACCGTTCGCGACGAGAAAAAAAGCGTTGAATCCGCGGCTCAGTTCCGCCCCTTTGTCGATGTGCAGGATTCTCCGAAGGGTGAATTTACATCGGATCCCGAGTCTCTGACGACCGAGCGAGAAATGCTTTTCGGAGCACCCGAGGATGAGATTTCGGATGAAGACCTCGCTCCGATCCCGCCCGAAGAGCAGAATCCCGAGGTGCTGGAATACAGGAATCGCTTCTCTTTCCTGCGCGAGGAAGCAAGCGAAACAATTTATGCAAACGACGTAACCGAGCAGGATGTCGGCATTCTCGATGCAAAGGAAGAGGAGGAAGCAGTCGAAGAGGATATGCCGCCCTTTGATAATGCCACGGACGTAAGCAATGCCTTCAACAGCTTCAGAGCGCGAGAGACAGCACCCGAGCCAACCGTGATCGCCAAGGAGCTTCGCCCCGATTATTCCGACTATAAGCTTCCCTCGCTCGAGCTTCTGACCAAGGGCTCGGATGAAGTGGATGACGGAATCTTGGCTGAGATCCAAGAACGCCAGGAAAAACTCATCGATGCGCTCGCATCCTTCAACGTAACCGCCTCGATCAAGGGCGTAGATCGCGGACCGCGTGTTACGCGCTATGAGGTCGTTCCCGCCAAGGGAATCAAGAGCAACGCGATTACGAATCTTTTTGACGATATCTGCATGGCACTCGCCGCCAAGGGCGTTCGTATGGAAAGCATTCCCGAGCGAAGCGCCATCGGCTTTGAGATCCCCAATAAGCATCCGCAAACCGTACGTCTTCGCGACCTGATCGAAAGCGAGGAATTTCTTTCCAAGCCCAGCAAGACCAGCGTTTGCATCGGTAAGGACGTTACGGGAAATCCCGTATTCGGTGATATTGCAAAGATGCCGCACGTGCTCGTTGCCGGTGCTACCGGTATGGGTAAATCGGTTTGTATCAACGCTATCCTGATCAGTATGCTCTATAAGGCTCGTCCCGATGAGGTAAAGCTCATTCTCGTCGATCCGAAAAAGGTTGAATTTAACGTTTATAACGGCATCCCTCATCTTCTCATCCCCGTCGTTACCGATCCGAAGCAGGCCGCAGGTGCACTCATGTGGGCCGTGGAGCAGATGGAAAAGCGTTACGATATGATCGAGAAGCTTTGCGTTCGAAACATCGAAGCCTACAACGCGAAGGTAAAGGAAAACCCCTCTCTCGGCGAGCCGATGTCCAAGATCGTCATCGTTATCGACGAGTTAAACGACCTGATGATCCAGGTGCGCGATCCCGTGGAAAACCTGATCATGAGCATTGCGCAGAAGGCAAGAGCCGCCGGTATTCACCTTATCATCGGTACGCAGAGACCCTCGGTTAACGTTATTACGGGCGTTATTAAAGCCAACATTCCCTCACGTATCTCCTGCAAGGTTTCCGCAAGCGTGGATTCACGCACGATCCTTGAAAGAGCGGGTGCGGAAAAGCTTTTGAACAACGGTGATATGCTCTTCCACCCGGTCGGTCTTTCCGATCCTATCCGCGTACAGGGCGCATTTGTTACGGACAGCGAGGTTGAGGCCGTCATGGAATTCCTCAAAAAACAGACTAAGGGCAATTCCTATGACGAGCAAGCCATTGAGGAGATCAACCGCGCGGCAAAGAAATGCTCCAAGAAAAAGGATGCCGATATGGGAGATGAGGATGACGAGGACGGTGGCGGCGAGGGCTATCTGAACGATCAGAAGTTCCTTGATGCCGTGGACGTTGCTATTAAAAACCAAAAAATCGCCACTTCGCTGATCCAGCGAAAGCTTTCGATCGGATACGGCAAGGCGGCAAAATACATCGACGTTATGGAATCCCTCGGCATCGTCGGTGAAGCCAATGGTCCCAAACCCCGCGAGGTGCTGATCTCGATGGATGAATGGCACGAAATGCTCGCGCGCCGCGATCTCGATTGATAAAACGAAAGGAATTTTTATGATCTACATGTGTCTTGCAGACGGCTTTGAGGAGGTGGAGGCGCTTGCGCCCTTGGATCTTTTGCGCCGCGCCGGTGCAGAGATTTATACCGTCCGAATCGGAAACGGAAAAGCCGCACTCGGCTCGCATGGCATCTCCATTTTATGCGATCTTGAACAGGAAGAAGCCGATCCTACGCTCCCCGATATGCTGATTCTCCCCGGAGGTCTGCCCGGTGCAACAAATCTCGATGCTTCGGATTTCGTGGATAAGACCATCCGACAAATACTGAAAAAGGGCGGTCACTTGGCCGCCATCTGCGCCGCACCTCTGATTTTGGGAAAACGCGGCATTCTTACAGGGAAGCACGCCGTTTGCTACCTGGGATTTGAAAAGGAGCTTCTCGGCGCAACGATCGAGAGGCATGCGGGCGTTGTCACGGACGGTGCCGTAACCACCTCTAAGGGAATGGGAACCGCATTCGCCTTCGGCCTTGAGCTTGTTCGTGTGCTTTATGGCGAAGAAAAGGCTTCCGCGCTTCGTGAAGCAACTATGCGCCCCTATGCGGAAGAAACGGCAATCTATCCCCAAGCGTAAAGGTGAAACAAAATGAAAGAAACCTATTTTTCCTACAGATGCCCCGATTGCGGTGACAGCGTGCTTGCCCTAATGGGCAAATTCGCGCTTTCGGGCGATCTTCTTCGCCTGCGCTGCTCTTGCGGAAAATCCGCGGCAGACATCCGCGCGCAAGGGGGCAAGGTGAATATATCCGTCCCCTGCCCGCTTTGCAAAAAAGCACACGCCTATACCATTGCGCCCACGCTTCTTTTGGAGCGCGAGCTTTTCACCCTCGGCTGTCCCTATAGCCCCGACATTGCGACCGCGCTGATGGGTGAGCGCGAGGCGCTGAATACGGCAATAGAAAAAGAAAGCGAGAAGCTTTCCACCCTTCTGACCGCCTTTGAAGCCGACACGCTTTCGGATATTCAACCGCAGGATATGAACGACGAGGAAATCCTTCCCGATCCCGTAATCTATGACACAATCCGCTTTCTTGTACGCGAGCTTGAAGCGGACGGAAAGGCCGTCTGCCCTTGTGGGCGCGGCTCGTACGATTTCCGTTTTACGGACGACGGTATCCAAGTGGTTTGCCCCGATTGCGGCGCTTCCTACGAATTTATCGCCACAAGCCCGGAGGCGGCAAACGCATATCTTACATTAGATGAGATTCGCTTAAAGTAAACCGTAGTAGGCAAGAATACCTCTATATATGCCCTCCGCAAAAAGCTCCGGTGACTCCACCATCAGCTCCGCATCACGAGGATTCGTGATAAATCCAAGCTCTATGAGCGTTGCGGGCATTGCGGTACGGCGAAGCACGTATAACCCCGGTCGGTATACGATGCCGCGGTTGCGAAGCCCGGTTTGCCGCTGAAGTTGAAGCAGGATCTGCTCCGAAACCTCCCTCGCCACCGTGGCTTGGGGTGAATAGACGAGCGCCTCCGAGCCGGTCGCGGACGGATTTTCCGCGGCGTTCGTGTGGATAGAGATAAAAAGATCCGCCCCGAAGGCATTCGCCTGCTCTACGCGAACGCGCAGACTGCTATTATTGGACGTTCCGAGAATTGCCCCCTCCGTCGGCCTTGAAAGCCGCGGCTCAAAGGCGGGATTTGCCGCCAGACGGTCATACAGAAGCCGCCCCACGCGATAGGTGATATCCTGCTCGTAATATCCATTTCCCTCCGCGCCTGTATTAAATCCCGCAGGGTTATGGCCTTGATCGACGTATATTTTGATTGCCATGCTCCTTCTCCTTCGCCTGTTTCTCTAATATCCTATGCAAAAAAAGGAAGGTTTGTTCCCCCATGAATGAAGTAAAACGACTGCTCAGCTTTGTCAGACGGGCGGTTGACGACTACGACATGATCAGCGAGGGAGATAAGATCGCCGTCGGCGTCAGCGGCGGAAAGGATTCTCTCGCGCTTCTCTGCGCTCTCGCAAGACTCCGTCTCTTCTATCCAAAAAAATTCGACGTGGTTGCCATCACGGTGGATATGGGCTTCGAGGGCGGTGATTTCTCCCCTATTCAAGACTTTTGCAAGACGCTCGGCGTGGAATACGTGATCGAAAGAACCGAGATCGCAAAGATCATTTTCGACGTGCGAAAGGAATCCAACCCCTGCTCGCTTTGCGCAAAAATGCGACGCGGCAGTTTGCACGCGGCGGCAGTTAACGCGGGATGCAACAAGGTTGCGCTCGGACACCATTACGACGATGCCGTGGAAACCTTTATGATGAATCTTTTCTTTGAAGGACGGATCGGCTGCTTCTCTCCGAAATCTTATCTCTCCAACCGCAAGATCACCTTGATACGCCCCTTGATCTACGCGCAGGAAAAGGACGTTCGCTACTTTGCGCGGCGGCAGGAGCTTCCCGTGCTTCAAAGCCTTTGCCCCGAGGATCATGCGACCGAAAGAGAGAACATGAAAAAGCTCCTGCACGAGCTGGAGCGAGAAAACGAAGGTCTTCGCCACCGCATTTTTCACGCAATGTGCAAAGGCGAGGTGGACGGATTTGCGCTTCACGGGCGCTATCCGGATGCGGGAAAAATGCCCGAAAACGAATAAAAGGAACGCTTTGCGGCTCCCGCCAAAGGGAAGCAAAGCGTTCCTTTTATTTACAATGCTTTTCGCGGCATACCGCCCGCGATTCGAAGACGTCAAAGCGCGCGCTCGCTATGGGGCGCAAGAACGGCTTTTTCGCCGTCAAGGAGCATATAGATCTCCGTGTCCGTGGGATTTATAATCTTCCCTTCCGCGATACGCACGGCGGATACCGCTTCCGCGTAATCAAAAATTTCACCGACGGGCGCATACCAATAGGTATCGGGACGGTTGCCCATCCGCTCGCAGAAGGTGCGCAGTGCATCCCAGCATCCGTTTGTTTCATAATCCACGGAATGCACGCCGAAGGAAAAGAATTTCAACGTGCCGTCATCGGGATACGACTCGTACAAAGCGGCGACCTCAAGAAGATTGTTATGCACCGCGTTATACGTCCATGCGTGCAGATCCCGCGGCAAGGAAAATCCCGTGGTATCCATAAGTGATCCCGTTTTTCGGATCGAGCGATACCGTTTTTTCAGCATTTCATGAAGTGCCGGATCTGCCTGCTGACCGTGCGGCCAGACAAAGTCCTTCGCCGCGGCTTCTCCGAAGACCGAAAGAAGCACCTCGCGGGATTGCTCGGACAATGCATAATAGGTATCACGGTCGGTATACGTGCGCCAAGTATGCGGATAGCACCGAAATACGCGCGGATCATCGGTCGGATACAGAAGATTTTCGTCACCGTTCGTATCCGAGAGTGCTTCGGGCGAGAAGCGATATTCCTTTCCCGGAACGAACACCATCGGATGCCCCATGCAATGGTTGGCGATTCCGTGCCCTTGATAGAACGCTCTGTATTCCTCGGGAGAAAGCTTTTTTGTGTTGCAAAGATTAAAGGTGCCACGGATGCCGTACGGCGAGACGATGCGCAAAAACTTCTCATCCATGGGGATATTTCCATCGTCAATCGAGAAGCTGATGGCCTTCATGACGAAGCCCTTATAGCAAAAAATCGGTGCTTTCATAGCCTTTTGAACCTTTACTTTTCGTTATATGCAATGATTTTCCCTGCTTCTACCGAATGCGTTACCCACACGTTCGCGCCGATCACGCAACGGTCACCGATAAAGGTTCTACCGCCGAGAATGGTTGCATTCGCGTAAATAATCACGCCGTTTCCGATATTGGGATGACGCTTGATGCCCTTGACGGGATTACCGTTTTCATCCAGCTCAAAGCTCTTCGCTCCCAGCGTAACACCCTGATAAAGCTTTACGTGCTCGCCAATCACCGTGGTTTCACCGATTACGATACCCGTTCCGTGGTCGATAAAGAAATAATCTCCGATGGTTGCACCGGCATGGATATCAATACCCGTTTTTTCATGGGCAAACTCCGTCATCATTCTGGGCAAATACGGAATTCCGAGAAGATAAAGCTCGTGCGCAATGCGGAAAATAGAGATCGCATAGAAGCCGGGATACGAAAGCACGACCTCCTCACGGCTCTTGGCCGCAGGATCGCCTTCATACAGCGCCTCAATATCCTTATAAAGCGTTTCCTGAATCACAGGAAGCTTCGCAAGCAATGCAAGCGCCATCTCCTCCGTATCTACGATATTATTTTTATCCTCCAACGAGAAGGACGCTCCAATCTGGCGCTTCAAGGCGTGAAAAACGGCATAAAGGATCTCATCACGGCTTTTCATGCGATTCTCTTCTCTTTGATAATAGGAAGGAAACATGAGGCTTTGCAGATCCTTTATGATAGAAATAACTTCCTTTCGGTTCGGCACGTTGACCGCGCCGTTATGATGCCTGTTGTATGCCGCAACCGCGCGATCGGCAAGCTGCTTTCCAACTTCGGCAAGCGTTTCCTGATAAGATTTCATTTATTCTCCTTTACGAAAGGGCTGCCACAAATGCGGCAGCCCCTCGCTTTATAATCTTAAATTACAGCTCGTAAACCTTCTTAACGATGAACACAAGCTTCTGAGAAGCGGTAAACTTAACGTTTGCAAGTGCAATACCTACAAGCACCTCTCCCTGCTCCTTTGAAGACTCGTTCAACGCGGATGCATCTGCGAGATAGCTTTCCTTCTCTGCCGCAAAGAGTTCCTTAGCCTCAGCTACACCGGTAGCACCATCAACAAGATTTGCAAACAGCTTCTGTGCCGCACGAAGAGTAGCAAGACGAACACTCAGATCGTCAGTAGCGGCAGCCTCGTTTACCTTGGTGATAAACTCAAGCGCATAACCTTCAGCCTCTACAACTACGTTCTTATTTGCATTGTAGATAAGGTTGGCCTCCTGAACGGAGGAGGTTTCGTTTGCGTAACCCTCAAAGCCAAGCTCGTTCACAAGCGCATATATCGGGGTAAGCTCCTCGATCAAAGCAAAAATATCTGCATAAGCGGTCGTGGTCTTCAACTGCTCAATCAAAGCGATGTACTGATCCGCGTTTACCTTATAAGCATCGACCTTTGCACAGAATGCATCAAATTCAGCAAGTGCTTCGGCAACGCCTGCAAAGCCGAAATAAACGCCGCCTTCTTCATACTTATAACGAACGTCTCCGAACTTCTCAATAACACCCGCACACTTATCAACGCGCACGTTATAGCTCTTGGCTACAAGTGCAATGCTGATCTCGGAAATAAGATTCTGACAAGCCTCTGCGCCTTCCTCGATATGTCCTACACGAATATCGAACAGATCACAAGATCTCGCCACCGTCTGTGCTGCATTCCAAGTTCCCTCAAGCTCAGTGCCGGATCCCTTGGTATCAAAGACAATGCTCATATTTGCGCCGGAAAGAACGAGGTTGTAGTTTGCAAGAGTGATGGTGTAGGGCTGATGGTCAATGATAACCGTAGCACTCTTACCGTTTTCCGCCACGGAATTCAATGCATAGAAACGACCGTCGTACCAAATACCGTCTACATCTTCTACAGTATCAAAGATAATGGTTGCATAATAGGAATCACGGATGAATGCAAACGAAGCATCCGCCATAAGAATACGCGCCGTGTTGTATGCATCGTACATAACACCGAAGTTGTTGCCTACAACATTCTGCATTGCATCTACAGCGGCAATGAAGGAAAGCGCCGACTGCTTTGCAGTCACAAACTTATCAAGCATTTCCTCGTAAATATCGATCGCATACGTAAGACCGAAGTAGGTCTCATCGTAAGAACCGTCCGCAACAAGAAGATATTCTCTCTCGGCCTCAAATGCAAGCAGGCACTCAAGCAACGTAGCATAATCGGATGCAGATCCGAGAGCAGGAACCATATCAATCAGATTCTGCGAATGCTGACCGATCACAGAAAGTGCTGCAAGCTCTTCGTTGTATTTTTCGATCATCGCATTGTAATACGCCTCGGTGATGCCGTTCGGTCTTGCGGGAAAATCCGCATCAACAGCCTTGGCATCAACAAGCGCCGCATAACGATCATCATACTTCAGAGACGTATCAAAGGCATCTACCTTGGATACAAATCTGCTCCAGTGATAAGTTACGATCTCGGTCTTGAACTCAGCATTGAAATACGCCTCGGTCTCGGAGCCTGCGGCGGGAACGTATCCCGCCTCCATCAGATCGTCTACGATTTTAACGATGGCGGCCTTCACAGCATCGGAGGATGCGTCGTATGCAAGCATGTATTCAAGAAGCTTGCTGTCGAGATACTTCTGTCTTTCACCTGCAAGGTTGGAACGGAAGAAGGAGCCCTCGTAGATTTCAAGAAGATCCCACGCTACCGTAACTCCCTCGTTACCAAAGTTGCGGCTGCGAAGCTGAAGAACCGAAAGAGCCACCATACCGTCAAGTGCGTACTCGAATGCGTACTCCGCACCGTCCTCAGCGGCTACCTTACCAACGAAAGTGTTGGTCTTGCGGTTATAGATCATCGAAACGGTGTACCATACATCGTTCTCGGGAGCTAATCCCTCAATCTGCTGAGAAGAAAGAATCGCATTCGCATTCATTGCAGCGAAATACACCTTTCCTTCATTATAATCAAAAACAAGAACACTCTGAGCATCGGTGGCATCCTCGGTCCGAGAGGAACCGGAGAACTCAATGGCAAGATAACCCTTTTCAGCACCCGCGCTTATTTGGAAAGAATAAACAAACGCAAGATTCGCGCTATCCTCCGGAACAGCGATTTCCTGAGAATAAAGGACGTTCTTTCCGTCAAGCGTGGCGGCAAAAACGGATTTGCCGTCTACAGTCGTATACTCGCCTGCAGTATCCTCATCAAAGGCGAGAGCGCCGCCCACGTTTGCATTGTCAAAGGTATCGCAAACATAAATGCCCTCTTCGTTGTAATACTCCATGAGCGCTTCGATCTCTTTGACCTTCGCTTCATCACCGCCGTCAGCGGCAAAGGCAAAGATCGCCAAGCAGGAAAACGCCATCACAAGCGACAACAGGAGGATGGTGAGTTTCTTAATGTTCTTCATTCGTGTTCTCCTTCAAATCTGACGAGATTATATTTTTATACATGAATATTATAACATTAAAATTATAAAAAATCAACCCATCAATATGGCAAATTTTGCGCGTATTTTTTGTGGTGTTTGCACAATTCAATTCTTTTTTCGCCTCGCGTGTTTTTTTTACGCGGTTATAAAAAAGTTTTTCTTCGGTTTTTTTAAAAAAACATTGATTTTTTCTCTGTGCCGTGATATAATTATTGAGATATAATGTAATCTTTTGTTGGAAGATTGTCTACTAAATGAAAGGGGAGCGCTCATGGCAAAAAGCATTTATACCTACTACAAAGAGCGGCTGATCGAGATCAGCGGTAATAACAAATGCCTCTACCTCAAGAGCATTGTGCGCAAGGGCGCTTACGATATCGGAAGAATTTTTGAGGGACGCGAGGCAAAGATTGCGGAATTCAATGAATTTATTTTTTCGCAAAACAAATTTCCTCTCACCTTGATATCGCAAAGCGAAAAGCGCGATCTGCTCGAAAACCTCGGCGTTAACGAGGGCATCCGAAAAAAAGCCATCGATATCGCTTCCCTTTCCGAAGAGGATGCAAAGAAAGCAAAGCTGAAAAACGAAAAAATCGCTCGCGATGAAAGCGCACACGCGATGGAGACCGAGATCGGAAAGCTCAAAGAGCTTAAGCGCGAGATCGAGGAGATCGAAAAAGAAACGGGACGCTACGAGCTTTATATCGGATACCCCTTCATTTTCGGCTCTCTCAGCTGCGGCGGCTCAAAAACGCTGATCAAGGCCCCCTTGCTTCTGATCCCCGCACGCATTGATATTCCGGACGAAGGACAGGTGCAGATCCTGATCAACGAGAATGAAAAGGTTCGCATCAATCCCGCACTCGTGCTTGCTTATGCGCAGGCAAAAAAGATCCCGATCGATCAACTGGAACTCGAATTCGATTCCCTTGATTCCATGAATTCCGTAAAAGCAATCGTTACGTATCTTGAGGCATCCGGTATCAAGATCGATTGTGCCGGCTCAAAAAACATTTATAATTACCAACGCTTTAAAGAGCCGGATGCTAAAAACAATAGTCTTTCCGTACGTTACGGCGCAGTTCTCGGCCGATTCCCTCTCTCAAATTCGATTTATAACGATTATTCGCTTCTGGAAAAGAAAAAGCTGACCACCGATGCCATTGATGCGCTTCTTTCTCCGAAAAAACGCAAAAAGAAGAAAAACGGAAAGCAAAAAAGGGATCCGCATTGCTATAACGTCAAGATGCTCGACTATGCGCAGTCCGAGGTCGTACGCAAGGTAGAGCACAGCGGCAACATGGTAATCTACGGCCCGCCCGGAACCGGAAAGTCGCAGACCATCGTGAACATCATTACAGACGCCATCTGCAAAAACAAAAGCGTGCTCGTTGTTTCCCAGAAAAAGGCCGCGCTCGACGTTGTTTTCAACCGTCTCGGAAACCTCAATGAGAAAGCAATGTATCTGACGGACGAATCCAAGCAAAAGGCCGACTTTTATACCCGATGCTTAGAGGCGCACCAAAAGGATATGATCGACAGTCTGATGGATGTGCAGTCTCTCGAAAAGCAATATGACAAAATTCAGGATCAGATTGACAAACACACCGGCGAATTGCAAACTATATTTGACATTCTGAACACAAAACGCGCTTTCGGGCTCTCTCTATCCGAGATGTACAGTGCATCTTATATCCCTGCAAAGAACTCCTCAGAATTCGCCACCTACAAAAAGCTTACAGAAACGCCTGAGCTGCTCGCGCTTACCTACGATGAGCTGCGCACGGCGCTGGACTCCATCAACTCCCAAAACGTGGGAACTCTTTATTACAACTTTCTTCAGGCCAAGGAGCAAAACCCCATCATTGATTATATGCGCTCGGATTTGGACATCAATACGCTGAGCGAGGTCAAGGGGCGTCTTGAGGAGATCCAGCGCTCTAAGAAGGGACTTTTCAATACTGCGAAGTACCCCTACTACCGCCAAGTGCTTGCCTATTTCTATGAGGCCCAAAACGAAAAGCAACTGAAGGATATTGTGGGACTTGCGGCAAAGCTCCAAGGCAAGGGGGGCATATTCGGCAAAAAATCGCGCGAAGCGATCCGCGAAGAGATCATCACAACAATCCGCGCCATTGAACGCTCTGTGGCAGAATACGACTGCCTGCACCGCGTGCTGACGGCGGACGGCTATCTCGCGGTGATCGACAACATTCTGCGCGGAAACACCTCTTACGTTCGTCTTGTACGCGAAGCGCTAGACAACTATCTCACCTACAGAGATATCAACACCCTGCTTACGGCGCTGAACGAAAGCATGCAACGCGTGCTCGATTTCGCTTACGTAAATTCGAGAAACCTTCAAAGCTACAACGATATTCTCAATTCTTTGATTCTTGTGAGGATCTATCACGAGATCACGATCTGCGAGGATGAATACAAAGACAAGCTCGCCAAGCTTCTTGATTTTAACAATATCACCCAAGCGATCTACAACCTGAAGGAGCAACAGCTCGGCATTGCGAACCGCATCTGCTCCGGAAAAAACAGCAAGGAATACGAAAATCTTTACAACAATGCTCCCAATAACAAGGACTATCTCTATCAGATTTCCAAAAAGCAGAAATTCTGGCCGATTCGAAAATGCATGGAGCACTACAGCGATTTCATTCTTTCGCTCTTCCCCTGCTGGCTGCTTTCTCCCGAAAACGTTTCATCCCTCCTTCCCTTGAAAAAGGATCTTTTCGACTACGTTATCTTCGACGAGGCGTCTCAGGTATTCATTGAAAGTACAATTCCCACGATCTTCCGAGGAACGAACATCGTCGTGGCGGGAGATGCGAAGCAGCTGCGCCCCTCGCAGACCTTTATGAAGCGCTACATGGGTGCAGACCCCGAGCTACAAGATGATCTTTCGGTACAAGCGGCACTTGAAGTTGACAGTCTTCTCGATCTTGCCGTTTCTCGCTACGAAAGCGCAAATCTGACCTATCACTACCGCAGCCGCCACAGAGAGCTCATCGACTTCTCGAATGAGGCGTTCTATAATTCCGGATTGCAGATTGCGCCCAATATTTCCGAAAACAAAAAAGAGCGCCCGATCGAGCGCCACAAGGTGAGCGGACTTTGGGTGAACCGTCATAACGAGCAGGAAGCCAAGCGTATCGTTTCCCTCCTTAAAGACATATTTAAGACGCGTAAAAACGAGGAATCCATCGGTATCATCACCTTCAACTCGGATCAACAGACCTGCATTGCAGATATGATTGACAAGGAGGCCGCAAAGGATCCCGAATTCCGCTCCTATATCTTAAAGGAAAGCAATCGAAAGGAAAACGGTGAGGACATCAGCCTCTTCGTCAAAAACCTCGAAAACGTGCAGGGTGATGAAAGAGATATCATCATCTTCTCTATCGGTTATGCCCCGAATGAAAGCGGAAGACTTTATACCAACTTCGGCTCACTCTCCGCGGAGGGTGGCGAAAACCGATTGAACGTTGCGATCACGCGTGCTAAATCCAAAATCGTCGTTGTCACCAGTATCGAGCCGGAGGAGTTGAAGATCGAAAGCTCTAAGCATCTTGGCCCGAAGCTTCTGAAGGAATATCTCCTTTACGTACGTGCCGTTTCCAAGGGTGACGAGGCAGAGGTGCATTCCGTTCTCTCGCGTCTCAATCAGAACGATACAATCAAGCCCTCGCTCTCGAGCATCAGCTCGATCGACGAGCAGATAAAGGAAAAGCTCGAAAAGCTCGGCTATAAGGTAAAGACAAAGCTTGGAAACAAAAACAGCCGTATCTCGCTCGCGGTTTATGACGAGGAAACCGATAAGTATCTCGTGGGCATCGAGCTCGACACCGATGCCTTCGCAAGCGATTCCCCGCTTCTCGAGCGCGACGTTTATAAACCGAGGTTTATAGAGTCCCGCGGCTGGACGATCATGCGCGTTTGGAGCAGAGACTGGTGGATCTCCCCCGCAAAGGTGATCAAATCCATCACAAGCGTTGCGGAAAAGAACCGTGCAAAAAAATAAATCAATCTTTTTATTTCTCCCGTCAGGACCTCTTGACGGGAGTTTTTTTATGCAAAAAAATGCGGATATGCAAACTCGCGTTTACATATCCGCAGAATTATTAGTAAGAGATATTACTTCTCTACGTCTACGTCCTTCTTGATGTTAACGAGAACGTTGGTAAGAATACCAAGGATCAGAGCGCAAGCAACGTTGGTAATGGTTACCTTTCCGAAGCTGAGAGACAGCTGACCAACACCGGCGATAAGGATAACGGAAACCACAAAGAGGTTGCGGTTATCACCGAGATCCACGTTCTGGATCATCTTAAGACCGGATACTGCAATGAAGCCATAAAGCGCCATGCAAACACCGCCCATTACGCACGAGGGAATGGTTGCAAGAAGCGTTACGAAGGGAGCGAAGAATGCAGAAACGATGCAGATGATTGCAGCGTAAAGGATCGTGATCACGGAAGCGTTACCGGAGATAGCCACACAGCCAACGGACTCGCCGTAGGTCGTATTGGGGCAACCGCCGAAGAACGCACCTGCCATAGAACCAACGCCGTCACCGAGAAGGGTTCTGTCAAGACCGGGATCCTCAAGAAGGTCGGACTCGATGATGGAGCTGATGTTCTTGTGGTCCGCGATATGCTCTGCAAATACAACGAACGCAACAGGAACGTACGCTACGAGAACGGTAAGGAAGTAAGAGCCGGTCAGGCTACCGAAGCCCTTGAACGCCTCAATGAAGGTGAAATCGGGAACCCAAGACATATTCTTGAAGAGACTGAAGTTGATAATGATAAGCTGAGGTGCCTCTGCGATATGACCGATCACGGTGAAGATAGCCGCTACCGCATAGCCTGCGAGAATACCCATGATGAAAGGGATGATCTTCAGCATCTTCTTGCCGTATACGGAGCAAACGATAACCGTTGCCAGCGTTACGAGACCGCAAAGAAGTGCAAGATAAGGATTGGCAGTAGAAACGCCGCCCTTAACGAGATCTCCTACCGCATTGCCGGAAAGAGAGAGACCGATTACAGCTACCGTCGGGCCGATAACTGCGGCGGGCATGATCTTATTGATCCAGTTTACGCCGACGAACTTAACGACGATTGCGATAACCACGTAAACGAGGCCTGCGAGGATCGCACCGATGATAAGACCAAGATAGCCTACGGATGCGCTTACCGCACCTGCGAAGGCAGCCGTCATAGAACCGAGGAAAGCAAACGAGCTTCCAAGGAATACGGGGCTCTTAAACTTGGTGAAGAGCAGATACACAAGCGTTCCGACGCCTGCCCCGAACAGAGCCGCAGACTGCGACATATTCGAAGCAGCTGCCATGCCTGCGGTGTTGTTGTTGATGATGACGGGAACAACGATGGTTGCCGCCAGGATCGCAAGCACCTGCTGAAGAGCAAAAACGATTGTGCGCGGGATAGAGGGTTTGTCTTTGACATTGTACGCGAGTTTCATGTTTTTTCTCCTTTATATAAATTTTTTGAGGATCAATAAACAGGGGCGGTGATGCGACGGTAGACCTGGAAGCCCGAAACCGCACGCTTATAGCGCGGCTCAGTAAGCTCGTCCAATGCGTCAACCTCACCGCGAAGATAGGAATCCAATTCCTCAATGGCGGTATGGATCCTTGCCTTCATGGCACCGTAACGGTCGTCGAGTATTCTCCAGCCCTTGTCCACGTAATAGGTGCGCCATACCTTACGGTGGCTCTCGTGAACGGCTATCGTTTTTTCAAGGAGCGCGGGAAGAAGAGCATCCTTGATCTCGGCCAGCACTTCCCTGTCGCCGCGATCGTATGCGGGCTTCAGATTTTCGGCGATCTTTACCTTAACCGCCAGATAATCGAAGATCTTCGCCATATGCTCGTAAAGAGGCTTCCATTTTCCGCTGTACCGCATCATCTTCTCCGCATACGCGGCATAATGCCCGGCAAGCGGATGCTCGTAAAGATTTGCATCGTAAATTCCTTGCAGAATATCCTGCCAGAACACGGCCTTGCCGTAAAATCTTTCATGGAAATTCTCGAAAGGATCGCCCACGTCGAAATTATTATGATACGAGGACATATCCCAGAAGGCATCAAAGTCACCGCCGGTAAGCGCCTCGAAGCGGGAGCGAAGCACGTCCTCGGGAGTATCCGCACCCTTATACGCCATTTCGGCGGTAAAGGAAAGCGCCAGAAGGAGCATATTCGGCTGTGTTTCCGAGCCGTCGTTCGTCCAATAGGTCGTCATCATTTGCCGAACGCCGTTTTTCACGCAAGCGCTGATGCCCGCCTTCGTGGTTTCGTAAGTATAATGGTTTTCGGGAGCATGTCCGATCCACGACCAAAGGCCTGCGGCGTAGATCACGGGATGACCGAGATCCATATGCTTTTTCAGCATATAATCGTCACACCCCTTGGGACCCTCGCCGTAGTGCCAATATACCATTTCCACGCCTTCCGGTATCTTTTCCTTCACGCTGTCCGGCACGACGATGCTCTCATCGTAATACGCCGTCCCTCCCGAAGCAATGCGGAAATACATATCGCTCCACATCATGGGCTTCAGACCGTATTTATCCGTGATCGCGATCAGGCGATCCATGTGGCGGTTAAAGATATCAAAGAGCGGAACGAGCCCGTGACGGTCGAGGTACTTACCTCTTCCCATGTCCCACGCCTCGTCCATACCGATATGGATACGCTTCGAGCGGAAGGGCTTCGAGAGCGCCACGATCATTTCCTCCAGAAGCTTGTAGGTTTCTTCCTCCTCCGCAAGCAAAACGGAAGCGGTGTCCTTCACCTTCGCCGCCTCGTCCCACGCGAGATACTGCGACATATGTCCGTACGCCTCAAAGCAAGGGATCATCTCAATGCCGTATGCATACGCATAATCGTCCAGCTCGCGAAGCTCTGCCTCGCTGTATCTTGGGCGCATATAACCAAAATGCGGACGCGAAGGAAGATCAAAGCTATCCTCCGTATACAGCATATAGAGGTTATAGCCCATCAAGGCGAGATAATCAAGTTGCTCCTTGATTGCGGAAAGCTTCAAACCGCCAAAGCGAGAGGTATCGAACATCATTCCTACGGTATCGAAGGAAATCTCCTCCTTTACCTCGAAATCCTTACCAATGCGCGCCTTTTCCACAAAAAGGCCGAGCGCACGGAAGAAATGGATTTTTTCCTTATAATATATAACGCCGTCATTTCCCGACAGAGATGCGCCGAGAAAATCCGCTTTCTCCGCCCGCAAAACGTAGCCTCCCACGCCCTCCTCAACACCGAGAAGCGGAAGAACACGCGCAAGACCTTCCGAAAACGCTTCGCAGGATCTGAAAGAAATAATCATAAAACACAACCTTTCAACAGCATTCCTCTTTATATTACCATAGCCGACACACATTGTCAATAAAATACGGAAATTTTATTAAAAAAAAGAGCAAAAAAATGAAGCGATGCGATTTTTGCCAAAAAAACGCAGTAATATTTTATATAATAAGCGCACATAAAAAAATATTTTCAAATCTATTGACTTTTACCCTTGATTATGTTATAATTTTTCTGTCGTTTGAATACGATTTGCATCCTTTGCGACTGACGGAGCGAGTGGATTACCACAGAGAAACAAAGGAGAAGTTTTTTGCCGACCGTCTGGGCACGCTTATGGGGATGCTATAAGTGTGCGCTTTTTTAATTATTTTTGTTTAGGAGATTGTTATGAAAAAAATCGCGATCGTTATGGGAAGTGACAGCGATCTTCCCGTAGTGCAGAAGGCCATCGACACGCTGGACAGTTTTGGCGTACCCTACGAGGTACACGTCTTCTCCGCGCACAGAACCCCGCTTGAGGCGGCAGAATTTACCAAGAGCGCAAGAAAAAACGGCTTTGGCGCAATTATCGCGGCGGCCGGCATGGCGGCGCATCTGGCAGGTGCGATCGCGGCTAACACGACGCTTCCCGTCGTCGGCATTCCCGTTTGCGGAACGAGCTTTTTAGGTCTTGACGCGCTTCTTTCCACCGTGCAGATGCCCTCCGGCATTCCCGTTGCCACCGTGGCGGTGAACGGCGCGGCCAATGCGGCGCTTCTCTGCATCGAGATGCTCGCCATCGAGGACGAGGGACTCGCATGCGCGCTTGAGGAAAAACGCAAAAAGGATACGGCAACCGTTCTCGAGAAAAACAAGGGCGTGGAAGAGCGCTTCAACAAATTTTGATTTTTAAAAAAATTTTATATACGAGGTAAAGAAAAATGGCAAAGAAACTTGTTTACACCGGAAAAACCAAGGACGTTTTCGCACTCGACAATGGCAACTATCTTCTTAAATTCAAGGACGACTGCACCGGCAAGGACGGCGTTTTCGATCCCGGCGAAAACTCTGTCGGTCTCAAGATCGACGGCGTTGGCGACGTGAACCTCCGTATGTCCATCTACTTCTTCGAAAAGCTCAATGCCGCAGGCATCAAGACCCACTACATCAGCGCGGATCTCGGCGATACCACAATGGAGGTTATTCCCGCGAAGCCCTTGGGTAAGGGACTTGAGGTGATCTGCCGCCACAAGGCTGTGGGCAGCTTCTACCGCCGCTACAGCGATTACATCGAGGAGGGCGCAGATCTCGACGCTTACGTTGAGATGACCTTCAAGAACGATGAAAAGGGCGATCCGCTCGTTACCAAGGACGGCCTGATCGCACTCGGCGTTATGACCGACGCGCAGTACGACGCAACCAAGGAGATGACGCAGAAAATCACCGCGATCGTTGCGGACGATCTCAAGGCAAAGGGCCTTATTCTCTACGATATCAAGTTTGAGTTCGGCTACAATGCAAAGGGCGAGGTTATTCTGATCGACGAGATCGCCTCCGGCAACATGAGAGTTTACAAGGACGGCAAGTACATCGATCCCATGACGCTCTCGAAGCTCTTCTTTGCTTGATCTACTCCAATACCATTAAAGTGAGGTTAGCATGGGCGGCTTTTTCGGTATAACCGCAAATTACGACTGTGTGCAGGACGTGTTCTTCGGAGTTGACTATCATTCTCACCTCGGAAAAGCACGTGCCGGCATGGCCGCAGTCAATAAAACGCTTGGCTTCCAAAGAGAGATCCACAACATTGAAAATTCTCCCTTTCGCACCAAGTTTGATAACATTGCAGGACGCATGGAGGGCGAGGCGGCGATCGGCTGCATCAGCGACCGCGATCCTCAACCGCTTCTGATCTGCTCCAAATTCGGCACGTACGCCGTTGCAATCGTCGGTATGATCGCCAACGCGGAGGCGCTCACGGAAAGACTGCTGAAGCGCAGTGGCGTGATCTTCCAGGGCATGAGCGGCAACCGCGTTAACTCCTCCGAGCTGCTCGCGGCGCTGATCGATGAAAAGGATACCATTGAGGAAGGAATCCGCAATGCGCAAGAGGCCATTGAGGGTGCGCTCTGCATTCTTCTTCTTTTGGAAAACGGGCACATCATTTGCGCGCGCGATAAGGCGGGGCGCCTTCCCGTCACCGTCGGAAAAAACGAGGACGGCTTCTGCGTTTCCTTTGAGTCCTTCGCATACGAAAAGCTTGGCTTCGAGCCCTATAAGGAGTTAAGGAGCGGCGAGATCCTCGAGCTCTCCCCCACCGAGGCAAAGGTGCTTTACGAGGGCTGCGACAAGAAAAAGATCTGCGCCTTTCTCTGGACCTATTACGGCTATCCCACGGCGACCTACGAGGGCGTGAACGTGGAGATGATGCGCGTGAAGAACGGCGAGATCATGGCGGAATTCGAGCAGAAGAACGGAACGCTCCCCGACGTGGATTACGTTTGCGGCGTTCCCGATTCCGGCACACCGCACGCCATCGGCTATGCGCATCACAGCGGCAAGCCCTTTGCAAGACCCTTCATTAAATACACCCCCGCATGGGCAAGAAGCTTCATTCCCTCCAACCAAAAGGAGAGAAAAAAGATCGCGAAGATGAAGCAGATCCCCGTGCACGGACTGATCCAGGATAAAAACCTTCTTTTCGTGGACGACTCGATTGTTCGCGGTACGCAGCTCTCCGAGACGGTGGACTTTCTCTATCAGAACGGAGCAAAAAGCGTGCATATCCGCTCGGCGTGCCCGCCGATCATGTACGGCTGCAAATATCTGAACTTCTCACCGAGCACATCCGAAATGGATCTGCCCGCACGGCGCACCATCGTTGACCTTGAGGGCGAGGAGGGGCTTTCGCATATCGAAGAATACAGCGATGCCACTACCGAAAGAGGAAGAAAGCTGCGCGCCGCCATCTGCAAAAGACTCCATTTTGATTCACTTGAATTCCAGTCGCTTGACGGAATCGCGAAGGCAATCGGCATCGACCCATCAGAACTTTGTACTTATTGTTGGAACGGAAAGGAATAAAAATAATGAAAAATTCTATGTCTGAAAGCTACGCCAAGGCCGGCGTGGATATTACTGCGGGCTACAAGGCCGTTGAGCTTATGAAGGCCCATATTGCAAGAACCATGACGAGCGGCGTTTGCTCCGACGTTGGCGGCTTCGGCGGCCTCTTCGAGCTTGACGTGCAGGGCATGGAGAAGCCCGTGCTCGTAAGCGGTACGGACGGCGTTGGAACCAAGCTGAAGCTTGCTTTCCTTCAGGACAAGCACGACACCGTGGGCATCGACTGCGTGGCAATGTGCGTAAACGACGTTATTTGCTGCGGCGCAAAGCCCCTTTTCTTCCTTGACTATATCGCTTGCGGCAAGAATATTCCCGAAAGAATCGCCGCAATCGTTTCCGGCGTTGCCGAGGGCTGCGTACAGAGCGGCGCGGCTCTGATCGGCGGCGAAACCGCCGAAATGCCCGGCTTCTATCCCGTGGACGAATACGACCTCGCAGGCTTCGCTGTCGGCGTGGTTGATAAAAAGAAGATCCTCAATCCGAAGAGCATGCAGGTTGGCGACGTTGTGATCGCACTTCCCTCCAGCGGCGTGCACTCCAACGGCTTCTCCCTCGTGAGAAAGGTCTTCGGCGTTGGCGAAAACGATCTTTCCGCACCCGTAGCAGAGCTTGGCGGCAAGAGCGTTCAGGAAACGCTTCTCACGCCCACCAAGATCTACGTGAAGCCCATTCTCGCGCTTCTGGAGGAATGCACCGTTCGTGCCATTTCTCACATCACGGGCGGCGGCTTCTATGAAAACATCCCGAGAAGCCTTCCCGAAGGCCTCGGTGCTAAAATCTACCGCAAGGAGCTTCGCATTCTGCCTATCTTCGATCTCATTGCCAAGGTTGGAGGCATTCCCGAAAGAGATATGTTCAACACCTTCAACATGGGCGTTGGTATGAGCGTGATCGTGAAGAAGGAGGACGCGCAGAGAGCGCTTGAGATCCTCAAAGCGAACGGTGAGGACGCTTATATCTGCGGCGAGATCATCGAGTCCGAGGAAGGCGTGGTTCTCGTATAATGAAAACGAGAATTGCCGTATTCGTTTCGGGTGGCGGCACGAATCTGCAGACGTTGATCAACGCGCAGGCAGATAATAAAATTCCCGACGGCGAGATCGCACTCGTGCTTTCCAGCCGCGCGGATGCTTACGCTCTGAAAAGAGCGGAGGCCGCCTCCATCCCGACCGCCGTGGTTTCAAGAAAGGAATCCGCGAGCGCGGAGGATTTTGAAAAAAAGATCCTTTCGGCGCTTGAAAGCCACGGAATCGAAATGATCGTGCTTGCGGGATTTATGAGCATTCTTTCCGCGGATTTCACCGCTCGCTTCCCGGAGCGCATTCTTAACGTGCACCCCTCCCTGATCCCCTCCTTCTGCGGCGCCGGCTTCTACGGTCTGCGCGTGCATGAGGCCGCGCTTTCCTACGGCGTGAAGGTGACCGGTGCAACCGTTCATTACGTGAACGAAATCCCCGACGGCGGACAGATCCTTCTGCAAAAGGCAGTTGAGATCCGCGAGGGTGACACCCCCGAAATTCTTCAAAAGCGCGTTATGGAGGAGGCAGAATGGATCCTGCTTCCCAAGGCTACCGCTATGGTTGCTAAGCGCATCAGAGATGAAAAAACGGAGAAATGACAATGAATATTTACGAAATCAAGTCAATTGGCGAGCGCATCCAGGGTAACCCCTACGTTGGCCGCGGCATCGTTATCGGCAAGACCGAGGACGGAAAGCATGCCGCAGTCGCTTACTTTATCATGGGGCGCAGCGAAAACAGCCGCAATCGCGTTTTCAAGGATAAGGGCGGCGATATTTACACCGAGCCCTTCGACGTATCGCGCGTTGAGGATCCGAGCCTTATTATTTACGCCGCGTTGCGCAGCTATAAAAATCAGCTGATCGTTACCAACGGCGATCAGACCGATACCATTTACAAGGGCCTCGTTGAGGGCAAGGAATTTGAAAAATCCCTTCGCACGCGCGCTTTTGAGCCCGATGCACCCAACCTCACCCCCCGTATCAGCGGTATTCTAAATTTCGCCGGCGGCGATTTTACTTATAAAATGAGCATTCTGAAGAGCCTGGATGCCGAGGGCAGCGACTGCGCGCGCTACACCTTTGATTATCCCACGAAGGCAGGTCTCGGACATTTCATCCACACCTACGTGACCGACGGAAATCCGATCCCGACCTTCCAGGGCGAGCCCGAAAGAATCTCGATCCCCTCGGATATCGACGCCTTGACAAGCGATATCTGGCAGAACCTTGACGAGAACAACAAGATCTCTCTTTACGTTCGCTACGTGAATCTCGCAGACGGAACGTATACCGAGAGAATGATCAACAAAAACATCTTGTGAGGAAGAAAAATGAATAGCTTGGCTTTGAAATACGGTTGCAACCCCAACCAAAACCCCTCTCGCATTTATATGGAGGAGGGCGAGCTTCCCATTAAAATTCTTTGCGGAAATCCCGGATATATCAACTTTCTCGACGCCTTCAACGGCTGGCAGCTCGTGAAGGAGCTGAAGGAAGCCACCGGCATGTGCGCCGCAACCTCCTTCAAGCACGTGAGCCCCACCTCGGCCGCTCTCGGACTTCCCTTGCCCGAGGCGCTCAAGAAGGCTTGCTTCGTTGACGATATCGAGGGACTCGACGCTTCCCCTCTTGCTTGCGCTTATGCGAGAGCCCGCGGCACGGACAGAATGTCCTCCTTCGGTGACTTCATCGCGCTTTCCGACGTATGCGATCTGACCACGGCGAAGCTCATCGCACGCGAGGTTTCGGACGGTATCATCGCTCCCGGCTACACCGACGAGGCGCTTGCACTTCTCAAAACCAAGAGAAAGGGCAGCTATAATATTATTGAGATCGATCCCGCATACGCTCCCGCTCCCGTGGAAAAGAAGCAGGTCTTCGGTATTACCTTCGAGCAGGGCAGAAACAACTTTGAGATCTGCGAGAAGCTTCTCGAAAACGTTGTAACCGCCAACAAGTGCTTGCCCGAGGAGGCAAAGCGCGATCTGATCGTGGCACTTATCACGCTGAAATACACCCAGTCCAACTCGGTTTGCTTCGCGTACGGCGGACAGGCCATCGGCGTGGGCGCGGGACAGCAGTCGCGCATTCACTGCACGCGCCTTGCGGGCACGAAGGCCGACACCTGGTTTTTGCGCCAGCACGCAAAGGTTCTTGCACTCCCCTTCCGCGAGGGCATGGGCAGAGCCGACAGAGATAACGTGATCGACGGCTACATCAACCAAAACGAGGAGGACGTTTGCGCAGAGGGAATCTGGCAGAAGTATTTCTCCGAGCGCCCCGAGCCTCTGACGGCAGAGGAAAAGAGAGCGTATCTTGATTCCGTTTCCGGCGTTGCTCTCGGTTCGGATGCATTCTTCCCCTTCGGCGACAACATTGAAAGAGCGCACAGAAGCGGCGTTTCCTTCATTGCTCAACCCGGCGGCTCGATCCGCGACGATCTCGTAATCGAGGTTTGCGACAAATACGGAATGGCAATGGCCTTCACCGGCATGCGCCTGTTCCACCATTAAACATTCAGGCCCCGCGCAATTTTTGTTTGCACCGGGGCTCGTCCCTTGTTTTAGAGAATACGCAAAGGAGCGAAAATATGAAAATTTTAGTTGTTGGTTCCGGCGGGCGTGAGCACGCCATTATAAAAAAACTGAAGGAAAGCAAGCACGTGGACGAGATCTTCGCGCTTCCCGGCAACGGCGGTATGGCTAAGGATGCCACCCTCGTTCCCATCGGCGCAAAGGAGATCGACAAAATCGCCGCATTTGCCAAGGAGAACGCGATCGACTACGCCGTGGTCGCACCCGACGATCCTCTTGTGCTCGGCTGTGTGGATGCCCTGAACGCAATCGGTATCCCCTGCTTCGGCCCTGAGGCTAAAGCGGCCATCATTGAGGGCAGCAAGGTCTTTTCTAAAAATCTGATGAAAAAATACGGCATTCCGACCGCAGGCTACGAGGTTTTTGAGAATCCCGCAGATGCTCTCCGCTACCTCGAAACCGCTCCGATCCCCACCGTCGTGAAGGCGGACGGTCTTGCACTCGGCAAGGGCGTTATTATTGCAACGACAAGAGAAATGGCGATCAACGCCGTTCACGATATTATGGAGGACAAGGTCTTCGGCGCGAGCGGAAACCGCATCGTTGTCGAGGAGTTCCTTGAGGGCCCCGAGGTTTCGGTGCTTTCCTTCACGGACGGAAAGACCGTCGTTCCCATGGTTTCCTCCATGGACCACAAGAGAGCCCTTGACGGCGATCAAGGTCTCAACACCGGCGGCATGGGCACGATCGCGCCCAACCCCTATTACACCGATGCGATCGCGAAGGAATGCATGGAGACGATCTTCCTTCCCACGATCCGCGCCATGGAAGCAGAGGGACGCACCTTTAAGGGCTGCCTTTACTTCGGACTCATGCTCACCAAGGACGGTCCCAAGGTGATCGAATACAACTGCCGCTTCGGCGATCCCGAAACGCAGGTCGTTCTTCCTCTTTTGGAAAGCGATCTTCTCGAGATCATGGAGGCTACCACGAACGGAACGCTGACCGAGGATATGGTTCGCTTCTCGAAGGGCGCTGCCTGCTGCGTGGTTATGGCTTCCGAGGGATATCCCGGAAAATACGAGACCGGCTTTGAGATCACGCTTCCCGAGGAAGGACTCGTTTACGTTGCGGGCGCAAAGCTTGCGGACGGAAAGCTTCTCACCGCGGGCGGACGCGTGCTTGGTGCGGTGGCCGCCGCAGATACGCTTGAAAACGCAATCGCGGACGCATACAAGCTCACAAAGAAAATTCATTTTGCAAACGCTTACTGCCGCAAGGATATCGGACAGAAGGCACTTGCTGCAAAGGAGGCTAAATAATGGTTTATCGCGTTTACGTGGAAAAGAAGGAAGGACTCGCGCACGAGGCCGCTTCCCTTTTCTCCGACCTTAAAAATCTTCTTCAGATCGAAAAGCTCACCGCCGTGCGCGTCCTCAACCGCTACGACGCAGAGGATCTGGACGAAGCACTCTTCAACTATGCGAAGAGCACCGTTTTCTCCGAGCCCCAGCTCGATATCGTGACCGATGATTTCGACGCCGAGGGTGCTACCGTTTTTGCCGTTGAATTTTTGCCCGGTCAGTTTGATCAGAGAGCGGACAGCGCGGCACAGTGCATTCAGATCATTTCCCGCGGCGAGCGTCCCACCATCCGCACCGCGAAGGTCTATATTCTCTACGGCGATCTCTCCGACGGCGATATTGCCAAGATCAAAAAGTACGTGATCAACCCCGTGGAGGCAAGAGAGGCATCCCTCGAAACGAAGGAAACGCTTGCCACCGCTTACGATATTCCCTCCTCCGTGAAGACGCTGGACGGATTTATTGAGCTTGACAGAGACGGCCTTGCCGCCTTTGTTAAGGAATACGGCCTGGCAATGGATATCGACGATATCGCATTCTGCCAGAATTACTTCATCTCCAAGAAGAGAAATCCCACCATCACCGAGATCCGCATGATCGACA
>JAZQTA010000032.1:0-5132 GCA_045630385.1 Eubacteriales bacterium | reverse complement strand
TACTCCATTATACCAAATATTTTTTTATTATGCAACCGCATTTTTAAAAAAACAACGTGCGCTGTGCCGATATCGGCACAGCGCACGTTGTTTTTTTAAAAATGCGGTTGCATAATAAAAAAATATTTGGTATAATGGAGTAGAGGCTTGGGGCGGCTGTATTTTTCCGGCCGCTCGCAAGGATTTTGAAGGAGAATACGAATATGCAAAAATCCGTTCTGATCACGGGCGCGAGCGGCGGCATGGGACAAAAGACCGCGCGCTTGCTTTGCAAAAGGGGCTACCGCGTGTTTGCGCTGGATATCAAGCCCTGCGAGGAAACGGAAAATCTGATCTATATTGAGGCGGACGTCACGAGCGCCGAGAGCCTATGCGCGGCGGTGGAAGAAATTCGGAAGCGCACCGATTCTCTTTACGCCGTTTTGCATTTTGCGGGGATCTATATGTTAGATTCCTTGGTCGAGATGGAGGAGAGTGCCTTTCGCCGCATTTTGGATATCAATCTAACGGGCGTTTATCTTCTCAACAAGCTTGTTATGCCCTTGCTTTCGAGGGGAAGCCGCATTTTGATCACAACGAGCGAGCTCGCCCCGCTCGATCCCTTGCCGTTCACGGGCATTTACGCTATCACGAAGGCGGCACTGGATAAATACGCGTATTCGCTCGCAATGGAGCTTCAGCTGCTCGGCATCCGCGTTTCGGTGCTTCGCGCCGGCGCGGTGGAAACGGAAATGATCGGCGCATCCACCGATGCGCTTGCGCGGTTCTGTGAAAAAACCGCGATCTATACCTGCAACGCGCAAAGGTTTCGCGCCGTGGTGGATCGTGTGGAGGCGAGAAGCATTCCGCCGAGAAAAATTGCCGAAAAGGCCGAGAAAATTCTGAAAAAAAGAAACCCCGCCTTCGTTTATACGATCAACCGCAATCCGCTTCTTTTGCTTTTGAACGTTTTGCCGAAGCGGCTGCAGCTTTTCGCTATTCGCTGTATTTTGAAGTAAAAAACAAACAAAAGAAAACAAAACTTTACAATAGGAGCATTATGAAACAAGCATTACCAAAACGCAAGATGGTTCGCTATTGCCTTTCGGATATAGCGAAGGGACTCTTTAACGGTATGATAGGAAACTATCTTCTGTATTTCTTCCAGCCTACGGTGAAGAGCGGCATTCCGCAGCTTTTGCCGCAAAATAAGCTCTTGGGCTTTATCACGATCATGGCGCTTCTCACGGGATTTAGCAAGGTAATAGATGCCGTCACCGATCCGTGGGTGGCAAATCTTTCGGACCGCTCTACGCATAAAAACGGCCGCAGAATGCCCTTTATGCGCTGTGCGGCGATCCCTTACGCGCTTTCCGTTCTAATGATCTTTATGGCACCCTTCAAGCAGGGCTCTGCCGCCAACGCCGTTTGGGTCGGCTTTTTCCTCGTCGTTTATTACACGGCGTACACCTTCTTCTTTATTCCGCGAAACGCTCTCATTCCCGAGGTGATCCCGGATGCGAAGGGAAGAGTCGGCTATTACGGCATCAGCACCGCGTTCTTTATGGGCTCGAGCTCGTTTATGTATGCGGCGACGCTTTTTGTGGATCTCATCAAGATGCTCGGCGTTAGCGCGCTTTGGTCCTGGCGCATCGTGTTCACGGTGTTTGCCGCGATCGGTCTCGTTTGCGTGCTTCTCGGATCAACGGCATTCCGTGAGAACGATTACGTGGAGGCGAGCGTGAAGCCCCGCCAATCGCTTCTTGCATCCGCAAGGAGCATATTCAAGAACAAAAGCTTCGTTACCTTTTTTGCGGGAGATCTTTTCAGCTATCTTTCGATGGCCTTTTTCCAGACCGCGATGCTTTATTATATCACGATGCTTCTGAACGTGCCGGAGTCGCAGTCCTTCCTCGTGATGCTTTCCGCCATCGGCGTTGCGCTCTGCCTGTTCCCGATGATCGTGAAATTCAGCAAAAAATACGGCAAGAAGAAAATGCTCGTGCTTGCGAGCGTTATATTCACCGTGGTGTTCGCCTTTATTTTCTTCGGCGACGTGCTTGCCTCGCTCGTGGTTGGCTACGAGCTGCTTCTCGGACTTTTCATGGGCATCGTCGTGGCGTTCCCGTTTGCCGCGATCAATATTTTGCCGCAGTCCTGCATGTCGGATATCATTCAGAAGGACAGCATTGAAAACGGCGTGAACCGCGAGGGCTTTTTCTCCGCGACCAAGACCTTTATCGAGAAGATCGCGTATTCGCTCGCCATGGTGGTCGTTTCCAGCGTGCTTGCCATCGGCGCGCCCGCAGGGGAAACCGTCGGTATGCTCGGCGTGAAGCTCACGGGCGTTTTCGCAGGATTTTTCAGCCTCGTTTCCTTGATCTTCTTCATGATCTATAATGAAAAGGGCGTTACCGATTTCATCGAAAAGCACAGAAGGGGAGAGGATGAAGCATGAGCGCACCGATTCTTAAAGGCGCGGCGGAGCGCAAGGGCGTTTCGGCAGAGAAAAGCCGTGAATACGTAAAAAAGCTCTCCCGCATGATCGATTGCAAAACGGTCTTTACGAGAGAGGGAACGTATGGGGAGGAGTTTGACGCCTTTTATTCCGCGCTCGAGGTGCTCTTTCCGACGCTTACTGCAAGGGCGGAGCGCCTGACCTTCGGCAGCGGATGCTTCGTTTACGTGATCCGCGGAAAAAATGCGAAAAGAAATATCATGCTGATGTCGCATCACGATGTGGTGGACGGCGGCGAGGGCTGGGAAAGCGATCCCTTCCGCGCAACCGAAAAGGACGGCTATCTTTACGGCCGCGGCACGATCGACACCAAAACGCCGCTTTTTGCCGAGCTGCAGGCGGCAGAGGAGCTTCTCTGTGAGGGCTATGATTTTGAGGGCATTGATCTTTACATAGGCTCTTCGAATAACGAGGAGGTCTGCGGTGACGGCATGGTGCTTGCCACCGAGTATTTTAAGGAAAAGGGCATTCGCTTTGATGCGCTTCTCGACGAGGGCGGCGCGATCACCGAGGGGCAGATCCCCGGCGTTTCCCACAAGAGCGCGGTGGTTGCCGTGCATGAAAAGAGCCGCCACGTGTATCGCTGTGTCACAAAGATCGATCCCAAGGGGCACGGCGGCTTCGGCGGCGCAAGGGACAGCGCGATCGAGCGCCTTTCGCGCTTTATCTGCGAGGTCAGCGATAAGAAGTCAAAGATTTATAAGGGTAAATTTTATCCCGAGGTCAGGGCGACCTTTGAGCGCCACGCGCCGTATATGTCCTTCCCGCTAAGCCTTCTTTTCGGAAATATGGGGCTTTTCTCGCCGATCATCAAAAAGATCATGATGGGCATCCCGGCGGCAAGCGCGATGCTTTCCACGGCGGTTTCCTTCACCACGGTGAACGCGGGCGACGTGCGCGATCCGCAGATCCCCGGAAAGGTCTGCGAGGCCACGATGTTTTTGCGTTGCGTGCGTGAGGAGGATCTTTACGGCGGCCTTGAAAAAATCAAGAGGATCGCCGAAAAATACGGCGTCGCGATCGAGGAGGTCGAGCGCGATTACTGCAGGCCCACGGATTTTGGCGGCGCACCCTTCCTTGCGGTGGAGAAGCTTTTGCATGAGAATTTTCCCGACGTGATCGTTGCACCCTTTCTTCTGACGGCGGGCACGGATGCGCGCCGCTTCACCGACGTTGCGGATCATATTCTGCGCTTTGCGCCGATTGATCTTTCCAAGAAGCAGTTTGCCACCATCCATAAGGATAACGAGCACATCGGTATCGAAAATATCGGAGAGTGCGTTGTTTTCTATAAGGATCTGATTCAAAGAATTTAAAAAATATAAATACAAAGGAGAAACCTTATGAGCATCGTTAAGAACGATCCCAAGTACAAAAACGGCCTTCTGCAGGCCATCCGCGCACAGCTGGAGCACAGAGCGCATTGGCTCTATCTTCTTTGCGACGAGGCAAAGAAGCGCGGCCTCGATCCCAAGGAGTTTGCAAGCGCGGCCATCAAACGTTGCGGTCTTTCGCAGGGCGCGGATCTTGTAAAGAAGGGAAAGACGGACAGTCTGAAGGGCCTGCGCAAGACGCTTTTCACGAAGCCCGCGCAGCTCGTTTTCGAGATGAAGATCCTCGAGTCCACGGACGACGCGCTTTCCATTGATTTCCATTACTGCCCCCTCGTGAAGGCATGGCAGAAGGCAGGCTGCACGGATGAGGAGATCGCGATGCTTTGCGATATTGCCATGTGCGGTGACCACGGCATCGGTGAGTGCTACGGCAGCGTTCTCGATCTTCCCAAATGCATCGCCAAGGGCGACGATATCTGCGCCCTGCGCTATCACAAAAAGGAAACCAAGGCCGAAATTCCCGAAGAAAAGACAGAGGCTTGATGACCTAAGATAGTAAAGAAGAGCAAAAACCCCAATAACTGATTGCTGAATTCTTTAAATAATATGATAGAGGGTAGCTCAAGTTCAAAAAAACTTGAGCTACCCTCAAATGCGCCATCCCCTATTCTTATTTCACCGCAGTGATAGTGATTGTGCGTAAAATTGTTTAATTTGCAAAGCGATTTGGGGAAGGCCGAATTATTGGTTGACAAAGCGTAGGTTTTATGATAAAATATAATTATCTTACTAAATACAATTTCCCTATAAAGTTGTGGGAAATCAATCTATATGAGGATGACGAAACGCCCATAGCTTTGGATAAGTTATGGGCGCATTTTGTGCTTTATTGAAGGAGGTCAATAAGATGAACTGTCCTTATTGCAACAAGGAAATGTTAAAAGGACTTATTCAAAGTCCTCACGAGATAAGTTGGCTAAAAGGCGAAAAGCGAAAGTTTTTTGGACGCGCAGAATTTCATAAGGATTCTGTCATTCTGTCGGAGCTGTCGTTTATGAAAGGCTCGGCTTGCATTGCCTATAACTGTCCGAACTGCAAGAAGATAGTCATTGACTACGCTGATGGCAGCAATGATTTGAACGGAGGTTAAGAATGAAAAAATTGTGTTTATGGTTAGCAATTATTTCTGCAATCGCTCTCTTTATTACTTTGGGCGTCGTGGGAGTAAAGTTGCTTGACGGAAATTACGATACAACCGCTGAGGTTATAATTACAGGTATTTCTTTTGTTGTTTTTCTCGG
>JAZQTA010000031.1:0-6320 GCA_045630385.1 Eubacteriales bacterium | reverse complement strand
CAACGGATCGCAAAGAAAGCATCCGCTGTCCACAAGTGCCGCACCATGATACCTTTTTCCCATAAAGGAAATTCCGATCTCAACGCTTTCCTCTCCCGCGCCGCCCGCAAGCAACGCCATAGCAAGACGAAGAACGCCGAGCGAGACGAGGATCAAGGCCGCAAGATACAGAAGCCTTCGGTTTTCCGCACCGCCCGCGGCGCCTATACCGGAAAGGGTCCTTTGCAAAATACCGTATCCGAAATGCACGATGCCGCCGATCAAAAGCTGCAAAAAAAGGAATAAAAACAGTAGCTTCAGCCGCCGATACAGGCCCGCGCCGGGACTGACCAAAAGGATCATTCCGACCAAGGAGAAAAAAGATACGATAAGAAGAAGCACCGCCCTCTCATGAAAAAGCACGGAAAGCGACGCATAGAGCGCGCCGATCGCCGCGGAAAGCGCAAGCCGCCATCGGACGGGCGAAAAATGCAATATCACCAAAGCAAAATACAGAGAAAGAAGATCCACGGTGAAATTGATAAGAAAATAGACGTCGATATACAGCACACGCATAAAAGTCCACCTCTTTTCGCTACATCTGCTCCTTGCAGTTTTCCGGATCCGAAAAAACTCACACTGCACATCGGCTTTTTCGTTTGCAACCATTATAGCACGCTTCTTCCGTATTTCTTGTCGGAAAAGAAAAGAGAAAAAGAAAAAGGATGTACCCAAAAGTACACCCTTTGAAGAATTGCGTATTTACGCTTCTTTAAGCGCGCGAATGGCGGCCGACTTATCCTCGGCGCGGAAGACCGCGCTTCCCGCAACGAGCACGTTGGCGCCTGCGGCGATCGCCGCCCCTGCGTTTTTCTCATTGATGCCGCCGTCCACCTGGATATCCACCGAGAGACCTTGGCGCTCGATCTCGGCGCGAAGCGCCTTGACCTTATCCAGACATTCGGGGATCAGGGCCTGACCTCCGTATCCCGGCTCAACCGTCATAACGAGAACCATATCGCAAAGCGGAAGGAGAGGATATACAACGTCGATCGGCGTTGCGGGCTTCACGGAGATGGCCGCTTTTTTGCCGAGAGAGCGGATCCTCTGCAGAAGTGCCGCGCTATCGCTCGCGGCCTCGTAATGGAAGGTAATGATATCCGCGCCTGCCTCAGCAAAGCGCTCCACGTATCTTTCGGGAGCGGCGATCATAAGATGCACGTCGAACACGATATTCGAAACCTTGCGAAGAGATTCGATAATAGGAAAGCCGAAAGACATATTCGTAACGAACATACCGTCCATCACGTCAAGATGCGCCATATCGGCACCGCCTCTTTCGATTTCGGCAACCTCTTCTCCGAGCTTGGAGAAATCGCAGGCGAGAACAGAAGGAGAAATATAGATCATAAGCACCTCTAAAAAAGTTTTTTATTTCACAGGCGAAATGCGCCCGACATACAATAGATAAGGGAGAAGCCCCAAGCACGGCAGGCGTGCCGACATTAAAGAGAAAGAAGTGGCACAGAAGATTACACGCCACCGACCGTGCTTTTTTGATTGAGATCGCTCGGTTTTATACGGGGCGGTCTCTTATTTTTCGATTTTAAGAAGAACCACGGCGTGCGCGGCGATGCCGAGCTCGCTACCCGTGAAGCCGAGATGCTCCTCGGTGGTGGCCTTCAGATTGATCGCCGAGAGATCGGCGTGCAAGGCAAAGGCAATATTTTCGATCATTTTTGGAATATAGGGCAAAAGCTTCGGCTTCTGCGCTATCACCGTGACGTCAAGGTTTTCAATCGAGGCCGAGCGCTCGCGCATCATGGCGTACACCCTTGCGAGCAGATGCATACTGCTGATCCCCTCGTATTCCTTATCCGTATCCGGAAAATGGCGGCCGATATCTCCAAGCGCTAACGCACCGAGGATGGCATCCATGATCGCGTGCAAACAAACGTCCGCATCCGAATGACCGAGAAGCCCCATTTTGTGCTCCACCTTGGCGCCGCCGAGAATCAGAGGGCGACCGCTCACAAGGCGATGCACGTCATAGCCGTGGCCAATACGCAAGCTACTCATTCCCTTCTCCTCGCTTTCTTAACAAAAATTCAGCGTACAGCATATCCTCGGGGGTTGTGATCTTCGGATTTTCGGAGATGTACACGGGATGGATCACGCCGCCCGAATGCTCTACGAGCATATTATCATCCGTCACGGCATAGGGACACAAAATCGCACGCCGATAAAGAGAGACGGAAAAGCCCTGCGGCGTGGCGGCAAGGCATAGCCTTGACCGATCGAGCGTGGAAACGATCTTCCCCTCGCTGTTCATCTGCTTCACCGTATCGTGCACGGCGCTGACGGCGCTTGCCGCACCGTATTTTCTCGTGGCCAAAACGACCTCTTCGACACCGGCACTCGTGATCAGACATCTTGCCGCATCATGGATAATGACCTCGGACGCATGCGGCGGAATATTTTCAAAGCCGATCGCGGCAGATTCCTGCCTCGTTTCCCCTCCGAGCACGATCTTATACGGCTTGGAAACCGCAGAAAGCTCGGATTCGGCAAATTCCGTCTCGCCATCCTTTACGACCACGACGAGAAAATCCACAAGAGGACAGGCCGCAAGCGCCTCGGCACTGCGACGGAGAACGCTTCTTCCGAGCAAAGAATGCGTCTGCTTCGTTTTGTTCGCGTCAAAGCGACTGCCGCTTCCCGCGGCCAACAGAACGGCTGTGCAATATTGCATAAGCGACTCCTTACTTACGGTAATAAACGAAATGCACGGTCACAGTGCGCATCTTGCCGTTTTCCAAAAGATTGGGACCTGTGACGATCACTCCGTCTCCGCTCATGAGATACGCCGCCTCCAGATCGTCCACCTTGCACCGAAACAGGGTATCCCCCGAGGAATCCACAATGAACTCATCTCCCGAAACGGCGAGCGCTCCACCGCGCCCCACAACGTCCTCGTTTCCGTTTCTTTGCTCCGTGACGTATTTGACGACCTGACCGTGCAATTCCAAGGCGCGCTGACGGCGGAAGGCCACGCTTTCGGGCTTTTGCCCCACCTTAAACAATCGAGAAAGAAAGCCCATGAACGCTCCTCCTGTTTTTTCTTTTTATAGTTTAGCACATTTTGCGCAAAAATGGAAGTGCTTTTTTTGAGTTTTTACAAAGAAGTTTTATTTTTCCCCACCTTTATTTGCAAACGCGATGCCAAAAACGAATTTTTTTCAAATTTTTTTCGTTTTTTTCGAAAAAGGTATTGCATTTTATAAAAAAGTGTATTATAATATTATCAAAGTGGGGCGAAGTGGGGCTATGTGAAGCATTTTTCCACTTTTTAACCACAAGTGGGGAGATTTCCCCGAAATTCGATGAATCTTAAGAAAGGAGGCTATGCATTATGTCTTTCGTTGGCTCTTATACCCATTCGATGGACGCGAAGAAGCGTGTTTTCATTCCCTCTAAATTCCGCGACGAGCTTGGCAAAGAGTTTTACATCACGAGAAAGTTTGATGCATACCTCTCTATTTATACCGCCGAGGACTGGGAAGCCTACGTGGACAAGATCTGCAAGCTCCCCGAGGCAGATGCCGATGAATTCCAGGATTTCATTCTGGGTGCCGCTCAAAAATGCATTCCCGATGCAAGCGGCAGAATCATTCTCGACGACCGACTGATGGAGCACGCCAAGATCGACAAAAACGAAAACATGGTGTTCGTCGGTGCGGGCAAGCAGATCCGAATCTGGTCCGAAAAGCTTTGGAACGAGCGCGAAAGCTCCCGCAACTACGACAAGATGCGCGAGATCATGCGCCAATACGGCTTATAATTATTTTGACTTTCACGGAGGCCGCTTATGGCACATACGGAATTTTCTCACACCTCCGTTCTTCTCTACGAATGCATCGATGCGCTTAATATCCGCGACGGATACACCTACGTGGATTGCACGACGGGCGCGGGAGGGCATTCTTTGCAGATTGCAAAGCGACTTGGCAAGAACGGCCGCTTGATCTGCTTCGATCAGGACGAAAACGCAATTGCCGCCGCAAAGCTTCGCCTCGCAAATCATCTGGATAAGATTACATTTATTAATGAAAACTTTTCCGAGCTTGATGCGGTGCTTGAAAGACTCGACATCAAAAATCTCGGCGGCGTGCTTGCCGATCTCGGCTGCAGCTCCCCGCAATTTGACGATGCCGCGCGCGGCTTCAGCTACATGAACGATGCAAGGCTGGATATGCGCATGTGCGTTACCGCCGCTTTGGATGCGCACACGGTGGTGAACACCTACAGCGAAAACGATCTGAAGCGCATTATTTACGATTACGGAGAAGAGCGCTTTGCTCCCCGCATCGCCGCTGCCATTTGCCAAAGGCGCAAGGAAAAGCCGATCGATACGACCTTGGAGCTTTCGGATATTATCAAGAGCGCCATTCCCGCCGCCGCAAGAGCCGACGGCCCCCACCCCGCAAAGCGCACCTTTCAGGCGATCCGCATCGAGGTGAACGCCGAGCTGGACGTAATCCGCCCCGCACTGGAAGCGGCGGCAAGAAGGCTTTGCCCCGAAGGGCGCATCGCCGTCATCTCCTTCCACTCGCTGGAAGACCGCATCGTTAAGCAAACCTTCCAATCCCTTGCTACCGGATGCACCTGCCCGAGAGACTTCCCCGTGTGCGTATGCGGCAAGAAGCCCCTGCTCCGCCAGGTAAACAAGAAGCCTATCCTCCCCTCGGAGAATGAATTGAAAGAAAACCCCCGCGCAAGAAGCGCAAAGCTGCGCGTGGCGGAAAAAGTTTAAAAAAGGAGAAACGCAAAATGGAAAACACGAACGTATACGATACTTTATATAATAATATGAAAAAACGCTTCACCGTTGTCAGCGGTGAAAACGAATACACGCTTGGCGGCTATATGATGATGAAGGCAAATGAAAAGCAAAAGCAAAATCTGCCTGCAACCATCACGAGCCACCGCCCCGCGGCGCTCAGCGCCTTTCTCGGCTACGTAAACAAGAAGCTCGCCGTGAAGGAGCAGCCCGCTCCCGAAAAAACCATCAAGGCGTTTCCCTTCCGCACCGCTTTTTCCGCGGCTTGCTCCGCTTTGATCGTATGCACGCTGATGTTCTCCTTCGGCACCTTGAACGGTCTTGTATTCAATCGCGGCGAGGAGAGCGGATACATTGCGCTTTCCGAGGAAAAGCCCGCCGAGAATACGGAGGAAAGCTATACCCTCGAGGATAAAATTTAATTCATAAAAGCCTTTTTGCGTTTATATAATATAGCGATGACTGCATCACGCGGTTATCGCTATATTTTTTTATTTTCGGCGGTGCATACATGAGGATCAAGGAATACGGAAGGAATACTCTTTACACAACGAAGCGGCGCACGCTGGCGCTGGCGCTCGCCATGGCGCTTTTCGCGCTGTATCTCACCGCCAACCTCCTTAGACTGCAGGTCACAAAATACGATTATTACAGAGAAAAGGTATTCGATCAGATCACCACGACCGCCCCTTTGAAGGCGAAGCGAGGCACGATCTACGACCGCGAGATGAACGTCCTTGCCACGAGCAAGACCTCCTTTCGCGTTTTTGTTTCCACGAGGCAGATCAGAGCCGCCATGAAAAAAAGCGGCGTTTCCTACGATACGCTGATCGCGGACGGCCTTTCTTCCCTCTTGAATTTAGACAAGGACACGCTTTTGAAAAAAATACGGAACACCTCCGTGCTGGACGTGACCGTAAAAAAGGGGATCAGCGCGGAGCAATATCGCGCCGTGATCGCATGGATCGAGAAGGAGGGGCTCTCGGATCTCGTCTTTACGGAGGCGCAGTATACGCGAGAATATCCGAGCGGCACGACGGCGGCGCACCTGCTCGGCTTCGTTGGCTCTGACAGCCAAGGGCTTTACGGACTGGAATATCAATACGATTCCAAGCTTCGCGGCGAGGACGGCTATTATCTTTACGCCAAGGATGCCGCGGGAAACGAGCTTCCGATCGAATACGCAACTTACGTTCCCGGAAAGGACGGATGCAGCCTTGTAACCACGATCGACAGCTACATCCAGGAGCGCCTGGAATACGTGATAGAAGAGATCCGCATCAACCACGACGTGCAAAACCGCGTGGCGGGCATCGTGATGGATACGAGCACGGGTGCGATCCTCGGCATGGCGACCTCCTCTCCCTTCGATCCGTCCGACCCTTATACCCTTGACAGCGTTTCCGAGGCGAAGCTTCTCGCCTCGGGCTATACGGAGGGCTCGGAGGAATACAAGGCATATAAGAAGGAGCTGCTTGAGATCATGTGGTCAAACAAGGCA
>JAZQTA010000030.1:0-18112 GCA_045630385.1 Eubacteriales bacterium | reverse complement strand
GGCGACAGAGGACTCACCAAAAGAGGAAAAGCTTCTTTATTTGCAGGCCGCCATCGTGCATCTTTTGTTTGCATTCAAGAAAAATGCGGGAGAATGCATCCGTCAAAGCGTCAGCGTGTCGGCGCTTGTTTCCGAAACGCTTTCCATGGTGGACGAAGGATACAGAGGTTCCATTTCGATTGATAAGATCGCGCGCCGCTTGCACGTATCAAAATCTCTTCTTTCCCATACCTTCAAAAAGGAAATGGGGATCTCGGTGTATCAGTACGTTTCGCGCAAGCGGCTTTCCGTCGCGAAGGATCTGATCGCATCCGGCATTCCCATCACGCTGGCGGCAACGCAAAGCGGCTTTTCGGATTATTCCTGCTTTTTAAGAATGTATAAGGCGCAATATGGCTGTGCTCCGTCTGCCACTGCGGATATGCCGCCCGTGCATCCCTTTGTTTGAGGCGTGAAGCCTTGCTTTCTTCATTATTTTGTGTTATACTGTTTTCATAGACAAAGACCTCGGCTTTTTCAAAATCCGATTTGAAAGGAAAATTAAATGAGTGGGGAAAAGAAACGGAAGAAAAGGACTTGGCAGCAGATCGTAGGCATTGTCTTTTTGATGCTGATCGGCGTGCTGTGCGGCATCGTTATGTCTTTGCTGATTGGAGTCGGTGGCGAGGATGCGCCGTTTTACCAAAAGCTTTTTATGATAGCAGGGCTTTTGCTCTGTATGTATCTTGCCTCCTTTTTCCATCTGATCGCGCACGAAGCGGGACATCTGCTGTTCGGGCTCGCAACGGGCTATACCTTCAGCTCCTTCCGCATCGGCTCTTTTATGTGGGTAAAGGAGAACGGGCGCTTAAGGCTGAAGCGGCTCAGCATCGTGGGAACGGGCGGTCAGTGTCTGATGGCGCCACCCGATATGAAGGAGGGCAGGATTCCCGTTGTGCTCTATAATCTCGGCGGATCGTTTATCAACGCTTTTCTTGGCGTCATCCTTTTGATTGTATACCGACTTTTGCCGGATACATCGCTTCTTTCTCCGTTTCTTCTCGTTTTTTCGCTCGTCGGATTTGCAATTGCCGCAATGAACGGCATTCCGATGCGTATGGGCGCGGTGGATAATGACGGTTATAACGCCTTTGCTCTTTTGAAAAACAAGGAAGCAATGGAGGCCTTCTGGGTACAGCTGAAAACCGCGGAGCAAAGCGCAAAGGGCATCCGCCTCAAGGATATGCCCGACGAATGGTTTGCATTTCCTTCGGATGCGGCGATGAAGAACAGTATGGTTGCCACGCGCGGCGTTTTTGCCTGCAACCGATGGATGGATGCGGGAAAATATGCCGAGGCCGATGCCATGATGGCGCACTTGCTTTCGATCGAAAGCGGCATGGTCGGTCTGCATCGCAGTCTTTTGATCTGCGACCGTATGTTTATCGAGCTTATAGGAGAGAACCGAAGCGGCGTGATCGGGAATATGCTCTCCAAGGAGCAAAAGCAGTTCATGAAGGCAATGAAGCGTTTTCCCTCCGTGCTTCGCACCGAGTATGCGCTCGCTTTGCTTTTTGAAAAGGATACCGTAAAAGCCGAAAAGGTCAAGGCCGAATTTGAGAAGGTGGCAAAATCTTATCCCTACGTGCACGATTTAGATGCCGAATGGGAGCTTTTCAGAATCGCAGAGGAGAAGAATATTGAATAAGGTGAAGTAAGGGGGGCCAAGGTATGAAGCATCGTTTTGGCAAAAGGATATTTTGCATCATCGCTTGCTCGCTTCTTTTGTCCGCGCATTTTGCGACGAAAGTAAGCGCCAACTCTGCGCAAACCCGCTGGAGCGGCGTGGATGCCGCAGGCACGATGGTCTTGGGGGATAACTGCCCGATCGAGGTCGAGCACGAGCTTCTGACTCTCGAGCTTATGGAATTCCCGTTGAATTATTACCGAGACGCCGAGGAATTTCTCGCTTATACGGGAAGTGTAACAGCGGAATATACGTTTTATAATCCGACCGACCTTACCGTGACGGCAACGCTCGCCTTCCCCTTTGGTGCACAGCCCGATTATGCGCCCTACGATCCCGATGCGCAGTCCGTCGGCACGTATGCGGATACGCAAAAATACGCGGTCACGGTGAACGGAGAAATGATTGAAAGAAAGCTCCGCTATACCTTGCGCTCCGATCTGCAATTCGATCTCGAGGGGGATCTGCCGCGCCTTTGCGATGGATATACGTCCGATCCCTTTTATTCGCCAGATATGACGGTAACCAAATATACCTATATCGTCGGTGGCGCTAATAAAGAGGGGCAGATCGATGAGGGAAATTACCGTGCCGCCGCGGCCGCCTTTGATTGGGATGGCGGTGACGGAAAAACAAGGATCCTATTCCTTGAGCAAAGCGGCTTCCATCTGCAAAAGGATGGGGACGCAAGGCTTTCGGATAGCGTCGAAAACGGAAGTGCATTAACCGTTTACGCAATAGGAGAGCCGCTTTCAAAGCCGATCTCTTGGAAATGCTACGAGGATGGCGGCGTGAAGGATAAGGAGGAGATCGAGGGCACGGTTGCGTTGATCAGCACTGAAACGATGACCTTGGAGGCACTTGCGCTTTCGGGCTTTGAGGAGAGCAGGGGCGTTTCGAGCATCGATTGGTATAATGCCGTGATCGATTCCTTCAATTCGTGGCGCGGAAGCAACGAATTCAATTACGTGAGTGCCGATTTTGGATTCCTTGATTCCGAGAGGGGCCTTATGTCAAGCCTTATGCGCTGGTATGAGTACGAGATCACGCTTGCGCCGAAGGAGCGCATCGTGAATACGGTAAGCGCCCCCATATATCCCGAAATCAATTCGAGATACGTGCCGGCGATATATTCCTATACGTACCTTCTTTCGCCCGCGAGCACCTGGGCGCGCTTTGGCGAATTGGAGATCGTCATCCATACGCCGTACTATATTACGGAAAATACGGTGCAAGGCTTCGAGAAAACGGAAACCGGCTATTCATACAAGCAAAACGGACTTCCGAGCACCGAGCTTGCATTCACGCTCTGCACCGATCCGAGCCCGATCGCCCCGAAAAGCGGCGTTCGCGGCAGCTCTTTGCAAACTGTGATATATATCGCTGTAGCTGTAGCTATCGTCGGCGGCACAAGTGCAGTGTTTGTTTGGTTTTTAAAATGTAAAAGGGGATAAAAATGAATCGGCTCATTGCGGCAGAAAAATAAAAAAGGGAGTAAAAAATGGTACTTGAACTGAAAAATATCGAAAAGTCCTTCGGTGAAAAGCGCGTCCTGACGGGCGTTTCCTTTAAGGCCGAGGGTGGTAAGGCGTTCGGCCTTTTGGGCAGAAACGGCGCGGGAAAAACGACTTCGATCCGCATTCTGATGAACGTATTCGGTGCGGATGCGGGCGAGGTTTTGCTTGACGGTAAGTCCATCGACTATGCCAAGGTCGGCTTTGGCTATCTGCCCGAGGAGCGCGGCTTGTATCCGAAAAAGCGCGTGATCGATCAGCTTGCATATTTTGCCGAGCTGAAGGGCATGGATCATAAGGCCGCGATCGAGGCTTGCGATTATTGGCTCTCCCGCCTTGGAATGACCGAATACAGAAATAAGCGCCTGGATACGCTTTCAAAAGGCAATCAGCAGAAGATCCAGCTCGTCACTGCGCTTGCGCACGATCCCGAGATCGTGATTTTGGATGAGCCGTTTTCGGGCCTCGATCCCGTGAACGCCATGCTACTGAAGGACGTGGTGCGCGAGGAGATCGGAAAAGGGAAGGTCGTCCTTTTCTCCAGCCATCAGATGAGCTATATCGAGGAATTTTGCGACAGCATCGCGATCATACATAAGGGCGAGGTCGTTTTGCACGGCGATCTGAAGGATATAAAGTACAGCTATTCGCGCGATAAGCTTGTGATTGCAAGCCCCGAGGCGGATCGCATTCGCGCGGATTTCGGCGCGGCGGCAACGCTGACGGCGGACGGTTCGGTGCTTTTGCGCCTTTCGGATCCCGCCGAGAAGCAGGCGGTTATGCGCCGTCTTGCCGAAAATTATGAGATCGACGGAATGAAGGTATTCGAGCCTTCGCTGAACGATATTTTCGTAGAATACGCAAGTGAGGAGGAAGTGACGAAATGAAGCAGTTCGGAAAAATCTTTAAATTTGAATTTCTCGGGTATCTTCGCAATAAGATATTCGTGGGTATCACGGTGTTTTTCGTCATTGCCATTGCGGTCGGTATGTTCATCCCCAACATTATTGCGGCGTTTTCCCCGGATGCACCCGATGAGGGAGGCACGGGCGAGCCGCTACCTGTGATGCTGATTGCTTCGGAGCAGGATGGGCTTGCTGAGGGGATCGCTGCGTATTTTGCCGCCGCCTTTACCGATTATGAGGTGAAGGCCACGGGCGAGACCGTCGATGCGGTCAAGGATAAGGTAGAGAGCGGAGAGGCTGCGTGTGCCTTCGTTTTTGACTCGCTTTCCTCTTTTACGTATTATGTGGAAAACCTCTCTATGTACGATATGAATACCGAGATCGCGGCGACAACGCTGAAAACGGCATTGCAGATCGATATGCTTGGAAAGCTCGGTCTTTCGCCCGAGCAGGCGTCCGCCGTGCTTTCCGCCGCCGTGGAGAGCCGTACCGAGGCACTTGGTAAAAATCAGATGGACAATTTCTTCTACACCTACATTATGATCTTTGCGCTTTATATGGTGATCCTGCTGTATGGTCAGATGGTCGCCACCAACGTAGCAAACGAGAAGAGCTCCCGAGCTATGGAGGTGCTTGTCACGAGCGCAAAGCCCACGGCGATGATGTTCGGAAAGGTGCTCGCCTCCTGCCTTGCGGGCTTTTCGCAGCTGGTTCTGATCTTTGGCTCTGCCATTGTTTTTTATAACCTCAATCGCGAGAATCTCGACAACCCGATCATATCCTCCATCTTCGATATTCCGATCGGTCTGTTTGCCTATATGATTGCATTCTTCATCCTCGGATTTTTGATCTACGCCTTCCTCTTTGGCGCCATCGGCTCCACGGCATCGAAGCTGGAGGATATCAATACCTCGGTCATGCCGATCACCTTCCTTTTCATCATTGGCTTCATGGTGGTTATGTTCTCCATGGCAGGCGGATCGATCGACAATGCGGCTATGAAGATATGCTCCTTTGTGCCCTTCACCTCGCCGATGGCGATGTTCACGCGCATTGCCATGAGCACCGTGCCGTGGTATGAGATCGCGATCTCGATCGCCGTCCTGATCGGCTCTGTGATCGGTATCGGCGTGCTTTCTGCGCGCATCTATCGCGTTGGCGTGCTCCTTTACGGAACGCCTCCGAAGCTTATGAAAATTTTGCAGACCGTTTTTGTGCCGCAGAAGAGAACGAAGTAAAAACGCTTATTTTCTTTATATCTCTTGACTTTTATTACCACTTAATTTATAATAATATAGAATAAGCTTGTTTTCAAAAGAAAGGACGAAACAATGGAAAGAACCTATATCAAGGACGTTGCCCCCGGCGTGTGCCGTGTCAGCGGCTTCGTTGAAAATTTCCGCAATAAGAAAACGATGGCGTTCATCGTTGTTAAGGATATCACCGGAAAGCTGCAGGTGACGGTGGAGAAGGAGAAGCACCCCGAGATGATCGAGCTGCTCGATAAGCTGACGCCCCAGTCGGTCGTTACCTTTGAGGGCGAGGTGGTTCTCAGCGAGTACGTAAAGATGGGCGGCAAGGAAATGTATCCCTCCGTCATGAAGATCGAGTCGCTGGCAGAGGCCATTCCGATCAAGGACGATTCCGAGATCGACGTAAAGATGGATTACCGCTGGATCGACCTTCGCCGTGACGTCAATCACCTCATGCTCAAGCTGCAGACCACGCTGACGGCCGCAATGCGCGAATTTCTGGTGGAGCGCAACTTCATCGAGATCCATACCCCCAAGCTCATCGGCGCGGCAAGCGAGTCGGGCTCGGACGTGTTTGAGGTAAAGTATTTTGATACCAAGGCATACCTTGCGCAGTCGCCCCAGTTCTATAAGCAGATGGCGATGGCGGCAGGCGTGGAGCGCATCTTTGAGACCGGTCCCGTATTCCGCGCGGAGAAGTCTTATACGAATAAGCATGCAACCGAGTTCACCGGCTTCGACCTTGAGTTCTCTTATATTGATAGCTTTGAGGACGTCATGAAGATGGAGGAGGAGCTTCTCGCCTATGCGCTTGCAAAGGTGAAGGAGGCGCACGGTGAACAGATCGAGGCCCTGTTCGGCACGCCCGTTGTCGTTCCCTCGCTTCCGTTCCCCAGAATGAAGCTTTGCGACGTTTATCGTGAGCTTGAGGAACGCTATGGATACACCGTACCGGATGAGCTGAAGGGCGATCTGACCACCGATGCCGAGCGTATGACCAAGAAGCTCTGCGAGGAGAAGTTTGGTCATGAATTCCTCTTCATCACCGATTACGATGCGAAGGAAAGAGCCTTCTATCACATGAGAGACGAGCAGGGCGTTCCCCAGGGATACGACCTGATCTGGCGCGGCGTGGAGATCACCACGGGTGCGCAGAGAGAGCATCGCTATGACGTGCTCCTGAAGCAGGCAGAGGAGAAGGGACTTGCAAAGGACGTAGAGTTCTATCTTCAGTTCTTCAAGTACGGGTGCCCCCCTCACGGCGGCTTCGGTATCGGTATTGACAGACTTACCATGCTCTTCCTCGGCCTTTCCATCAAGGAGGTTCAGTTCCTCTTCCGCGGCCCGAACCGTCTGACTCCGTAATTCTTTATTGAAATAAAATTTGAAAGGATATAAAAAAATGAAAATCGCTTTGATCAATGAAAACAGCCAGGCAGCGAAGAATGCCCTGATCTGTGACACTCTTAAGAAGGTAGTTGAGCCCCTTGGCCACGAGGTATTCAACTACGGTATGTACTCCGCAGAGGATAAGGAGCAGCTGACCTACGTGCAGATCGGTATCCTCTCCGCCGTTCTTCTGAACTCCGGCGCTTGCGACCTCGTTATCACCGGTTGCGGCACGGGTGAGGGCGCAATGCTCGCCTGCAACTCCTTCCCCGGCGTTCTTTGCGGCCACGTTGTAGATCCCACCGATGCATATCAGTTCACCCAGGTAAACAACGGTAATGCAATCGCAATGCCCTTCGCAAAGGGCTGGGGCTGGGGCTGCGAGCTCAACCTTCAGTACGTATTTGAGAAGCTCTTCGTTTCCGAGTGGGGCCTTGGCTATCCCAGAGAAAGAGCCGTTCCCGAGCAGAGAAACAAGAAGATCCTCGACGAGGTAAAGAAGGTAACGCATACCGATATCTGCTACATTCTCGAAAACCTTGACCGCGAGCTCGTTCTTGGCGCGCTTGGTACGAAGAACTTCAAGGAGCTCTTCTTCGCAAACTGCAAGTGCGAAAGAATCGCAGAGTGCGTAAAGAAGATCCTCGCTTAAAATCATCAGCCGAGTCAAAGCGTTTTTTGCTTTGGCTCGGTATTTTAAAAAGCGTTTTTGTCAATAATTGTTGTCAAAAACAGAACTATTTTTAAAAAAGCAAGAAAGAAAGGGAATGAGAATGGAGTTTTTGCGTTTTCTTGAATCGATCAGAACGCCGTTTTTTAATCGGTTCTTTTCCTTGATCACCGAGATCGGCGGAGAAACGGTTCTTTTGGTTCTCGGCTTTGCGTTCTTTTGGTGTATCGATAAAAAGCAAGGATATTTCACGCTCCTTTGCGGCCTTTTCGGCACGGTGCTCAATCAAGGCCTGAAGCTTATGTGCAGAGTGCCGCGCCCGTGGGTTCTTGACGAGAGCTTCACGATCGTGGAAAGCGCGCGTGAGGCGGCGACGGGGTATTCCTTCCCCTCAGGGCACACGCAGAACGTTGCGGGCACCTTCGGCAGTCTTGCCGTCGGTCAGCGCAAGCACAGGTGGGTTGTGATCGCATCGATCACGATCATTGTACTCGTTGCGTTTTCCCGCATGTACCTCGGCGTGCATACGCCGGCCGACGTTTTGACCTCGCTTGCCCTTGCGCTCGGTCTGATCCTTCTTCTGCGCCCGGTATTCGCATCGGATGAAAATTTCCGTCGCTATATGCCGTATATCGTTGCGATCGGCTCGGCCTTGTCGCTGGCGCTCCTTCTGTACGTATTTCTTCTGCCTGCCGAGGGTGTGGACGCTGCAAATCTTGCGAGCGCGAGAAAGAACGCTTGCACGCTCTTCGGCGCGGTACTCGGACTTATTTCCGTGTTCTTTCTCGAAAGGCTCGTCGGAGATTTTGATACTCGCGCTGTTTGGTACGTGCAGGTGATTAAAATGGTCGGCGGCTTTGCGATCGTGCTTCTCATCAAGGAATTGCTTCGCGTACCGCTGAATTTTATCTGCTTTGGAAACGAGTACGTCGGTCGCACGCTCCGATACTTCCTTATGGTCGTTTTTGCGGGTAGCATCTGGCCTATGACCTTTAAGCACCTTGTGAAGCTCCGTATTGCCGCGCTGGATAACCTTTTTAAGCGTGGGAGCGCGGTCAAAAAATAATCCGCATCTGAAAATTTTGGCGAAGATATCCGAAAGAAAGGATATCTTCGCTTGCTTTTTATATACTTTATAAAAATATTTTTAAAAGGCTTTACTTTTATATTTTTTTGTGCTAAAATATATACACTCCATAATAGGGGAATTTTTGGGTTCTACCGAGGAAATCAAGACTATGAAATGTCCGTCATGCGGTCAGCGTGAATCCCGCGTATTGGATTCGCGTCCTGTGGAAGAGGAGTCCAGCATCAAGCGCAGAAGAGAATGCGTTTCTTGCGGAAGAAGATTTACCACCTACGAGGTGGTGGACACTGTGCCGATCGCGGTTGTCAAGCGAAGCGGCCGCCACGAGTTTTTTGATAAGCACAAGCTGAAGCTTGGCATTGCGCGCGCCTGCCAGAAGCGCCCTGTAGATGCGGATGAGATCGCAAACGAGATCGAGGCAGATCTGCAGAACGCGATCGTGACGGAGATCGCCTCTAAGGATATCGGCGAGATGGTGCTCACAAAGCTTAGAGAGCGCGATATCGTATCCTATATTCGCTTTGCATCGGTGTATCGCGAATTTCGGGATATTGATTCCTTCATGGAAGAGATTCGCCGTCTGAATAAAAAGAGCAAAAAAGAAAAGTGAGACTCGGATTATGATGAAGAGTATGACCGCCTTTGGCCGCGCCGTGGCCGAGGGGGAAGAAAGAAACGTGACCGTGGAGCTGAAGAGCGTGAATTCGCGCTTCTTCGATGCGAGCGTCAAGCTCCCGCGCGCTTATCTTTTCCTTGAGGAGAAGATCAAGGGGCACGTGCAGAAAAACGGCATTCTTCGCGGTAAGGTGGATATCTTTATCAGCGTGGAGGAAAAGCGCAGAGAGGAAGGCGCCGCCGTTTTGGACGAGGCGTTTTTGTCCTCCTACCTCGCTTGCCTCTACCGCTTGCGAGACGAATATAAGCTGCGTGACGATATTACGGTGATGAGCGTTGCAAGGCAGGCGGATATCTTCCGCCGTGAGCGCGGCGCAGAGGATCTCGAAAAGGCGTGGGAATGGCTTTGCCCGGTTCTTGACGAGGCGCTGATCGGATACGTGGAAATGCGCACTCGCGAGGGTGAGCGCATTGCAAAGGATATCCTTTCGAAGCTTGATGGCGTGAAGGAGATCGTTTGCGAGATCGAGAAGATCTCGAAGAGCGATACCGTCGGCTACCGTGATAAGCTGGAAAGCCGCATCCGCCAGATCCTCGCAGATGCGGAGGTTGCGGTGGATGAAAACCGCCTTTTGACCGAGTGTGCCATCTGGGCGGATAAGATCGCGATCGACGAGGAGCTTGTGCGCCTTCGCTCGCATTTCGATGCGTTCGCGCAGATCGTAAGCGCACCCGAGCCCTCGGGAAGAAAGCTTGATTTCTTAATGCAGGAAATGAACCGCGAGACCAATACCATCGGCTCGAAGGCCAATAACGCGCAGATCGCCCGCTTGGTGGTCAGCATCAAGGGCGAGCTTGAAAAGATGCGCGAGCAGATCCAGAATATTGAATAACGGAGGGGCTTATGAAATTTATCAACGTAGGCTTTGGCAACATGGTATCCGCCGCGCGTATCGTTGCGATCGCGAGCCCGGACAGTGCGCCGATCAAGCGCCTGATCTCGGATGCCAAGGACGATAACCGTATCATTGACGTATCCTGCGGCCGCCGCACCCGCGCGATCATCATCACGGATTCCGAGCACGTCATCCTCTCTGCAATTGCGGCAGAAACGATAACCAACCGTCTTTCGATCGATGATACGGAAGCGGATCCCGAAGAAGAATAAAACGAAATGGAGATATAGAATTATGATGTACCCCACGATTGACGAGCTTACCAAGGGTAAGTTTAACCGCTACGAGCTGGTAGTCGGCGTTGCAAAATGTGCCCGTATCGTTACGGATGAATACGTAGAGATGCGCAACAAGGCACAGAAGAGAATCGACAACAGAGAAACCGACAAGTCGCTCTTCTCTCAGATCGACCCCGAATACAGAGATCAGAAGGCAGTTCGCATTGCGATCAGCAAGATGGTTGAGGGGCGCTTTGAGATGGCGCACGAGGAGGAATAAGAAATTTTTGAAGGGGGAGAGATCGCGATGTTTGCAAGGGTATATATCCTGGATGCGCCGTACGCCATCGATCGCCCCTTTGATTATCTGATTCCCGAAGCGCTCATGGGCAAGGTGCACTGCGGCTCGCTCGTCACCGTACCGTTCGGTGCGCAGAATAAGCTGCGCCGTGCCGCCTGCTCCGAGCTTCTCTATGAAAGTGAAAATATCAAGGTTAAGCCCGTGCATGCGGTTTTGGACGACCGCTTTTCTCTCTCGGAGGAAATGCTCGGGCTATGCCTGTTTTTAAAGGAATACACGCTCTGCACCTTCGGTGAGGCCGTGCGCACCGTGTTGCCGCCCGGCGCGCTCTCCGAGGTGCCGAACATCCGCGTGCGCAAGCTTTATCGCCTTGCAAGACCGCGAGAGGAGATCCTTGCGCTTCTTTCGGGCAAGGGGCTTCGCTCCGAGGGGCAGAAAACGGCGCTTCGCTATCTTCTTGATATCGAGGAGGCGGACAGCGGTTTGCTTCGCGAGCAGCCGGGGGTGACCGCCGCGCAGATCGCGGCGCTTGTCGAAAAGGGGCTGATCGTGTACGAGGAGGAGGAGGAATACCGCAATCCTTACGCGCGTTTCGGTACGTCGGGCACGCGCACGCCGATCCGATTAAGCGAGGCGCAGAGCCGTGCCTACGGCACCATCGAGTCGCTTCTTCTTTCGGATGAGGCCAAGGCGGCATTGCTCTACGGCATCACCGGCAGCGGAAAAACGCAGGTCATCATGAAGGCCATCGACCGCACGATGGAGGAGGGAAAGGGCGTCATCATGCTCGTTCCCGAGATCGCTTTGACACCGCAGACCGTGCATATCTTCTGCACGCGCTACGGCGGCCGCGTGGCGGTGATCCATTCCTCGCTTTCGCAGGGCGAGCGCCTGGATGCCTTCCGCCGCATTCGTGACGGAAAGGTGGATCTCGTGATCGGCACGCGCTCCGCGATCTTTGCGCCCCTCAAAAATCTCGGCATGATCGTGATCGACGAGGAGCATGAGCACACCTATAAATCCGAAAGCGATCCGAAATACCACGCGAGGGACGTTGCGGCCTACCGTTGCGGGCAGAGCCGCGCGCTGATGCTTTTGGCATCTGCCACGCCGTCGCTTGAAAGCTTTTATAAGGCCAAAAACGGTAAATACACCCTCGTTCCTCTGCGAGAGCGCTTTGGCGGCGCGAAGCTGCCGACGGCGGTGATCGTGGATATGCGCGAGGAATTAAGGCTTGGAAACACCTCTCCGATCAGCGACCGTCTTTTGACCGCCCTGAAAACCGTTTACGAGAGAGAGCAGCAGGCTATTTTGTTTTTGACCCGCCGCGGATACCACAGCCAGATCAGCTGTAAAAAATGCGGTGACGTGATCTCTTGTCCGCGTTGCTCGGTGTCACTCACGCATCATACGGGGCGCGGCGCGAGTAAGCTTCTGTGCCACCTCTGTGGGCACACGGAGCCGCCGCCAAGGTGCTGTCCCTCCTGCGGAAGCGAGGATCTCTCCTTCCTCGGATACGGTACACAGCGCGTGGAGGGCGATCTCTCCAAGTTTCTGCCCGATATGCCCTTGATGCGCATGGATGCGGATACGACGGGGCAAAAGCTCGCCTACGACCGCATGCTGGAGGATTTTCGCGCAGGCAAGGCGGACATCCTTCTCGGCACGCAAATGGTAACGAAGGGGCATGATTTTCCGCGCGTCACGCTCGTGGGTGTGGTGCTTGCCGATACCTCGCTTTACGTCAGCGACTTCCGCGCCTCGGAACGAACCTTCTCGCTTCTCACGCAGGTGATCGGGCGCGCAGGGCGCGCGGGCGAAGAGGGAATCGCCGTGATACAGACCTTCAGTCCCTCGCATGAAATTATCCGATTGGCATGCAGGCAGGATTACGACCGCTTCTACGAGGGCGAGATCGCCCTGCGCCGCGAGCTTTCCTATCCGCCCTTTTGCGATATGGTGCAGCTTACGCTGATGGGTGAGGACGAGCCGGCACTGCTGCGCTCGGCGACGGAGCTGACGGACAGCATCGGAAAGAAGCTCACAGGGGCGTATTCCGATCTCCCCATGACGGTGTTTGGTCCGTTTGAGGCACAGGTCTATAAGGTGAACGAGCGGTACAGGCTTCGCATGGTCGTTAAATGCCGCCTGAACGCCCGCACTCGAAGCTTTTTCAGAGATCTTCTTGCACAGTATTCGCAAAAGAGAGACGTTTCGCTGTCGATTGATCTCAACCCTTTGAGTATTTAATGGCTTTTTGTAAATAATTGTTTGAATATAGGAGAAAAACATGGCAGTATTAAAAATTGTTGAGGTTGGCGATCCGCTTCTTCGCAAGGTCAGCCGCCCCGTGGAAGAAATCACCCCTCGCGTGCTTACCCTGCTTGACGATATGGTGGATACCATGCATAAGCACGACGGCTGTGGCCTTGCGGCCGTGCAGGTCGGCGTTCTTCGCCGTATCGTCGTGATCGAAACCGTTCCCGGAGAGATCCATGAGCTGATCAACCCGAGAATCGTTGCTTACGCGGGACATCAGGAGGAGGCAGAGGGCTGTCTTTCCATTCCCGGCAAGGCAGGCATCACGAGCCGTCCCGCCGCCGTTACCGTCCGTGCGCTGAACCGCAAGGGCGAGGAGGTGGAGCTGACGGGCACGGAGCTTTTGGCGAGAGCCATCTGCCATGAGTGCGACCATCTCGACGGTAAGCTTTTCACCGACGTGCAGATCCGCCCCTTGGACGAAGAGGATAAGTAATGAGAATTCTTTTTATGGGTACGCCCGAGATCGCGGCGACCTGTCTTGATGCATTGATCGGCGGTGGGCATGAGATCGCCGCCGTCGTTACAGGAGAGGATAAGCCGCGCGGCCGTAAAATGGTATTGACGCCGACGGCCGTAAAGGCATGCGCCTTGGAGCGCGGCATCCCCGCATACACGCCGAAGACCTTGAAGGACGAAGCCTTCATGGAGCTTCTTTCATCGCTTGCGCCCGAGGTGATCGTCGTCGTTGCCTATGGAAAAATTTTACCCGAGGCGGTGCTTCGCTTTCCGAAATACGGCTGTATCAACGTGCACGTATCTCTGCTTCCCAAGTATCGCGGCGCCGCGCCGATGCAACGCGCGGTGATCAACGGAGAGAAGGAAACGGGCGTTACCTTGATGCAGATGGACGTGGGACTTGATACGGGAGATATCCTGATGCAGTCCGCCTTTCCGATCGGCGAGGAGGATACCTTTGAAACCGTGCACGATACCTCGGCAAGGCTCGGCGGCGAAATGCTCTGCGCCCTGCTTCCCAAAATCGAGCGCGGCGAGATCGCGCCCGCGAAGCAGAACGATGCGCTGGCGACCTACGCCGCAAAGATCGAAAAATCCGATTGCCATATCGACTTTCAAAAATCCGCCGCGGAGCTGAATTGTCTGATCCGCGGTGTGAATCCCATTCCCATGGCCTTTTGCATGCAGGGCGAAAAAATGCTGAAGATCGTTCGTGCCGTGCCTGTAGAGGGCAAAGGCGATGCGGGCGAGGTGATCGCGCTTTCCGATGCGGGAGACGGCAGTATCACCGTCGCTTGCGGCGAGGGCGCTCTCTCGGTAACGCATCTGATTCCTGAGGGAAAGGGAAGAATGACGGCGGCGGACTATATTCGCGGCCGCAAAATTCAAAAAGGAGATCTCCTTTCCTAAAAAGGGGAGAATCTTTTTATGAACACGAGAGAAATTGCAGTCAAGCTTCTTCGCTCCTATGAAGAAAATGACTCTTATGTAAACCTTTCTTTGAATAATCCTCTTGTTTCCGCGCTTTCCGAGGAGGATCGCTCGTTTGTGACGGCACTTCTTTTCACCACGGTGGAAAGAAGGATCACGCTGGATTATTATATCTCTGCGCTTGCGAAGCGCCCCGTGGCGGAAATTTCGCCCAAGGCGCTTGCGCTGCTTCGCATCGGCCTTTGCCAGCTTCTTTATATGGAAGGAATCCCTGCGTACGCCGCCGTTTCGGAAACGGTTGCCTTGGCAAAGGGGCAAGGAGAGCGCGGATTTGTCAACGGTATTCTTCGCGCGGCCGAGCGGCAAAGGGATGCGCTCCCTCTGCCGCCGAGAGAAAAAAATCTTGCGAGATTTTTCTCCGTGGCTTACAGCGTGCCGCTCCCGCTTTCAAAATACGTGCTTTCGCTTCTTGGCGAAGGAGAAGCCGAAGCGCTTCTTCGTTCCTTCCTTTCGCATCCGCCCCTGACGCTCGCGGTGAACACTCTGCGCATCTCTCGCGAGGCGTTCATGGAGCTTTTGAGGGAGGGCGGTATTGAAGCGGAGAAAACGGTATATTCGCCCTACGGCGTGAAAATTTTCACGCCCATTCCCGTGGCAAAGCTGCCGGGCTTTTCGGAGGGCTTGTTTTTCGTGCAGGATGAGGCGAGCCAGCTTTCCTCGCTTGCACTTGCGCCCACGCCCGGTGCGCGCGTGATCGACGTATGCGCCGCCCCCGGCGGTAAGAGCATGCTATGCGGTGTGCAGATGCAAAACGAGGGTGAGATCGTCTCGCTGGATCTTCATGAGTCGAAGCTTTCCCTGATCCGCGAGAATGCCGCGCGCCTCGGCCTTTCCGTGCTGTGCGCGGATGCGCAGGATGCCACGGCGGCGAGAGCGGAGTATAAGGAAGCCTTCACCCACGTGATGTGTGACGTGCCCTGCTCGGGGCTTGGCGTGCTCTGGAAGAAGCCGGATCTTCGCTACCGCGCAATGGAGGGCAGAGATGCGCTCCCCGCCCTGCAAGCGAAAATTTTGAGCGAGAGCGCGACCTGCGTTGCGCCGGGGGGAACGCTCGTGTACTCCACCTGTACGTTGCGTGTAGAGGAAAACAGCGCCGTTGTGCGTGATTTTTTAAGTACCCATCCCGATTTTTCTTTGGTTCCCTTTGCGTTCGGCGATCTTTCGGCGGATGCGGGGATGCTGACTACCTATCCGCACGTGCACGGCATGGACGGCTTCTTTATCGCGAAGCTTTGCCGCCGCGCAGAAAAATAAAGGACGTTTCTATGATCGATTTATATTCCATGACCGAGGAGGAGCTCGTTGCTCTGATGATGGAGATCGGAGAGCCGCGCTTTCGTGCAAAACAGGTGTTTTCCTGGCTCTCGAGCGGAACGCCGATCGCCGAGATGACCAATCTTTCCAAGGCTCTTCGAGAGAAGCTTTCGGCGCTTTGCGTGGATACGCTTCCCAAGGTCGAAAAAAAGCTCGTGTCGCAGATTGACGGCACGGTGAAATATCTTTTTGCGCTTCATGACGGAGAGTGCGTGGAAAGCGTTCTGATGCGCTATAAGCACGGTAACACGCTTTGCATCTCCAGCCAGGTTGGGTGCCGCATGGGCTGTCGCTTTTGCGCGTCCACGATCGGCGGCCGCGTGCGCGACCTGATGCCCTCGGAGCTTTTGGGACAGGTGATCGCCGCCGAAAGGGATAGCGGCGAGCGCATCTCCAATATCGTCATGATGGGCATCGGAGAGCCGCTCGATAACTACGATAACGTGATCCGATTCCTTCACCTTGTCAACGATAAGGAAGGGCTCAATATCGGCTACCGCCATATATCGCTTTCCACCTGCGGTGTCGTGCCGGGGATCCGTCGCCTCGCGGAGGAGGCGCTTCCCATCACGCTTTCAATCTCGCTGCACGCATCGGACGATGAAACGCGAAGTGCTTTGATGCCCGTGAACAAAAAATGGCCGATCGCGGAGCTTTTATCCGCCTGTGTGGATTATTATAAAAAAACGCGCCGCCGCATCTCCTTTGAATACACCCTGATTGCGGGAAAGAACGATACCGAGGAGGGCGCGAGAGCGCTGGCCGCTCTGCTGAAAAACGCCTTTCGCGGCACGGATGCACCTCTGCACGTCAATCTCATCCGCGTGAACGCCGTGGAGGAAACGGGTATGCGCCAGGGAAGCGTGGAGGGCGCAAATCGCTTTGCCGAGATCCTCAATTCGCTCGGCGTGGTGGCGACGGTGCGCCGCCGCCTTGGAAGTGACGTGAACGCCGCGTGCGGTCAGCTTCGCCGCGCCTCGGGAGGAAACAAAAATGAGAATTGAAAAAAAGGGTAAGGTCGTCAAGGGGCTCGGAGGCCTCTTTGAAACCCGCGTGATCGAAGAGGGCGGCGAGGTGCGCCGCTACGCTTGTCGCGCCAAGGGCTCTCTGCATCGAGGCGATGCGAAGGTGCTCGTCGGCGATAACGTGGTTCTTTCGATCGACGAATCCATGCCGGACGATATCGTTCTCTCGGGGATCGAGGCGCGTAAAAACGCGCTGATCCGCCCGCCGATGGCAAACCTCGATATCCTTTGCATGGTGGTCGCGAGCGCGAAGCCCGCGCCGGTGCTTGAAACCGTGGATAAGCTTCTTTCGATTGCGGAGCATCACGGCATCGAGCCGGTGCTGATCTTCACGAAAACCGATATTGATAAGGAAAATGCCGAAACGCTTTCCGCGCTGTACCGCGGCGCGGGCTTCACCGTGTTTTCGGTGTCCTCGCATCTCGGCGAGGGCGTGGAGGCGGTGAGAGAATATCTGCTCACTCATCTGAAAAACGGAAAACCCGCCGCCTTTGCGGGGGCATCGGGCGTGGGCAAATCCACGCTTGTAAACCGTATTTTCCCTAGTCTTCAGCTTGCGACCGCGGAGATCTCCGAGAAGATCGAGCGCGGAAGGCATACCACGCGCCACGTGGAGCTTTTCGAGATCGGAGAAGGGGAGAGCGCAGGCTATCTTGCGGATACGCCGGGCTTTTCGCTCCTTGATTTTGAGCGCTTTGATTTCTTCGCTCTGTCGGATCTTCTTTCCACGTTTCGTGACTTTGCGCCCCATCTCGGTGCGTGCCGTTATTCGGATTGCGCGCATATCGGAGAAGGCCCTGCAGAGTGCGCGATCGCCCGCGCCGCCGAGGAGGGAAGGCTTGCGCCCTCGCGCCTCGCCTCCTACCGTTCCATCTATCGCGTTTTAAAAAGCAAAAACGAATATAAATAAAAAACAAAGGAGAAAACAACAATGAAAAAAATCATCTCTCTCATCCTCTCTCTCGCACTCACCTGTGGCGCAATGCTCTCTCTTGCCTCCTGTGGCGGTAACGGACTGGAGGGCACGTATAGCGGTAGCTTCTTCTCCGCCTTTAAGGAAGATACCATCACGATCAAGATCAACAAGGATAAGACCGTGGAGTACACGCTGGTGATGGCAGGCGGAAGTGAAACGCAAACCGCCAAGGGCTCGTACACGCTTGAGGTCGAAGAGGATCACGGGCACGAGATCATCAAGTTCACGGTTGAGAAGGATTGCGCGTTCCCGCTTGCTATGCTTGGCGGCGCGGAGTACACCTATTCTATTGCGAAGGTAAACGGCAAGAAAACGCTCACTCTCGCAGGCCACGGCAGCTCTGTTTTGAACCTTACGCTGACCGCCGTGAAATAATTTCGCGCTCCATGAATCCC
>JAZQTA010000029.1:0-5449 GCA_045630385.1 Eubacteriales bacterium | reverse complement strand
TGCGCTATACTGACCCAGCGCCATGCCCTCACGACCTTCGTCGGTGTTTTCAACAGCCCCGCGCAGGCTCTTTGCGATGATCTCGATTGCCTTAATGTGGAACATATCGGAAAGCTCCCATGCACCTGCGGTGATGTAGCCCTCGATCGCGTGGGTCAGAGCGTCCATACCGGTAGCGGCGGTCAGGCCCTTGGGCATGGTGGACATCATGTCGGGATCAACTACGGCAACAACGGGAATATCGTGAACGTCTACGCAAACCATCTTTCTGTTCTTCTCTACGTCGGTGATAACGTAGTTGATGGTAACCTCTGCGGCAGTACCTGCCGTGGTGGGAACGGCGATGATGGGGGTGCACTTATTCTTAGTGGGAGCAACGCCCTCAAGGCTTCTTACGTCAGCAAACTCGGGGTTCTCGATGATGATACCGATTGCCTTCGCAGTGTCCATAGAGGAGCCGCCACCAATGGCTACGATGCAATCTGCACCGCTCTTCTTGAACGCTTCAACACCGGTCTGCACGTTCTCGATCGTGGGGTTGGGCTTAATGTTGCTATACACGTCGTACGCGATCTGTGCCGCATCCAGAACGTCGGTCACCTTCTTGGTTACCGCGAACTTGATCAGATCGGGGTCAGAGCATACGAACGCCTTCTTAAAGCCTCTTGCCTTGATTTCGGTTGCGATCTCCTTGATCGCGCCCTTGCCGTGATAGCTGGTTTCATTCAGTACAAATCTGTTTGCCATTGTGAAATCTCCTTTTATTATAAGCGACACACCGCCGCCCGTATTTTACGCTTTTATTATAGCACCCCTAATAAAGTTTGTCAAGATTTTATCAAAGATTTTGGGGCGTTTTTTTAATCCAAAAGCTCGTACGAGAAATTTTCATAGTGCAAGCGGCTTCCGATATCCGCGCCCATAGGCAAAAGCGCCATGGCGATGAACATTTCTTCTCCGCTTTTTTCATCCTTCAAGGTGGCGTAATCCCCTTCAATGCGCACGAGAGCAAAATCTCTTGGTTCCATTTTTCCCACTCCTTTATTTGATACTTCAGTTTAACACAAATTTTAACGCGTTGCAAGAGAAAAAGGTCAATATTTTGAAAGAAAATAAAAATATAGCACTTGCACGGAGAGAAAAAACATGTTATAATAAGAAAAAAAGCACGAAATGAGGGTATCGGTATGAAAATTCTCGTTTGGAATGAATACTGCCACGAAAAAAAGGACGCCCGCGTGAAGGAAATTTATCCAGACGGAATTCACGAGGCGATCGCCGCCTTTCTTCGCACGGAGGGACACGAGGTGCTGACAGCAACGCTCGACGATGCGGACTGCGGCATCACGGAGGCGCTTCTCGACACGGTGGACGTGCTGATCTGGTGGGGACACATGCGCCACGACGACGTGCCCGACGAGATCGCTCGGCTGGTGCAGAAGAAGGTGCAGGAGGGCATGGGCTTTATCGCTCTGCACTCGGCGCATCATTCCAAGCCCTTCAAGCTTCTCATGGGAACCCCCTGCCACCTCACCTGGCGCGAGGACGGTGACTACGAGCTGATCTGGGCGGTAAATCCCGCGCACCCGATCGCGGCGGGCATCGACCGCTATATAAAGCTGGAGCACGAGGAGACCTACGGCGAGCCCTTCGTTATTCCCAACCCCGATGAAACCGTTTTCATTTCCTCCTACGAGGGCGGTGAGGTCTTTCGATCGGGCTGCTGCTTCTATCGCGGAAACGGCCGCATCTTCTACTTCCAGCCCGGCCACGAAACCTTCCCCACCTACTACAACGAGGGAATACAGCGCGTGATCAAAAACGCCGTTCTTTGGGCAAAGCCCACTTACCGCGCACCGCTCTCCTGTCCGCACGTGACGAAGCCCGCGCTGTAATTCAGGTATTCAACAATTCAAGAAGGTCCGACGCGTCAAAAACGCGGCGGACCTTCTTTTTATAAGTTACATAGCATCAAGGAATCTGAACTGCTCTTCGATTTTTTCGAGCTCGCTTTCCTTGTTTGAAAGAAGCCAAGCCTCTCTGTAGCGTTTCAGCCATGCCTCGGTATCGGTTTTTCTCGCGATGGGATTTCCGAGCGCCTTTGCAAGAAGCTCCAGCGTTACCGCCATGCCCTCGGCGGCGATCATTAGCTCGCGCCTGTAATTATCCCTCTCCCAAGACTCTTTCGAAAGAGAATCCCGTATTTCAAGAAGCCCGTCACGCATTGTGGCGGTGTCCACGCCTTGCAGATAGATCGGATGCTTCTCGCCGTAGCGGAAATTGCAATAAAGATCGTTCAGCGTATTCCAAAATCTGCTCGTGTGGAAAATCGTGCCGATCTTCTTCAAAAGCGCAACCGCACCGCTCTTTTTATACACGAGATGCTCAAGGCTCTCGTAAAACTCTCCGCCGTACTCCGTGCCGACCGACCAGGACTTCTCCGCGCCCCAGGAGAGGCCGAAATCGGCAAGCTCCAACGAGCAGGGATTTCCGTAATCGCCCCAGTTGGTATTCAGCACACCGATGGCGCCGCACTCGTATCCAAACTCCGCCATGCGCCCGATATTATCCTCGGAAGCCGTAATATTCTCGCAAAGATTCGACCAGGACGAGGTGCCGGGGCAGACGATCTGCGGACGGCCGAACGCCGCGATTTTCTCGATTTTTTCCTTTCCGACCGTACTGCTGTAATCCCAGCTCAAGAAAACGGTGTCCTCGGGAAGCTCTGCGATCGTTTCGGGATGTTTTTCCAGGATATCCGCCCACATCATAGGCGTTTTTCCGCGCGATTTCACCTCGTTTATGATGCGCTTGATAAAGCCAACGTAAAGCGCACCGGCTCTCTCGCCGCAGTTCTGCTCAAGGTCAAAGGTTTCGTCACCGCAGATGTTGAAATAATCCGAGGTGAAGCTCGGCATATACTGATCGATCAGGCTACTGACGAGAGGAAGGCTTTCGGGATGCTCGGGATTGATCGTGTGATGGCGCATTCTTTCCATGCGGAAATTGTGCGTTTCCTCAAAATCGGAAAGCACGCGCAGATGCCTATACGGTTCCTGCCTGAGGATCTCATACATATGCCCGAAGGTTGCAAGCGACGGAATAAAATCCACGAATCTCTCTCGGCAGTATGCATCCAGCTCGCGAAGCTCCTCGGGAGTGATCGCCCCCCAGCGCTCGGCAAATTCGCGGCACTCCTTGAAGGGATAGGTGTGCTCCACGTAGAGCTGGAGCGAATTCATTTTGAGATAAACCATTCGGTCTACGAGTGCCTTCAGCGCCCCCAGCGTCGGCACCTTACCGCGCGTTACGTCATGATAAAAGCCACGATATGCAAAATCGGGCTTATCCTCTACGTAGAGGCAGGGCACGCGCTCCTCGGTGAAAAGCTGGCGGAGCGTTTGTATTGCATAGAATGCGCCGCGCACGCCCGGTGCACCAATGCGTATTTCGCGCTCTCCGACGGAAAGCGTATAGCTCTCATCCTTTGCATCCTCTCCCACCGAAAAAATGAGAGGCGTGCCGCTTTCGTCGGCAGAAAGCGTGCCGAGCATGGATACGAGCCTTCCGTCAAGCCCTGCGGTATCGCAGAAAATTGCTTTGTTTAAAAGATAGCCTTCTTTGGTTTCCAGTCTTTTGACCTTGGGTATAAGGTGAAGCATATTCTTTCTCCTACTCTTGAATTTTGACGATACTTATGTTATAATCATTATAACCTACGCCGCAGAAAAAGACAATAAGGATTATTGCTTATGAATAACAAAATATTGCTCTCGGAGGAAATCTCGGATATCATCTACGAGCCGCACATACTAAGGAAGGATAAGCTTCCCTTTATCTTCCATATTGACAACGTAAAGCACCGAGCAATGGCAAATCTCCATGAGAACATCGAGCTTCTCTATATATTGGAAGGCACGGGAAGCGTGCTTCTCGGTGACCGAAGCGTATCGGCACGCCCAAGCCAAATCATTGCGATCAATTCCTTCGTGGCGCACAGCGTTTCAACCGAATCGGGCCTTCGCTACGCCTGCCTGATCATTGATACGCGTTTCCTTCTCGAAAACGGAATCAAGATCGGCGCCCTGCGACTCAGCGAGGCCATCGACGATACCGAGGCCGCCGCGAGATTTCTGGAGATCTTAGACGAATACTCTCACGGGGGTGGCTTCGCCGAGGCAGGAATACGCGCGTCCGTGCTTCGCCTTCTCGTCCATCTCTGCCGCAATCACTCCGCACCGAATGAGAGCCGCGACGCCCCCGATACCGCAGGCTTTCTTTCCGTTTGCAATGCAGTTGAATTCGTCAAAAACAATCTTGCATCGCGCTTAACCCTCGATGCGGTGGCGACAAGCGCCGGGCTGACGAAATATCACTTTCTCCGCAAATTCAAGCGCATAACGGGGCTGACCGTGCTGGAATACATAAACACCGTTCGGTGCCAACACGCAAGACAGCTTCTCGCCGGCGGCGCGAGCGCCAAGGAGGCGGCGATCCGCTCGGGCTTTGGAAACTTTTCGCATTTTTCAAGTGTTTTTAAAAAATACACAGGCTCGCTTCCCTCGGAAATCATAAACCGAAAATCTCCGTAAATATCCCTTGCTTTCTTCATTCGGACATAAAGCATGCGGCCGCCTCGGCTATAAAAAGCTCGAGGCGGCCTTATGGCATTCGGATTATCCGATTATTTCTTAAAATAGTTCACTGCGTTATTGTAGCAGATATTCTCGACGATCTTGCCGACGGTTTCAAGATCATTGGGATACTCGCCGCCCTCGATCAGCTCACCGAGCTTCGAGCAAAGGATACGGCGGAAATACTCGTGGCGCGTGTAGGAAAGGAAGGAACGGCTGTCCGTCAGCATGCCGACGAACTGCGAGATCAGACCGAGCTGCATCAAGGCCTCCATCTGACGGTTCATACCGTCCTTCTGATCGTTGAACCACCAGCCCGAGCCAAACTGGATCTTACCTGCCACACCGCCCTGGAAGCAGTTCATGATCGTGGCAAGCACCTCGTTTTCACGGGGGTTCAGCGTGTAAAGAATGGTCTTGGGAAGCGTATCCTCCTCGTCCAAGGCGGAAAGAAGCGCGGAGAGCTTGGGCGCGAAGGTTGCATCGTTGATCGCATCGTAGCCCGTATCCGGACCGATGCGGTTGAAGTTACGAAGAGAATTGTTACGCAGAGCGCCGATATGGTACTGCTGCACCCAGCCCTTCTTATGATAGAGCTTGCCGAGATATACGAGCAGAGAGCCCTTGTATTTTGCGATCTCGGACTCGGTGAGCGCCTCGCCGTTATACGCCTTTGCAAAGGCGGCGGCGGCCTCCTCCTCGGTTCCCTTCTCATACATAACGACGTCGAGCGCATGGTCGGAAACCACGCATCCAACGGAATCGAAGAAGTGTACGCGCTCAGCGAGAGCCTTTTTAAGAAGCTCGTAAGAATC
>JAZQTA010000028.1:0-15022 GCA_045630385.1 Eubacteriales bacterium | reverse complement strand
AATGCACCCAATCCGAGCGCAGATCATCGGCAAAGGCTTTCGATACGGAATACAGATCGTTGATCTCAACGCCGAGCGGCGCCAAAACCTTGATAGCTTCTTTGTTGTATTCTTCGATTTCTTTATTGTAACGAATAAAATCGGGGCTTGCCCATTCTTCCTTCACCGAGGTGGAGAGCGCAAAGATCACCCTCGCATTCGGGAAAAGGAAGCGGATTCTTTGATGGATGCGCACAAGCGTTTTTCCGTAGTAATCAAGCTCGGTGAAGGCATCGTCTCCAAAAAGATGCAAAGCATCCCAAAGCCCGTTGTTCCAATGCACAACGTCGATTTCTTCTTTCGGGAAATTTGCCGCCCATTCGTGCAAGTAGCGCAACGTATGCTGCGCAAAGCGGCAGTTTTCATTCGGGGCAAAAACCTCTGCCCGGCCTTCAAGCTTTTCCTTAACGAAAACGCCGTAGCCGGGGCTTCCCGGCGCGCCAAAGCGAATGGAATCTCCAATCAAAACAATTTTTTTCATAATTATTTATATTCCAACGGTATTTCCACGCCATCGGCAAGCAAGCGGCTTCCGCTCGTTGCAAAGGCAAAGCTTTCCCTTCTGTAAGCGAGCAGTCCCGTATGCTCTCCCGTGTATCTGACGCCGTCAATTTCGAAATCAAATTCCGTCGCTTCGCCGTTTAAAATTCCGTGGCTTACGAGCGAGAAGCTTCCGTCAAGGTAAACGCAACCGCCATCGATCGCGCTCTTTTCACAGCCGATTTTTTCAAGGATCTGCAGATCAAACGCATCAAAATGGGGCGCCGTGAGCAAGACTTCATTGCCTTCAAAATCAACGCCGCTCTTTCCAACAACCGCAATTTTTGCACTGCAGGCATTGGCTCTATTTAAGAATGCATAGGTTTCCTTTTTCGCATATTTAGGATATAGGAAGAGGCAATGCGAGAAATCATAGCCGTTAAAATTGATCTTATCTCCGTTCAGCGTAATTCTTCCGTCCTCGATCGCATAGTCGGGGGCTAATGCGCATCTGTATCCCGCATTCCACATTGTATCGCACTTTTCCAAAATATGAAGCGATCCGTCAATATCCCAAACGTTTCTCGCAGAGTGGTCGGGATACCAGTTGTTTTGCGCCGCCGCGCCGTAAACGATCAGAAGATCCATTTTCGGATACACGGTTTGGAATTCGTTCAGCCTTGCAACCTCGGTATCAAGCTTATTGATATTTTCCAAGAATTCGGGCTCTGTGAAGCTTTTTCCCCAATAAAAATCTCTATACGCATGGTGGAATTCGCGACAGCCAAAGGGCGCTCCGTTCACAATATGATTGTAATAGCTCTCAAAGTCGGACTTATAATACATATCAAACATGATCGGATTCTTACAAGCGAGCATAACACCTAAGCGAACCGGGAAGCAAATGTTTTCATCCGTATGACCGAAATCGCGCGGAATATCCCACCAATTGCACGCCGTGTGCCAAATTTCATCGTTTTCAAGGTTATTATGGAAGGTATTGTGGCACGAAACGTAGATGTCTTTTCCAAAAACGTATTTGGCGTAATGGTACACCTTTTTCTCGATCTCCAAGGGGAAGCGGCGCAGAACCTCAAAATACGTATTGATCGCCTTGACTCTTATCTGCTCACAGCCCTCGGGAGCATATCGCATATCAAAAAGAATGCGATCCAAATCTATGCCGAGATCCTCCGCATAGTATTTTTTCATGCCCCTTGAATAGATTCTGCCTCTGAAGGGCGGCTCTTCTCCGCGCTCTATCGGTCCTGCATTTAAGAGAAGGTAACCGTATTCATCCATCGTTACCCCATCCAAGGGAATATCGGAATAGGCATCGATCAATTCCTTCATTTTTTCCCAAGCATCCGATATGGCCGTGCTGTTATAATATTGCGCCAAAAGAACGAAAACTTTTTTCCCTTTGTTCTCTTCCCCTAAGTCGATCTCAAATTCGGTCATATTCGTTCTTGCGTTCGTGACTTGGATGCAGTCGGTCACGTCCTTTAAGGATTCGGGCGCATAAAAGCCGTCCTCCGTTTTTTCAAAGCAGAAGGCCTTTAATATTTCGGCATAAATCGGAGCGATCTTACTGCGTCCCCAAACCGCCTCGTGGGTATATTTTGCGCATCCCGCATCGTCCAAAGTCAATTCAATATCGTTCACGATTGCCTCTGCCTTTTGCGGATCGGGGATGTGAAAAAGCTGTGCTTGATCGATTGCGGGATGGTTATCCGTAATAAAAGCCGCGTTGAAAAAGCCTGCATTCTGCAGAAGGCGCAAGCTGATCTTGAGCCCGATTTTATGCGCGTAATCGACGATCTCCGCAATCACGCCGTGGCATTGCTTCAAATTCTGCAAATGAAGGCCGCCGCCCGGAGTGATCGTAATATAATTTACCGCCATATTTTCTTTGATGAAATCCAAATGCTTCAAATATTGCTTATTCGCCAAAGTGTCGGGCCTTAAACCCCACAAAAGCGAATTCGGTATTTCCTTTATTTCAGGCTTTAAATATTCCATTTTTATACCCCCTCTTAAAATTTGTTTTCAGATAAGTCTTTGGCGTTTTTCATACCGCCCCCTCCGCCTGCTTGATAAAAGCATCCTGCTCTGTCCTTGAAAGATTAACGAAGTACGCATTCCAGCCGCAAACGCGCACCTGCAGATTCTTGTATTTTTCCGGATCCTTTTGTGCCTTTTTCAGCTCCTCCGCCGAAAAAACGTTGCCGTGCAATGCAAAGCCGCCCTTGGCAATATAGGTCTTCAACAAGGAATAAAAGGCCGAAAGCCCCTCCTCGCCCGCAACGGCAGAGGGATGCAAAACAACGTCCAGCACCGTTCCATTCGGAAAACGCGAGTGATCGATTTTTGTAACGGAGCTGATCAGAGCCGTTACGCCGTTTTTATCCTGACCGACCGTGGCACAAAGATTCTTTGAAAGGATCTCGCCCGCGTGCCTTCCGTCGGGGGTTGCCATCGTTTTTGCGCCGAAGGAAACGAAGGTATCAATTGAGAAATTCGCCGCCTTGAATACGCCGCCGCGCCCGTTCGGGCGGTTTGTGATCAGAGATGCGCAGAAATCGGTGAAATCCTTGGTGACCGCATCTGCGGTGGGATTGCCGTTTCCGTATTTTTCGGGGATGCTTTTTGCGATCAGGCGCAGCTTTTCATTGCCTGCCCAGTCGTTTTTAAGAAGTGCGCAAAGCGCATCGAAGGTAATCCTTTTTTCCTCGAACACCAATCGCTTCACGGCGCAAACCGAGTCCACGAGCGTTGCCAAAAAGCTGATGTAATAGGAGGTGTTGTTGTACTCCGCACCGCCCTCAAAAACGTCCACACCCGAGATCACGCTTTGATCGTACATGGCGGACAAAAGCGGATCGGGACCGATCACGCCGTAATGCTTTTCGATCGCACGGATATAATCCATACCGCATCCGATCATATACTGAAGATGCGCCTTCACGGCGGCAACGAAATCCTCATAGGAGCGGATCTCGCCCGTTTCAATGCTGATCCTTTTTCCGCTTTGGTGATCGATTCCGTTCGTGATCGCAAATTCAACCGCCTTCGCAAGATTTACCTTTCCGTTTCCCGTACAGCCGATCTCCTTGCCCCATACCGCAGGCTCATAGCAACCGATCGGAACGTAGTTTTTCGCGTCCCTTTCCTTGATGCCAACGCCCGTAAGCGCTTTGATCACGGTGCGGTCGCTCACGAAAACAAAGCTGCTGTTGCCCCCTCGGATGCATCGAAGAACAAGCTTGATAAAATCCTCGGGCGTTTGATCCGACACGCGGATATGTATTTTCGGGCTATGTATATCCAGCTCGTTGTAGGTCTCAACGAGCAAGTAGGAAAGCTCGTTTGTAACCTCTTTTCCGTCCTCATCCATGCCGCCGATGCAAAGGGGAAGATCGTACGGCACCCTCGCGCTCCAAAGCTTGTTGAAGAAGAATCGGATCATATCCGTTATTTCCTCTTTTGTGAACGCGCCCGTTTTCAGATCGTTTTCATAGAAGGGAGTAAGAAGAACGTCCAGCCTTCCGAGGGTACGCACGCGCGTGGCCTGCACGTTTTCGTGCAGGAAGAAATACAGAATGAGAAGCTGCATGGCCTCGTAGGTATTCCGTGGCGCGCCCTCGGCAATATGATACAGTGCCGCGGCGTTTTCCTTATTTGTTTTCTCGGTTTCAGCCGCCAAACGCTTGATAAAGCAGATCGCACCCTCAAGAGCAATCTTACAGGAAAGATAAAAATCCTTTTGCTTTTCGGAAAGCCCTTCCCGTGCGGCATAGCTATGAATTCTTTCCAACAAGCCGCTAAAGCCGATCTCCAAAAGAAGCTTTGAATTCGGAGAGGTGTGCCCAAAATCGCTATACGCGGTATACGCGCCGCTCTCTCCCGCCTCGCAAAGCTTCAAGGCTTCCTCCTTCAAAAGCGTCTCGCGGATCTCGCTCTCCCACACGCTTCTTTGCTTTGCAATCTGACTTCCCCATTTCTCACCCTGAAAAATCTTATCTTGGAAAATATCGTCCTTGTCCAGAGCAATGCGGGATTTTTCGCAGATCAGGGCGAAGGTCTTCGCCTTCAGAATCGCATGGCTTTCGTCCTTCCCCTTTTCCATCAAATCATCCATGAGAGAGAAAAGCTCGCCCTCGCCGACGCCGCTTTTCTCGATCCATTCGATATGATCAAATTGATTTCGTAAACTTTTATTGTCAAAATCAAACTTTTTCATAGTTCAATCTCCAAATTTATACGGCAACCTTCCAAAAATCTTCATCTCTTCAATCAGCAAAAATCCGGCGTTCGGATCTTTCTCAAGATCGCTTCCGTAATCTGCCGTCGTGATAGCGAGCAGATCCATATTTTCGCCAAAAAAGCCGCAACTCGTCGGAATTTTGGCGGGGATGTCAATGAAGGATTTCACAGTGAGCGTCTCTGTATCCACCACGGCGACGTGCCCTTGCCCCCAGCAACCAACGTAAAGGCATCCGTCCGCTCCGATCGTGAAGCCGTCCACGCCCGGAACACGCACCTCGCGCCCCGTGTATTCAATATCGCCGCTTGCCTTATCAAAGAAATATTCTTTTATGATGCCCGTATCGCTATCGGTGTGATAAAATTTCTTCTCATCGAGCGACCACTCCATTCCGTTGGAAAGGCGCAAGCCGTCAAGCAAAATGCGCACGTTGCCGCCTGCATCGATGGAATAAAGCTTTCCGTCAATCTCATCGGAGATGCCCTTGCGCTTTTTGCTCATCGTCCCGGCGTAAATTCGCCCGTCCGGCCCGACCTTCATATCGTTGGAAAATTCGATCGTGTATTGCGCCTTATCATAAAGCGGTGAAAGCGTGTGATCGGGATTCAGGATATCCACGCCGCCCGCGTGCGAAACGATCAGCTCGTTTTCCTTTGTGAAGGCATAGGCGGCAACGCCGAAGGGGAGGCCGCGCACAGTGAGCGCTTCCGTTTTCGGATCGTACATACAAAGCGCGTTTCCTCCGCCGCCATTGGTGAAATACAGCCTTTTTTCTCTTTCGTTCCAGATCGGCCCCTCGCCGATCACACAGCGAACGCCGCTACAAATTTTCATGTTTTCTCTTCCTTTGCATCGCAAATTATGCATCGCAAATTATGCACCGCAAATTATATCAACGCCTCTGCCTGACGGATAAAGCCGTCCTGCTCTTCCTTGGTGATATTATTAAAGAGAACGTTCCAGCCGCAAACGCGGATCTGAAGATCGCGGTATTTTTCGGGATTTTTCTGCGCCTCGCGCAGCTTTTCCGCAGAGAAAACGTTCATATGAATGGCGTGGCCGCCGCGGCGCATGAAGGTGAGAAGGAGACCGAGCATCGCTTCAAGGCCGTCCTCTCCCTGCACCGCCGAGGGGTGCAAGGCAAAATCCAAGGCGGCGTCACCGCAGAAGGACGAAGCGTCGATCTTCGTTACCGAAAGGATAGCGGCGGTTGCGCCCGAGCGGCTCTGCCCCAACGATGCGGTTGCGTTCTTTGCAAGCTCCTCGCCGATGCGCCTGCCGTTTGCGGATGCGGCCGTCATCGGTGCTTGGGTATACGACATTCTTGCCACGTGGAAGCCACAGCTCCACTTGCCGCCGCGCGCCTTGGCGTTCGGTCTGCCGCCAACGTTTTTCGCGCAGAAATCCGTGATATCCTTGGCAAAGAAATCGGGAAGATCGCGGTTGTTGCCATATTTTTCGGGATCGCGCAGAAGGCGCAGGCGCATTTTCTCCTCGCCCTCGAAATTCTTATCCAGCATCTGCACGAGAGATTCGAGCGAAAGCTCCTTTTTCTCGTACACGTACTTTTTGATCATTGCCAGCGCATCCGCAAGATCGCCAAGGAAGCCGAAATTCATCTGTGTTCCGTTTCGGCAAGCGCCGCCCTTCATGGCATCCTTGCCCTTTTCAAGGCAGGCGGGGAAGGTCGCGGAAAGCATCGGCTGGGGATTGACGAATTCGTGATATTCCTCGTATGCGTTCACGGTGTCAACCACGTTATCGATCACGAAAAGAAGCTTGCACTTATATTCCTTATAAAACTCATCAAAGGTTGCGTACGCCGAAAGGGCGGGCGCATCCTGACCGCAGAACTCACCCGTAATGCCGTCGTTACCGCCGTGGAGGGCGTATTCCATGGGCTTCAAGAGATTCACGTAGTTCATGCCCGCACCGAACGAGCCCTGCACACTGTATTCGTAGCAGCCCGTGACGTTGCAGAGGCGTGCCTCTTCTTCCGTTGCTCCTGCGCGCACAAGCGCCTTGCGGATCGTTCCGTCACAAACGAAAACGATACAGTTATGCCCTCTGCGGATCATATCAAGTGCCTTTTCAAGGAAGGGGCGAGGCGTGCTTTCGGCAAGCTTGATCTGGATCTTCGGGTTATAGATGCCCATTTTATCGTAAACGTCAAGGAAAAGATAGGAAAGCGCGTTGATCTCGGTCGAGCCGTCCGCCTTCTCGCCGCCAAGATACACGGGCTGATTCCAATAGTTTGCAATGGAGGTGAACTGCAGGAAGAAATACGCAAGATCGGTGCGGATCTCCTCCTCCGAGATACCTCTTGCAAGATCCTTTTCATAGAAAGGAAGATACAGACGGTCAAAATTCGAAAGCGAGCGCACCTGCAAGCCCTGAATATGCTCGCTGACCATAAAGTAGATATAGGAAAGGAGCAACGCATCGTAGAAGGTGTCGGGCACGCCGACAGAAAGCCTTGCAAGCGATGCCGCCATTTTTTCACAGCCATCGGTCTTCTTTGCAAGCGCCTCCAAGCGGCGAACGAAAGAAAGAAGCGACTCGTAGGTCAGGCGAACGCTCTCGAAGAAGGCCTCCTCCTCCGCGCTTCTCTCCTTTTCGCGGCGGATACGCTCGCTCTCGGCAAGAAGCCCCGCAAAGCCCAAAGAAAAGATACGCTCCCATACGGGCGTGCTATGATCGTAATCCGGCCACATCGTTGCAATACCGCGCGCTTCAAAATGGGAACGGCGCTTCCCTACCTCGGGAATGATCTCTTCGAAGAGCTCGCGGCGCCATTTCCCGGTCACCGTTTTGTCAAGCGGGCGGTCGATCATGCAGATCGCAGGAAAGGGATCTTTCGCATCCGTGCGAATTCTTGTGTTTTCCAAAACGACGTCAAACGCCAAGGACTTGCGGATCGCATGCGGAAGATGCGCGTTTTCCTCGTCCGTTTTTTCGATCAAGGCATAAATTTCCTCTGCCGAAGCACCCGTTTCAGGCGCAAAGAGCGCATCGTTACGAACAAAACGTGCCGGATTTCCATTCGTCGGGTCATACGCGTGATATTTATTCAAAATATAAGCTTCATCCTGCGGACGGATATATTCCATGATAAAACCTCCAAAAAGAGCCTTGCTCCGTATTCTTTGCTTTCAGTATAGCACAAAATGAAAAAAAGTCCATAGCAAAAAGAAAACACTTGACGAAATCGAAACAAAAGGTTATAATATTTGCAAGGCAATTACAAAAGATGGGAGAAGCTTATGTTTTCTGATTTTTTGGGTGTGACCGTCGGCAAAGCGCATTTTGCAACCTACGTTCCCTTCGGAGCGGGCAAGGCGATACACAAAAACCGCCCGTATCACGGCTTCGTTCTGAACGATTCCGCGGTGGAACGAAAATACTATTTCGAAAGCGGCGAGATCCTGCACACGAAAGGAGATACGCTCTTTTATCTTCCCAAGGGCTCGTCCTACCGTGTCGAGCGCATTGACGGCAGTGACCAAGGCTGCTATGCGATCAATTTCGAGTGTGACATCGAGATAGAGGTGCCGCCTTTTATGCTCACGCCGCGTGCGGTGCAAGGCATCCGCCAAAGCTTCCGCGCGGCAGACCGCGTGTGGAATACGCAGAACAAGGCCGCCTTCACGATCGCCCAGCGCTCGATCTGCGAGATCATTCTCGCCGGCCACGAGGAGGAAAAGCGCGCCTACGTGCCGGACAGCCGCGCAATACAGATCGCGCCCGCGATGGAATACATACATTCGCATTTTTTCGAAAACGAGATCCGCATATCCGAGGCCGCCGCGCTCTGCGGAATGAGCGAGGTCTATTTTCGCCGCATCTTCCGTACCCTGCACGGAAAGAGCCCCAAGGACTACATCATTGATATGCGCATGGAGCGCGCGAGCCGACTCCTCTTCGACGGCGGCTTTTCCGTGCGCGAGGTGGCAGAGCTTTGCGGCTATTACGAAGAAACCCATTTCTCCCGCGAATTCAAAAAGCGAATGGGCATCTCGCCCGCAAGCTACAAATAAAAAAGGCTGAACCGATGCTTTTCGGGCAACGGTTCAGTCTCTTTTTTTCTTGTTTTTTCTATTCCGTCATGGTGCAAATCTTTGAAATATACAAGTTTTTGGTTCTCGTCACGAAGACACAGTTGCTACGCCGAGTGTGGGAGAGAACGGGAATCCGGGCCGAAATATGCCGCATATCCGAGGGTGCAGATTTTGGATGAAAATTTCCGCTTCGCTCTCGCCTGCGGGCTCGGTCACATTTCGGCTCTGACAATCCACCGGATTGTCATTCAGTACCGAAATGCCGCTTCGCTACCCGAAGGCGTAGTGACTACATAGGGCGTGGGAGAGAATGGGAATCATGCCAAAATATGCCGCATATCCGAGGGTGCAGATTTTGGATGAAAATTTCCGCTTCGCTACCCGAAGGCGTAGTAACTACATAGGGTGTGGGAGAGAACGGGAATCAAGCCAAAATATGCCGCATATCCGAGGGAGCAGATTTTGGATGAAAATTTTCGCTCTCGCCCCGAAGGCGTAGTGTCTACGCCGAGCCTGGGAGAGAACGGGAATTTGCGCCAAAATATGCCCCTCGGATCAGTTGTGGCAGCAGCAACAGAACACAATCACGATCGCAAGGATTACGATCCAGGTGCAGTTATCGTCAAACAGATGGCACAGGCAGTTGTTATTCATATATGTTTTCCTCCAAAGATGTTGCGGAGTTTTTTTCCCCGCTTGATACCATATTATGCGGAAGGAAAACTTTGGTGATAAGGATTTTTCAAAGATATGACGGTGCTTTCGCTTTATTTCTTTGTATTTTCAGCGCTTCCCTGCGGTAAGATGCCCTCAAAGGCGGTAAAGGGCAAAACAAAGCCACCCTCGCCTGAGGCAGAAATATCGCCGCCGATCACGCGATGGCGATAGACGATGATATTCGCATATACTTGCAGGTCGGGATTCTTATAGTTCTCCACCTTATAGGTATAGCGCGAAACCCGCTTTTTGCAGAAGGAAGAGAGATCCAGCCCCTGCGACTTCTGTATTTCATTATAAGAAAGGAGCACGCGGTCAAGCACCTCGGGCATGACGAAATCTTCCGCCTCCTCGGACTCCCCTGTCACAAGAATACCGAACTGCGAAAGAAATTCAATGCGATCCTCCCTCGAGCTCACGTCCGAAAAGCTATACGCTCCGCCGCTCATGGCAGAAACGCTATCCGCGCCGGACAGAGCCATAACGCCGACGAGCAGACACGCCGTGACCGCAAGAATGCCAAAAAAACGAAGCGTGGATGCCCGAACCGAATAAATAAACATACCGATGACCTCCAAAAGGATTGTTTGGTATTTTATCCTATGCGGCTCTATCCGCTCTTATGCATACGATGCGATCCGCGAAAAAAAGCCGCACGCACAGCGTTACGGCTTTTCAATCATAGGATACCTTTCTCCCTTGTAGAAGCATCCTTGCGAAAGCGATCTTTCCGCCATACGGCGGCGGATCTCAATCAGCACGGGATCTTTTTTTCTTACCCAAAGCGGCGCGACCAGAAGATCGCCGGGTGAATCCCCCGTCAAGCGGTGGATCCAGAAATCGGGGCGCAAATGCGTGAGCACCGCGATCGCATCCTCCACGTACGCATCAAAGGTCAACGGCTCGTATTCTCCTCTTTCATACATGCGGCAAAGCTCGGTATCTCTTGAAACGTAGGTCGAATGCAGCTTCACGCCGAAGAGGGGAAAGCGATTCACGTAGTCCACACTTTTTAAAAGCTGCTCCCGATCCTCACCGGGAAGCCCTGCCATCAGATGCACCACGGCGCGCACGCCATGGCGCGAGAGGATCTGTATCGCACGCTCGAATACCTCTTTTTTATAACCGCGGTTGATGCGCTCTGCCGTCAGATCGTTTTCGGTCTGAAGCCCAAGCTCGATCCAAACGTCCGCCCGATCCTTATAGGATGCAAGGAGCGCCGCTATGCCGTCATCCACGCAATCGGGGCGCGTGCCAACCGTGAGTGCCACAATGCGCTCGTCGCAAAGCGCCGCATCGTATTTTTCCTTCAATTCCCGAATGGGCGCGTACGTGCCCGTGAAGTTCTGAAAATACGCGATATATTTTTCGCCGGGCTTCACGCTTGCAAGCGCGCCCGCCATTTGCGCGGCAACGCCCTTTTTCTGAATATGCTCCCCCGATCCGCGCTCGCCGCAAAAGATACAGCCGCCAACGCCGCACGTACCGTCCCGATTGGGGCAGGTAAAGCCGCCGTCGATGCAAAACTTTCGTATCTTCGCGCCGTAGAGCCGACGGAGAAGCGCACTGAGATTGTTGTATTCCATCGTTAAATAAAGATTTTAAGAAAGCCCACCACACCGTAGGAGGCAAGGCACATGATCACACCCGCACCGAGGACGCCGAGCAAAACCGCAAGGAAGGCGCGGCGCTTCGGCAGCTCAAAGAGCGCGGCGATCAGCGAGCCCGTCCACGCACCCGTGCCGGGAAGAGGGATCATGACAAAGAGAAGCAAGCCCCAGAACGCGCCGCCAAAGCGCTTTTTCTTCGGTGCGGCCGCTACGGCCTCGGCATTTTCTTTCGCGGCACCGTTTTCCTCGCTCGTTTCCACGATCCTGCCGCTGTACTTATGCGCTTTTCTTCTCACCCATTCCACAACGGGGCGAAAGATCTTGAAGCGCGCCATAAAGTCAAGGATCTTCGGGATAAAAAGAAGGATAAAGGGCACGGGCAGCATATTGCCGATCACCGCGCAAATATAGTTCCAGTAGAAAGGAACGCCAAGCGCCGCTCCCACGGGTATCGCGCCGCGAAGCTCAATGATCGGAAGTATAGATATCAGGAAAATGTAAATAATATTTTTCATTTTTCGTCCTTTTTTGTTTTTTTAGCATGCAAGGTATCTTTTTTCTTCAACGCTTTTTCAAATCATTTTCATGAAGAACAACGCCGTTCTTTTCCAGAATTCTTTGCAAATATGCAATATCAAGGCTGCCGAAATCATCCGAGATCGCGGCCGCCGTTCCCGCCGCCTCACCGGTCACGGCACAGCAAGGAATCACGCGCATCACGTCCCAAAGCCTTTCGTCCACCGAGGTGCATCGGCCCGCAACCGCCAGGTTTTTCACAGCGGGATTCCAAAGCGTTCTGAAGGGAACCTCCCAGACAGGGCCGCGCTTTTTCCAGTTGGAAACCATGCCGATCGAGTCCTCCTTATAGGTGTGAAGCTCGTCGTAGGTCAGCGTTTTTTCGCCGACGATCCTGCGCGTCATTCGGACCTGCGGAATGGTGGCGATCGTGGCGATCACGGCATCGGGTTTTTTCTCCTTTATCGCAAGATAATCCTTCATCGTCGCGGCGTGCGAAAGAATCGTTTGCTCCGAGAGCTCCTTGCCCGAAAGTCCCGAAAAGCGGCGCGCATTCAGATGCTTCAGCTCACGCCCGCGCCGTTCCTCCTCGGGGATGTCGCAAAAGCCGTGCTGGCGCAGATGATACCCTTCCTTATCCGCAAAATAATACCAAGCGGCAAGTACGTTGCCCTGCTGAAACTCCGCGGTCGGAGCGGCACAAAAATGCGCGATATCGCAGTCACCCGTGGCATCTACGGCGCTCTTTACAAAGTATTTCGTATGTCCCGATTTATTCACTACGGTCAGGCTTTCGATCCTCTCGTCCTTCACCGCCGCATCCACGACGTACGAGCCGTACAGGATATCCACGCCCTCGGAAAGAAGCAGCTGCTCTGCGAGGATCGCAAAGGTCTGCGCGTTATACTGCACCTCAAAGCGCGGATCGCTCTCGGTGCGCGTTCCCACACCGTCAAGCCAGTTGGCAGGATATCTCCCCTCCGCGCCGTGCCGAATGGACAAGCGGAAAAGCTCCTCGGCGATGCCGAAGGAAACCTGGCGGCCGCATCCGTCGCAAAGCGGAAGATAGATGGTAACAAGCCCCGCGGTTCCAAGACCGCCGAGCATATATTCCTTCTCAAATAAAACAACCTTCGCCCCCGCTCTTTTCGCGGCAAGCGCGGCGCTGATGCCCGCAAAGCCGCCGCCCGCGACGGCAACGTCGTACTCTCTGTTTTCAAAAATCTTCATCCGCAGATCCTCCTTCATGCACGCGGCCGCGTGCACATCCGTTTTATTTTAACATAAAAAGTCGATTTTCGCAAGACGAAATTTTACTTTTGCTATATTTTCCGAAGTGGCCTAACCAAAGATCTCCGCCGCAGAAATGATCCGAAGCAGATCCTTATCCATCCTGTCACGCCCGTAGGCATCAAAAAAGCGCGCGCGGTATGCATCCGTGCCGAGATTGAACCAAAGCGTCCACGCGCCCCAGAAAAGATCCACGTGCCGATCTCCCACGCCGCCGTTTCCGACGTCGATCAAGGAGCAAACCCTGAAGTCCTTCAGCATAATATTCGGAAGGCAAAAATCTCCGTGCAGCAATACCTCGTTTTTCAAGAGCGCTCTTCCCTCCGAGAGCACCCGATAGGCATCCTCCGCCGAACGAAAAACATGCTGATCGCCAAAAAGCGAGAGATCAAATTTTCCTTCTCCGTAATTTTTATCCGCAAGCGCAAGATATTCTCCCATTCTGTTTTGCACGGGGCAGTCCTTGGCATCGGTTTCGTGCAAGGCGCGAAGAGCCTCTGCCATCGCATCGCAAAGCCGTTTCGGCTCGCTCACAAAATGCGTACCGTCCTCGCCCTCCGCACGTGCGGTAAGCAAAAGATCTCTTTCTCCGCTTTCGTAAAAAAGCACCTCGGGAGAGAGCCCCTTTTTATGAAAATACGCGCCCATCTCACTCTCTTTTTTCAGCGTGCCCTTCGGGGCGGTTTTCAAAAAATAGCCGCCGTCCTTTTCGATATAATACACACGCGCCTCGGGAGAGCAGGAGCTGTCGTAGATTTTCGCGCCCTCAAAAAGCCTTTCGATTCCATTCGGCAATGCGATCGGCAAAGAGGATATCAACGTCCTTTTCACGATTCTCCCCCTTGATGAAAGCCGATCTCCAGCCTTCCATCCTTGCATTTACCGTTCGTTTCGATCACGATGGATATACGCGCGCCCCGGCGCCCCTCAATATAGCCGCCGACCGCCGAAACGCTCTCGCCGCCCTTCAGCGAAAAAAGCGGCAAAAGCTTGCCGTCTCCGCCTTCGTAGGATACGGAAAGCTCGCCCTCCGCAAGCGACGCCGTGTAAGAAAGCGCGCCCTCGCCCGCCTCGCTCTTGCGAAAATTCTCCGCAAGCCTTCCATTCAAAGAGGAAAAACGAACCTCCACCTTACCGCCGATATTGCTTCTCACAAGCATCAAGGCAGAATAACGGCTCGCGTAACAAGAAAAAAGCGAAAGAAGAACGCACGCGGAAAGTAATACAGCGGCGAAGCGCTTCCATATATTTTTCATAGATTTCCCACCCGAACGTAAATATTTGTTTTCTTTTTAATCGTTATCAAAGACAAGGCGAATGCCCATATCCTCGATTTTTTTACAATAGGAAGCAATCCTTTCGGGGAGATAATCCTCCACGCGATGTCCGTCAAAGCCGACCGAAAGGCGCACGCCGCTTTCGCGCACGATGGCCTGCTGCTCGGGGCTTTCAAAGAAGGCCTTCATATACGGATGCTCAAAATAATGATGAATGCTATCGTAGGATACGTTCATTTCCCAAAAGATATTTTGCTCTGCCATGCGGCGAAAATATCGATAAGGATCCTCTCCAAGGCTTCTTGCATGCGCAAAGAGATCCGTGTGCGCCACGCCCACCGCAGGGCATCCGCACCGCTCGGCAAAGGCAAATAGGTCTCCCTTCGTTATGCTGCTATCCGAATCCAGATGCTCGATCAGACAATAATCAAAAAAGGAAATATCCGCATTTTCAGGCAGAGTGATCTTCCCCGCCACCGTCGCGGTTGCAATCTCGATGCCGCGCAGGATGCGAATTTTATCCGCGTATTTTTCGCGGATGAGGTTGATATGGTCATAGTAGCGACGAAGCGCGTGGGGGCCATATCGGTTGGGCACGACCTCGATCGGTGCGTGCCGCGCGGCATCTATGCCGAAGCCGACACCGTAATTATGGTCGGAGATGCCAAAAAGCTCGATGCCGCCCGCAATGGCGGCCTCGACGATCTCCTCCGGGCGATCCTTGCCGCAAAAGGAGTAATAGGTATGCGAATGAAGATCCTGTATCAT
>JAZQTA010000027.1:0-7868 GCA_045630385.1 Eubacteriales bacterium | reverse complement strand
TGGAAACCTATATTGAAATTCCCTCCGACGTCGTTCCCTTTGAGCAGAGACCTTGGATGAAATGCGCGGAGATCACCGATGCGCTCATCGAGGCGCTTGAGAGCGGAAAGTATAAGTACCTGCGCGTGAACTTCCCGAACGGCGATATGGTTGGCCATACCGGCTCCTTCCTTGCAACCGAGTGCTCCATGGAGGCGCTGGATCTTCAGCTCGCGAGAATTTTGAAGGTCGTTGATAAGCTCGGCGGTGTTGCACTCATCACTGCGGACCACGGAAACGCCGATGAAATGTATGAGCTGGATAAGAAGAGCGGCGAGCCCAAGAAGAATAAGGACGGCTCTCCGAAGGCGAAAACCAGCCACACTCTGAACCCCGTGCCCTTCATTATCTATGATAACTTCTATAAGGACGCATACGAGGTGAAGCTTGGCAGAGAGGATTTCGGTCTTTCTGCCGTTGCCGCAACCACCGTAAACCTTCTCGGATACGAAGCACCCGCGATCTGGGATGAGTCCATGGTGAATTTGAAGTAATTCTTCATTCATAATAATTTATAAGGGCTCGCGCAGTTTTTTCTGCGCGAGCCTCCGATTGTATGATTTTGTGGACTTTTTGCCATCCTAACGCATAGAATGCATATAAAACCCACTCTCATACGGTGTTTTTTTGAAAAAAAGCAAAAATATATCAAAAAATCGCAAAATGTTCATTGTTTAGAAATATTTATCTGTTACAATACAGTGCGCTTGATTTTTCGGCGAAAATAAAACATAAACGAATCAGGAGATAGATCATGCAGCTTGAGAACCTTGCAGTGAAGCATAAAGTGTTCGGAAACGGAGTGATTCTTGCGCAGAGTGAGAAATATATCACGGTTCGCTTCGCGACTGCAGAGAAAATTTTTGTTTATCCCGATGCTTTTGAGAAGTTTTTGACTATGGAGGATGGGGCTATCCCTTCCGAAATTCTGGATGATATTGCCGTCAGCCGTGCCGCGAAGGATAAGATTCTAAAAGAAAAACGTGATGAAAACGTTCGTTCCATGATTAAGGGTATCGTGATCCCCGGTAAGGAGATCGTTCCCGAAAATAAGGACGAAGAGCAGCACGAGGAAATGGAAGAAATTTAACGAAAGATTAAAAGCGAAGTTGCACTCGTGATTTCGCTTTTCTTTTATATAAAGCTATGATTTTTTACGGATATCTCTTTTCGCTTTTGTACGGAGGGCTATGCCTTGCGCTTGGCCTTTTTGCGTACAAGCTTGGAATGAATAAAAAATACACGAGAAAGCTCGTCCATATTCTTGTAGGATTCGAATGGGTGATCCTTCATCATTTTATGGGCAATTCGATACATTTTCTCGTTGTGTGTCTGATTTTTACGGGACTTCTTTTGCTTTCGCACGTAAGGCATCTGATGCCGATGATCTCCTCCGAGGGAGAAAACTCCTCGGGCACGGTGTATTACGGTGTTTCCATGTCGGTCATGGCGCTGATCTCGCTTTTTGTTCCCAATATGATGCTCCCCTTCGGCGCGGCGGTGATGATCACCTCGTTTGGAGACGGATTTTCGGGCATCGTCGGGCAGATGATAAAGAAAAAGAATCCGCGTATCCTCGGAAATAAAACGCTGTTTGGAACGCTTGCGGGCTTTGTCGCATCCTTCCTTTCGCTTTATATTTTCTCGCTTGCTTATAAGATGCCCCTTAAGGTGTATGAGATGCTCATGGTCGCCCTTCTGGCGGTGCTTCTTGAGCTTCTTACGGGCAAGGGCCTCGATAATATCAGCGTTCCTCTCGGCTCGATTCTCTTTATATACGCGCTTTTGTATTTGCCCACGGTGGAGAATTATCTTTGTCCTATTTTGCTGACGCCGCTGGTCATCCTTGCGGCATCTGCGAAAAGCGTCTTAACGCGCGGCGGCATCGTATGCGCCGTGATCGTGGATGCCGTGATCTCGGTATCCCTCGGAAATCTCGGCTTTCTTGCGCTCTTCGGCTTCCTTGTTCTCGGTGTTCTTTCGGATAAGATAAAGAATATCGGAAAGAAAAAGAAAAGCGAATGCCGCACCTATTTTCAGGTGCTCGTCAATTCCGCCCCGGCCGCGATCTGTGCGCTCTTCTATTTCGTTCGCCCGCATCCCGTGATGCTCGTGGCGTTTTTTGCCGCAATGGGCGAGGCGCTCGCGGATACGCTTGCATCCGGCATCGGCGCAAGGGATAAGCGTGTCTTTGATCTTTTTCGCATGAAAAAATGCGAGGTTGGCGTGAGTGGCGGTATGTCGGTGCTCGGAACGGCTTCGGCGGCTGTCGGCGCATCTCTCATGATGCTTCTCGGCTATTGCTCCTCGCTTCTTTCCGTGCCTCAGCTTTTGGTCGGCGCGTCTGCCGCGTTCCTCGGATGCATCTTCGATAGCTTCCTCGGCTCGGTGGTGCAGGCGAAGTACCGCTGTGTAAAATGCGGCGCTATGACCGAAAGAGAGGTGCATTGCTCTGTAAGCGCGGCGCTCGTGCGCGGCATCCGAACGGTGGATAACGATATCGTGAATCTCTTTTCGAATCTGTTTACCGTGGCGGTGGCCGCTATGGCATATTTCATTTTTCTGTAAGATCCGGTATAAAACGAAGGAGCGGATGTGCCGTTGGCGCATCCGCTCCTTCTGTTTAGTTTGTAAGATTTAAATAGGATAGTATTCCGCCGCTTTTGAGAAGATCCTTTCGGTTTTATAGCTTTGATCGAGAAGGATCAGCTCGGCATCGTAGCCGTTTTCTATTTTTCCTCTTTTTTCAAGCCCTAAAAGTCTTGCGGGAACGGCGCTTAACGCATGCGAAACCGTGGTAAGAGGCAGGCCGTACCGTCCGCAAAGCGCGGCAACCATCGTGTCGCCGACGGCTACGCTTCCGGCAAAGCTCGATCGGTCGGGAAGCTTTGCCACGCCGTCCTCGATGATCACGCGGTTTTCGGGCTTGATTTCGCCGAGAAAGCTCTCCGTGAGCCCCGTGCAGCCTGCGCCGCGCATGGCATCGGATACGAGGAGAAAGCCGTCATGCCCCTTGCATTTTTCGGTCAGCAGAAAGGATTCAAGGCTCACGTGATGTCCGTCGCCGATCAGCTCGCAGGTAAAGCGGTCGTCGATCAGCGCGCATTCCTCGATTCCGCCGATCACGTAGCTTCCTTGCTTTGCGCGCCTGGACGTACTTGAAAAGAGATGGGTGATGCGGTCAAAGCCCCATGCGGCGGCTCTTTCCATCGCGTAAGCATCCGCATTGCTATGGCCGACGGACATTGCAACGCCTCTCTCCTTCATTCTTTTTGCAAGGTATTCCGCTCCGTCGATTTCGGGCGCGGCGGTCACGGTGGCGAGAAGCGCTGAAAATTCGCAAAGCGCATCGGTCATTTCCTCGGTTGCGGGATAGATATTCGAAAGATTTTGCGCGCCGCACATCAGCGGTGAGAGAAACGGCCCCTCAAGATGCACGCCGGCGAACATCGGCGAGCTTTTTACTTGCGCATCGCAGAAGGCAAGAAAATCCAAGGTTTTTTGCGGGGAGCTTGCAACGAGGGTGGGACAGATCGCCGTCACGCCGTGGGAAAGATGCGTCCGCATAACCGTGTCGAAGGCATCCTTCGTCATATCCGCAAAATCCGCGCCGCCACCGCCGTGCGCGTGCATCTCGATGAAAGCGGGCAGGAGGTATTTTCCCTCTGCGCGGATCACCTCGGTATCCTTCGGGATCGCTCCTCTGTAGTCCGTATCGAGAATTGTCTTGCTGTCGGTCAGAACGGCGGTATTTTCCCGTAATATTCCGCCAATGGGCGCGATCGCGCCAAGGATCAGCGTTTTACTCATTTGTTATAAATTCTGATTTCGGGAACGGGGGATACGGTCGCAACGCGCGAGCAGTAGATCATAGCATCGGGGTGGCGCGCAAAGAGCGAGCAGGGAACTGCGGGCGTCTCACCGCCGTGCAGGATCTTGCGCAGAGCGCCTGCGTTCCAGTCGCGGGGCATGCACATTCTGACCTTCTTTGCCATGAACATTTCCTTCATGCCAACGGTGATGCAGTATTTCGGAATGGCATCCAGATCACCGCCGCAGTTCATGAAGCAGTTGATCGTTTTGGTCTCGCGGGAAATGGGAAGCACGCGCGTGGGGCGGTCAAGAAACTCCTCTGCGGTGCAAGCCTCGCCGGGCTCCGGCGGCTCGTTGAAGGCAAAGTGACCGTTGATACCAACGCCGCCCCAAGCCATATCCAGCTTTCCTGCCTTCTTGATCAGCTCCATCACCTTGTGCTCCTCGCCGGGCGCGGGGAAGTGACGGTTTTCGGGAAGCACGTTCAGCTCATCGTCAATGAGATTGTAGAAAATGCGCTCCATACCGCCGCGGAAGGAAAGCGGATCATCCTTGTCAATATAGCTCTTGTCGTCGTTCAAATACTCGTCCATGTTGATAAAGGTGCAGCGCTTGAGACTCACGCGATAGGTGTTCACAAGATAAACGAGGCGGCTGTAAGGGCCGAGAGGTCCGTAGGGAACAACCATAATGGTGTCCTCGCCCTTTTCGTTGTTTGCCTTGATGGTTTCGAGAACCTCAATGGCCATTCTCCAATAAAGATCGTGCTCGGTGTCACAGATCGAAAGCTTGATTTTGGAATCCTTTCCGAGCTCGTCCGCCGGAATAAGATTGATGGGATTTACGTTCATACCGTTTCTCCTTTTTTTAATATTGATATATTGAGTGTAGCACGAATTTTTGTGATTGTATATGTAAAGGAATGCTTTAAAAACAAAATATTAGCACAATTCTGCTTTTTTTGTTGATTTTTTTGGTTTGCGCCGCTTGTATCCGCCTCTTCCTTGTTTGTAAAAAACATTTTAAAATTTCTCACTTGCCTTGCAAAAAATAAAAGGATATGGTATAATAAACGGGCATGCTTCATATAATGTATATTTTGGAGGAATCGAATGAAAAAGGGAAATGCTTGGGCGCTTTTGCCCATTGGAATTTTTGTCGTTCTCTATCTGTCCTTGGGTTTTATTTTTGAATACGGCATGAAGATCTCTATGGGATTCTATAACATACCGATCGTTGTCGTGTTTTTAGTCGCGCTTTTGGTTGCCTGTCTGCAAAACAAAAGCCTTTCTTTTGATAAAAAGATCGAGATCATGGGGCAGGGGATCGGCGATAAAAATATGATCACGATGCTTCTGATCTTTCTTCTTGCGGGCATTTTCGTCGGCGTTGTCGGCAGAAGCTCGGCAGAAAGCGTAGCGTATTTCGTGCTTTCCATCGTGCCGCCTCGATTTGCCGTTTGCGTGATCTTCCTTGTGAGCTGCTTTGTTTCCACCGCGATGGGAACCTCGGTCGGAACGATCACGCTGCTGACGCCGATTGCGGTCGCCATTGCGTCCACCTCGGGATTTTCGCTTGCGCTTTGTGTGGGAACGGTCGTCGGAGGCGCGATGTTCGGCGATAACCTTTCCTTCGTTTCGGATACCACGATCGCCGCCTGCGGCGGCCAAGGCTGTGCGATGCGAGATAAGTTTAAAACGAACTTTGCGGTCGTTTTGCCCGCCGCGATCTTGACGCTTCTTCTTATCCTCATTCTTTCTCTTCGTGCGGATATCAGCCCGATCGTCACAAAGGATTATCATTTGATTCAGGTGATCCCGTATCTGTTGGTTTTGATCAGCGGTATTATCGGCATCAACGTGTTCGTCACTCTGCTGATCGGTATCGTAACGGGTAGCATTATTATGCTCTCCACGGGTGCGGTCAACTTCTCCTCTCTGATTTCCGGAATGGGAAGCGGAGCGTCCGGTATGTTTGAAACCGCCATGGTCGCGCTCCTTGTTTCCGCCCTCTGTGCCTTGATCCGCGAGGCAGGCGGCTTCGATGCGCTTCTTTCCGGCATTCGCCGCGTGTTCCGCGGCAAGCGCGCAGGCCAGCTCGGCATCGGCCTTTTGGTCGGGCTTATGGATATCTCCACGGCGAATAATACCGTTGCCATCGTCATGGCAAACCCGATCGCATCCGAAATGGCAAAGGATTACGGTATTTCCAAGCAGAAGACTGCTTCGATTTTGGATACCTTCTCCTGTATTTTCCAAGGTGTTTTGCCCTACGGTGCGCAGATGCTCGTTGCGCTTTCCGCTGTTGCAACGCTCGGATATGAGCTTTCTGCCTTTCAGGTGATCGCGCATCTCTTCTATCCGATGCTCCTGCTTTTGAGCTCGCTCGTCTTTATGTTCTTTGTTCCTGAAAAAAAGGCCAAGCAATAAAATAAAAATGACCGCCACGGTGCGAAGCTCCCGGAAGAGCATTGCGCTGTGGCGGTCTCTTTTTCTCCCTCGCCTTCCTTTCGGCGGGGGATTTTTATTCATTTGCCAAAAAAGTCGGGGCATACTTGTGGGTGGTAAGCGAGAGCATCGTATAGCTTTTCATCACGCCGTTGTGCGTTTTTAAGATCGCAAGCTTTTGATCCAAGTCCTCTACCGATGCGGCGCAAACCTTTATAAGACAGTCGTATTCTCCCGTGATCGCATAGCATTCAAGGATATCGGGATCGTTTTCCACGTATTCGAAAAACACCTTCGTGTGCTCAACGGATTTTAAGACGATCAGGATAAAAGCCACGATCGGCTTTCCCACCATTTTGCTGTCGGTTATGATCGTAAAGCGCTTTATGATGCCGCTGTTTTTCATTGCGCGTATGTGCTTGTTTACGGCGGGAACGGAAAAATGCAGCTTTTGCGATAGATCGGTTGCGGTCATATCTGCGTTTTTTGATAATTCGTCTATAATTTTGATATCTATTTTATCCATCGTTCGCTCCGTTTTTGTGTTTTTAACTATATTTTAGCGAATAAAATAAAAAAAGTCAATAATTATGGTAAAAAAGATAAAAATTAAACAAAAATGCAAAAATAATTAAAATCGGATTTTCTTGAAAAGCCTTTGGTCGTATAGGGGAAATAATATAAACGAAAATGCTTTTGGGGATAAAAAGCGCGATTTGACACCGCTTTGCATCGAATGGTATAATCAAGAAAAAACGGGGAGGCTTTTATGGAAGACAGGTATGAACCGTACTTTTTAAAAGCAGTGGAGCTTTACAAAGAATTGCACCAAGTGCCCGAGGTGGGCTTTGATCTCGATGAAACGGTAAAGATCGTGAAAAGAGAGCTGGAAGCCGCGGATATTCCGTATACTGAAAAATACGGAAAAGCAAGCGTGGTTGCCGAAATCGGCTCCGGTGAGCGGATCTTGGCATTCAGAGCGGATATGGATGCGCTTCCCATCGAGGAAAAAACGGATCTGCCTTATGCCTCTAAGTACTTTGGCAGAATGCACGCCTGCGGTCACGATTCGCATACCGCGATCCTTCTTTGCGTCGCAAAATATCTGAAAGCGCATGAGTATACGCTCCGCCACCGCGTGCGCTTTATCTTCCAGCCGAGCGAGGAATGTGCCGTAAGCGGTGCGGAAATGATGGTGAAAAACGGCGTTATGGACGGTGTGGACTGCATTATCTGCACGCACTGTGAAAATATGCTTGAGAGCGGAAAGTTAGCCGTATGCGAGGGCGATTATATGGCGGCCTGCGTGCCGCTTCGGATAAGGTTTTTCGGAAAAAGCGCGCACGCCACCCTGCCGAAAGAGGGGATCAGCGCGATTGCCATGGCGGTGGTCGCATATACGCGCTTTGCGAAAGCGGTGGCGGCGCTTGCGGGGGATCTTCGCTATATCTGGTCGGTCGGAAGATTTTCGGGCGGTACGGCGCATAACGTCATCTCCGATTTTTGCGAAATGGATATTTCGTTCCGTTTTTACGATATGGATTTTTCAAATCGCGTGAAAAACGCCGT
>JAZQTA010000026.1:0-11212 GCA_045630385.1 Eubacteriales bacterium | reverse complement strand
CTAATTGTTATAGCTTGAAGAATGTAATTATCGGTAATTCCGTAACTACAATCAATACCTCTGCATTCTACAATTGCGATTCCTTAAAGAGTGTGACGATAGGAAACTCTGTGACCTCAATAGCAAATCAAGCCTTTTATGACTGTGATGCTTTAATAAACGTTGTCTTTGGCAACTCTGTCACTACAATTGGTAGCAAGGCATTCTACGATTGTGATGCGCTTAAGGATGTTGTAATACCCGATTCCGTAAAAACAATTGGTACAAATGCATTTTATAGTTGTGATTCACTAACCAACATCACGCTTGGTAAATCTGTAAATGAGTTTTCTAGTGAAGCATTCTTAAATTGTACTTCTCTTAAAAATGTTTACGTAAATAATTTGGTAGATTGGTTCGATATTTCATTTAGCGATAGATACTCCAATCCTCTGTTTTATGCTAATAATTTTTATGTTTTGAATAATGGCGAAGCAAAGCTGATTACAGAGCTTGTAATTCCTGACGAGGTCACTATCATAAAGAACTATGCATTTTATGATTTCGATGGTCTAAAAACTCTCAGGCTTGGCAACTCGGTCTCTCGAATCGGTCAATCTGCATTTTGTAGTTGCTCTGCGTTAACTAGCATAGATTTTGGAGAATCTGTTGTTATAATAGGAGATTACGCTTTCTCTTATTGCAATGCTCTTGCTGATTTGATAATTGGTGATTATGTTACCGTAATTGGTGCGAATGCTTTCTATGAATGTGATGGTTTAAAGAGTGTAACCATTGGAAATTCTGTAACCGAGATTGGTACATCCGCGTTCAGTAGTTGTGATGTATTGTCCGAAATCAACTTTGGTAGCTTTGTAAAAGCAATCGGAACGTCAGCATTTTCTAATTGTTATAGCTTGAAGAATGTAATTATCGGTAATTCCGTAACTACAATCAATACCTCTGCATTCTACAATTGCGATTCCTTAAAGAGTGTGACGATAGGAAACTCTGTGACCTCAATAGCAAATCAAGCCTTTTATAATTGTGATGCTTTAATAAACGTTGTTTTTGGCAACTCCGTCACCACAATTGGTAGCAAGGCATTCTACGATTGTGATGCGCTTAAGGATGTTGTAATACCCGATTCCGTAAAAACAATTGGTACAAATGCATTTTATAGTTGTGATTCACTAACCAACATCACGCTCGGTAAATCTGTAAATGAGATTTCTAGTGAAGCATTCTTAAATTGTACTTCTCTTGAAAATATTTACTACAACGGATATTCCGATGCTTGGAGTAAAATTAGTATTAGAGGCGGTAATACTAATTTTACAAATGCTATTTGCTATTACTATAGCGAAACTCAACCGTCTGATCAAGGTAACTATTGGTACTATATTGATGGTGTTCCTACTGTTTGGTAATTTCAATTAAATCATTTTTATTGTTTCGGTTGGTTCGACTTTCGTTAAGCAAGCTCCACCACGGAAACGCCACCCGAAAGGGTGGCGTGTTTGTTTCCGTGGTAGACCATCAAGGAGGCGGTCTATGACCGCCCGGCCGGTTTGAGCCGGAGGCTACATAATCAAGCGAAGCTGAGTCTGTATGCTTGCATTCAAGCGCGCGAGCGCAGATTGCTCCTCGGCGGCTTGACTATCTCAAGCGTAGTGCGTAGCACCAAAGACTTTAGGCTTTGCGCCGAAAGGAGTATAACCGGTCGGTTCAAGGCTTCGCATACCGCGAAGCGGTATATGGCGTCACGCGGCGCAGAAAGTTCTCATCAAACAAAGGCGGAACGGAATATCAAAGCATATCCCGCGTAGCCACGACCTTGATTTGCCTCGGAGAGGCAACCAAACAAAGCGCCACCCTCATGGGTGGCGCTTTGTTGCATATCTTTCGATCTTTTTTGATAAAATTTTATTTTTCATGGTTGATGAGAAGGTTTTGTCCACTCGCATTTGCTATAATTAATATAGGGTGTATACGCGAAAGAGGCGCTTTTTTCGTATCGTATGCATTGAATACCATAAGAGAAAGGGAGAAAAATGGAAGGAAGTCTCAAAAAAACAACCATTGTGCACGTCTTGCGGGTGTTGCATAATTACACCTCGTACGATTATCCTGCAACGCAGACCGCGATCGTCAATTATCTGAACGACTTGGATATTGCATGCACGAGAAAGACGGTGGGGCGAAATATTCGGTATTTGATCGAAAGCGGCGTTCCGATCAAGCGGCGCATGCAGAAAAACGGTGGCTATTATTACGATCACAAAAACGATCGGTTCTTTGCAAAAATAAAAAGAACGGAGGAGAAAAAATGAGAGCGATAGCGAGTATTACGGGACTTCTTGCCATGCTGTTTATTGGCGGCACTATTGGGGGACTGATCTTTGGAGCGCCCGAAATATGGGGCACGAGCCTTGCTCTTTTGGGCTTGGACGCTATCATTGGCATGACGGCACAGTATTTTGCGGATCGTAAGGACGCGCAGTTTATAAGGGAGCTTGCGATGATTGCAAAGGAAGTGGAGGAGGAAGAAAAAGCGCAGAAAACAGAGGAGGAAGAAATAGAAGAGGACGAGGATGAGGATAGGATTCTTTCAGAGGATTTTTTCGATGACGGGTTTGAAGCTTTAACAGATGATGTAATACAAACAATTGTTGACGATTTGAAGAATAATGCGGCAAAAAAGCAAGATTTGATTGCATTATTCGATGAAAATTATTATAGGATCAAGGCTGCACCTCGTTGCAGTTGTTGGGTAGATAACATCACGCAGGATGCTTCGGGTGCGCTTTTGCTTGACGTATGCGCCTCGATGCCCTATGCGCCGAGGTATGGAGATATTTATCATTTGATAGGTGTTTGCGCGAGCGATGCGGTGGGAACACCCACTCTTGTTTATGCTATTGCACCGTCGCGCGGTGGGATACAGTATACCTATCTTTGCCTTGTGCGTACAAAGGAAAAAGCGTTTCGTCTTTTTTCAGCAGAACGAAGCAATCATTGTATTTATTTTTGTGAGTTTTTAAACGGCCGTCATATAAATTACGGCGAACTCAGTTCGGAAATGAGCATGCCTATGCGTGTTCGTGAGATTTTGCAGAGTGAATCAAAAAATAAAACTTAAAAGCGGAGGGGAGCAAACGTATTCTTTGCTCCTCTTTTTTTGCAATGTAAAAAAACAAGACTCTTACGTAAAAATTTCACTTGAAAAATAGGCCGATATCTTGTATAATAGAAGCGTGGGCGCGATGGGGAATGCAGGTGAGCAAAAACGCGCCAATGACGAAAATCATAATGCCTATGGCAAGGAGAATAGAAAATGAAGACGCTGCTTTTGGGGGACGTTTGTCCGCATACGAGCTCGTATCAGAAGTTTAAAAACAAGGAGATCGGCCGCATTTTCGGGGACGTTTTGCCGATTTTTGAGGGACGCGATTTCATCGCGGTCAACCTCGAATGCGCGCTGACCGAGACGGACGGAAAGATCAAAAAGTTCGGGCCTGCGCTGGCCGCGCCGATCGAAACGGCCGAGGTGCTGAAGTCCGTTGGCGTTAATCTCTGCGGATTAAGCAACAACCATATTTTTGATCTCGGAACGGACGGTATGCGCGATACGCTCGCGGCGCTTTCGGCGGCGGGGCTGGACTTCACCGGCTTCGGCAAGGATGAAACGGATGCGAGAAAAAATTATTTCTTCGAGCATGACGGCGAGAGGATCGCCGTGGTTGCCGTTTGCGAGCATGAATTTTCCTATGCCTTGCCCGACCGTATGGGCGCAAGAGGCTATGATCCCTATGAAACGATGGAGGATATCCGCGCGGCCAAGGCGGAGGCGGATCGCGTGATCGTGATGTATCACGGCGGCAAGGAGTTTTCTGAATATCCCTCGCCGCGCCTTTATAAGCTTTGCCGCGCCATGGTGAAAAACGGCGCGGATGTGGTGCTTTGCCAGCACAGCCATTGCATTGGCTGCTATGAGAAATATGAGGGTGGCCACATCCTCTACGGGCAGGGCAACTTCCATTTCATGGATCCCGATCCGCACGCGAGCTGGTATACCGAGCTTGCCGTGGAATACGATACGAAAACGAACGAGATCTCCTTCATTCCGATCCGCTCGACGGACGACGATATTATGCTCGCCAAGGGCGCGGACAAAGATGAGATCATGGCCGGCTTTGAAAAGCGCAGTGCAGAGCTGAAAAGCGGCGCATGGCGCGAGGGCTGGCACGCCTTTTGCGAGAGCGTACGCGACCGTTATACCGAGGCGGTAAGGAATGCCTACGCCGACGGCACAGATGAAACAAAGAACCAATATTTTGCGCATCTGCTCGACTGCGAGGCGCATACCGACGTTTGGCGCGAAATTTTTCCCACCTGGAATATGACCAACTGCAAATAAGAAAAAGAGGTAAAATGCAAATGATAGTTGTCAATAATCCTATGTATAAAACCAGGCTCTCGACAGATACGCTCTTTGAGCTTCCTGCGGGCAGCTTTTCCTATACCGGCGCGTATGATGCCGCTGTGCGCTTCGTTGAGGGGCATCAATCGAAAAATCGGGTGCTTTGGGAAACCTTCACGGAGCAGTTTCGCCTGCAAGCGGATAGCGAGGACGGCGGTTGGAATGGCGAGTTCTGGGGCAAGATGATGCGCGGCGCTTGCCGTGTTTACAGCTACACGAGGGATCGGGAGCTTTATGAAATCCTTGAGGCCTCGGTGCTGGATCTTCTTTCGGCACAGGAGGAAAACGGCCGTTTTTCCACCTATAAGCAGGAAAAGGAGTTCGGGTATTGGGATATGTGGTGCAGAAAATACGTTCTGCTCGGCATGCTTTTCTTCTCGGATATCTGCGAGGATGCGGCGCTGAAGGCGCGTATTCTTTCGGCTCTGCGCGGGCATCTTGATTACATTCTTGAAAAGATCGGCGAGGGCGAGGGGCAGATCGATATTCTGGATGCCACCACGCATAACAATTGGACATGGGGTGCCTTGAATTCCAGCTCGATCCTTGAGCCCGTGGTGTTGATGTATAACCTTACGAAGGAGGCGCGGTATCTGAATTTCGCCTCGTATCTCGTGCGCCGCGGTGGAAGTAAGTGGGGCAATATCTACGAGCTGGCGCTTGCGGGCGAAAAAGCCCCCTTCGAATATCCCGTCAAAAAGGCATACGAGGCGACCTCGTATTTTGAGGGAGTGCTGGAATATTATCGCACCACAGGGGATGAGAATGCAAAAAAAGCTTTCCTCAATTTTATTTCCCGCGTGCTGGAAACCGATTTCACGCTGATTGGCTGCGCGGGCACGATGCATGAGCTTTTCGATCACAGCACCGTGATGCAGACCGAGTATAATGACGAGGTGAAGCAGGAGACCTGCGTGACCGTCACCCTGATGAAGGCGTTTTATCAGGCGCTGTGCCTGACGGGTGAGGCGAAATATGCGGATGCCATGGAGCGCGCGGGCTATAACGCGATGCTCGGAAGCATCAATTTTGAGAAAAACACCGCTTTGCCGAGCGATGCGGAGTGCTGTAAGCTTTATAAATACGATACCGTTCTGCCCTTTATCGAGCTGATCGGCGGCTATACCTTCGATGCGTATTCGCCGCTGTATAAGGACAAGCGAAACCGCCGCGTGGGCGGCTTTCGCCGTATGCCCGGCGGCCGTGCCTACGGATGCTGTGCCTGCATCGGTGCGGCGGGTGTGGCGCTGATGCCGATCTCCTCCGTGATGGCAGGTAAGGATGGCGTTTACGTCAACCATTTGATGGCGGGCAAGGTGCAGGCGGGCGCATTCGCGCTTTCGATCGAAACCGATTATCCTTACGGCGAGAGCGCCGTGATCCGCGTGCTCTCCTGCCCCGAGGGGGCGGCAACGCTTGCGATCCGCGTGCCCGATTTTGCAAAGGGAAAAATGACGGTGAACGGCGCACCTGCCGTGGCGGATGCGAAGGGCTACGCGCGCCTTACGCGCGCATTCAAGGAGGGCGAGGAGATCTCGCTTCAGATCCCGCGCGCGCTGACGCTGCATAAGCTGAACGGAAAATACGCGCTGACCTACGGCGCGATCGTGCTTGCGCTGGATGAAAGAGCGCAGAATATGGACGTTTGCATTTCGGGAGAGATCGCATCCTTCAAAAAGGCGGAAACGGAATTTAAAGTGCGCGAGGCTTTGGCCGTGACCTTTACCGATGGGCAGACGCTGACCTTCGTGGATTACGCCTCCGCCGGCGCGGATTGGGCGGACAAAAGAAACCGCATCGGCGCTTGGATCGATGGAAAATAAAGAAAGGAAATGGTCAATGAAAAACCCAATTGCCGAAGGTTGGTACGCCGATCCCGAAAGCCGCGTATACGGCGACAGCGTTTATATTTACGTGACGCATTCGCTCCCCTTTGAGGAGCAAAAAAACCTTTCGCTCTTCTATTCAAAGGATCTCGAGGAATTTATAAAGGTAGAAAATATTCTCGATATGAAAACCTTTCCGTCGGCGACCTCGGCGGTTTGGGCGCCCTCTGTGGTGGAGTGGAAGGGAAGATATTATATCGTTTTTGCCGCGAACAATATTTATCACGATGATGAGCCCGGCGGTCTTTATATCGGCGTGAGCGACACGCCGATCGGCCCATTCCGTAATATTTTCGAGGACGGCCGCCCGTTTTTGAACCGTATCCTGTGGGGCGCGCAGCCGATCGACGCGCATTTCTACCGTGAGGATGAGGACGTTTATCTCTATTGGGGCGGCTGGGGGCATCTGATCGTTGCCAAGATGGATGCGGATATGAAGGGCTTCTCCGAGGAAAGGGAGATCACCCCGACGGCTTACGTGGAAGCGCCCTACGTGATGCGCGAGGGAGAAAAATATCTTCTGATGTATTCGAGCGGAAACTGGATGGACGGCACGTATCGCGTGCTTTGTGCGATCTCCGGCTCTCCCTTCGGTCCGTTTGAAAACGCGGAGGAGGTGCTTGGAAATTCCGAGATCGCCTGCGGCGCAGGGCATAACAGCGCGTTTCTCTTTAAAGGAAAGCACTATATTGCGTATCATCGCCGTTTTTACGAGGACAAAAATCCCCACCACCGCGTGCTCTGCATCGATGAGATGCGAGTGGAAAAGGGAAGAATACAGCCGATTAAAATGACGTAAAGCAAGAGAGGCGAGGCGAATAAATCGCCCTATGCTGAATCTTGGCAGTATTCTGCCCATCGGCAAAGCTTTTTTAAGAAGCTTATCATAAAAAAACACCCGAGGCGAGCCTCGGGTGTTTTTTTATTCTTTTACGATATCCTGATTATTTCAGCATATCCGTGTTGGAAGCATTGTAAGCAACGCTTTCGTTGGGCTTCTTGCTATCCAGGTAGGTTGCAAGTGCACCGGGGTTATCGATGTTATGGAAGGTCATCGACATAGCAGGACCGCCGGGACAGAAGATGGTTACCGTACCGTAATTGTTTCTCTCGCCTTTCTTGCCTGCAAACTTCACAGAGGTGGAGAATGCGCCAAGGAAGGTGCGGTAATGAATATCCTTATACTTCTTCTGCTTCTTATCAACGTAAGCGATGAAGTCCTTATAGAAGTCGATACGAATCTTCTTCACGCGTGCTCTCTTCGCAAGCTGAATGATCCAAAGGATGATGCAGATAAGGAAGAGGGGAACCGCAACCATGAGAAGCGCCTGCCAATCTTTATAGAAGGTCTTGCCGCAGATATCGCAAACAAGGTCGTTGTTGGCATCTGCGCACTTGGAGAGCTCCTCACCGCAGTAATCACACTTGTGGTCAAGCTGAATATCAGCGTGCGTGCCATGATGAGCGCCGCAGCCGTAGTCGCAAAGGTGATCCTTGCCCTCGAGGCCGGTTTCATTGATCAGCTTATCCTCGCACTTGCCGACGGGAGCTTTACAACCGGAAAAATCGCAGACATGGTTCTTATCCTTATCCATGCACTGGCTCATAAGATCGCCGCACCAGTCGCATTTGTGGTCGTTCTTGTCCTCGTGTGCACCGTGAGTGATCTTGCATCCCACGTAGTCACATGCGTGGTCGTGATTAATATCCTCGCATTTGCCGAAATACTGCTTGCATTCGGTCTGTCCTTCAAGCAGAGTGCCGTTCGTTGCTTCGCCGTAGTCGCAAAGGTGATTTTTGTCATTATCCTTGCAATTGCCGATCAAGGCTGCGCAGTAATCGCAGTAGTGCTCGCCGGCTTCGTTGGAGGCTTTGTTTGCTACGTGCTTTCCAAAATAATCGTTACAGCCGTAATCGCAGTAATGATCGAGATTTGCGTCCTCGTGAACGCCGAAGTATACGTCACAAGAGTTTTTCTCCGCATAAGCGTATTCCGCAGCGGCCTTGGCGAGAGAAAGCAAGCTGAGAGGACCGTCGAAAAGGATCAATTCCTTTGCAAGCGCAAGCTTGTATTCTCTAAGGCCTTCTTCTTTGTAATCGCAGTAGTGAGAGAAATCCGCATCCTCGCAAGTACCGATGAGGGTGGCGCAATCCTCAATTCCCATATCCTTGTAGTCACAGATATGGTTATAGTTTTTATCAATGCAGAAGATGTCGTGCGATCTAACGCCGTTTTCCTCTTTGCAGTTCACATAATCACAGTAGTGGTCAAAATTCGTATCAACACACAATGATGTTTGATTCGTACATTTGTTACCGTTGACATCCTCGTAGTCACAGTAATGATCATCGTCCGTATCCTTGCAAGGAATGAAATTGCCGCAGCAGATACAGCAGTGGTCATCTATGTTGTTAAGTATAATCTGGGCGCCGCCGCCAATATTAACGCAAAAACTTAACTTTTTGGCACACTTATTCCCATTGATATCTACGTAGTCGCAGAGATGATCGTGGTCCGCATCCTTGCATTCAACGAAAGCGCCGCAACAGGTGCAGCAGTGATCATCCAGGTTGTTGAGCACAATCGTACCATTACCGTGCTGACCGATTTCGCCTGCATTTGCAAACGTATAAACCTCAAGAGCCTCTTCGGCATTTGCGGTTTCCTCTACGGGCTCACTACCCATAAGACTTGACCAAATAGGTGCAATCTTATCCGCGATCTTGTAGAGAACACTCTTCTGAATAAATAAGAATGCAAGTACAGCAATCATGAAAAGAACAGGGAAGAGGGTAAGCCAGAAGGAGGTTACGCTGCTTTTGCTCTTTCTTGCGGTGTACTCGGGCTTGGTGCGCACGTTTTTCGTGCCAAGCACGTCATTGTCAAAAAGCTGTTTCATTTCGACACCTCGGTAAATTATTTGTCAAATATTTCTTGACTTTAAAAATATTATACTACTATTATGAAGGGAAGTCAATAGTTTTAATTAAAAAAATTCACAAAAAAAGAAAACATTGGTTATTTTATTTTCTTTTTTAAGGCTATCAGCACCGAAAATGCTTGCGTAAGCCTCGCGAAACGGTTCGTATTCTGCAAAAATATAAAATCCGCTCCGACAAAAAATACGGCGGAACGGATTTTAAAGTATGATCGAGAAATATTCAAATCAGCAATCGGCGTTTTTAGAGATATCCTCTTTTTTATGTATGTCGTGGCGCAGCATGCCGATGAAAATGGAAACGAGACTGATCGCCTCGCAAACGATCGCACCGACGGATACGTAGTAGATGTTGTAGATCAGCCATGCGGGCGAGGAGATCAAGCTGAGCTGACGGGTGCGGCGCGAATCCTTCAACATAAAGGCGACGGAGAGCGCGGTCATACCGATCACGGGCAGAACCTCGATCAAGAAGTTGATCGGGGTAGGCGCGACGCCGAATACGGTGAAGCTCAAAACGTAGAATACAACGTAGCAGGTAATGAAGCCGCCAAGCCACAGCGGATGCGAGGTGTGAAGCTTTTCTTCAAACAAAAATAGGATGGCGCGCAGGGTGGCAACCACGTTCAGAAGGCCGCCCATGGTAGCGCCGAGCATGAAGAAGCTGACGGAGAAAAGCGCACCGCCGAGCAGCTGGCAGAAGATCAGATGGCTTTGCTTTTTCTGCTGATAAGAGAGAATATTGCAGGCCATGGCGAAGATGCCGACGGTCTGACCGACGATTTCAATGGGTGTCATGGTGGGGTGTCCTTTCGTGGTTAAGTAAATAAATCAAGGCGAAGCCTTGCATGGAATCCGCAATCTGTTGCGGTATGGAATCGACACAGCGTGTCGCATGGAATCCGTCGCAGACGGTATGGAATCAAGACGCAGGAAAAATACACCTGCGGTGATAATCAAGCGAAGCAAATCGACAAACTCGCTTGTCGGGAGCGAGCGCAGATTGCTCCGTGAGCGTTCCGTTTCAACGGAACGTAGCACAACGTGCCGCCGTGAAAACGGCGAGCGAACAAGGAGTATGCCATACGCCTTCGGCAATTCCATACACGCTAAAGCGTGATGCCATGCCAAGCCTGCGGCTTGGATAAAAAATCCCCCGTTCCGTAGAACGAGGATTTTTTGGTGGAGACAACTGGATTCGAACCAGTGACCCCTTGCATGTCAAGCAAGTACTCTAACCAACTGAGCTATGCCTCCGAATGAATATATCATACTATAATTTTTCGTGTTTGTCAAGGGGGCGGAGTAAAAAAAGTGCAGGGCAAAAACAAGGCGCGGCCGTGCCGCGCCCCCACCGCGCAAAGGATGGGATCGACAGGCTTTCCAAAGGAGAAAAAATGCTATGCTTTTTTTCCTTGACAGAAGGGCGCGTGTGTGGTACAATAAGGAAAGTCGGATGGGCGGAACTATGGGCGATCTTCGGCGCAACGGATGCGCTTTTCAGAACGAATATGCCCTATCGCACTTAAATCCATTTTTTCTCTCGTCTGTTTGATTTTTTGGGTTAAAAGGAAACTATTGTTTGCATTTTTGCTTTTTGGAGGATTTTATGGACTATACCGCAGAGCTTGCGTTTTACAAAAAAACGCTTTACGAGGACGTGCTTCCGTTTTGGGAGAAATACGCGCCGGACGAGGAGTGCGGCGGTTTTTTCACCTGCTTTTCGGGTAACGGCGAAAAAATGCTTTCCACGGATAAATATATCTGGAGCCAGGGGCGCATGCTTTACATTCTCGGGAAAATTCTTTCGCGCGGCGAGATTGCGCCCGAAAGACTTGCCTTCCTTGAAAAGATGGGTGACAAGACGGCTGACTTCCTTATGAAGCACGCAAGGCTGGAAAACGGCGCTTGCACCTTTCTGACCG
>JAZQTA010000025.1:0-34176 GCA_045630385.1 Eubacteriales bacterium | reverse complement strand
TTTAACAAAGATATATTATGGATAATTTGACTTATGAACAAATGCATGATGAAAATGATATAATGATTCCTAAACTTAAAGAAATATATCGACTCCCGGAAGTTTCAAGGTATCTGAATATTAGTGATAATTATTTTTGCTATGTCACCAAGACCTACGGTGTATATTTTTACAAGGTGTGGAATAAGGACGAATTGATTGGCGCAATACACCTTGAACTAAACGAGAATTTACTTTATATGGATATTCTGATATTTCCAAAGTTTCAAAGAAAAGGTTTTGCAACAAAAGTAATTGATGATATTCAAAATGATATTTTCAAACTTAACTACAATAAAATTGAAATCTCTATTGATGAAACAAATAGTGCGTCGTTAAAATTATTTGAAAACGCAGGATTCGCACGAACATCAAAAAACGATGAGTTAATAAACCTTGTTTATCAAAAAATAAATTGACATATTCCAATGTATAGAATAGCAACCCCCGGCAGACTTATGTAAAATCTGTCGGGGGTAATTATTTGCTTCCTGCGGAGCAAATCTGTAAAATGTTATTTCTCCGATAAGAACATCACGCTTTTCTCGCGTTGCCTGTTTTTTTCTAACTATCGTTTACTTTTTGAATACCGAAAGCAGATCCGAAGGCTTCTTTTTCTTGATCACGAACCAGAAGAGCGAGAAGCCTCCCGCGCCTGCCACGGCCGCAGAGCCAACCGAGATACCTACGATCGCGCCGGTGGAAAGTCCCTTTTTCGGAACAGCCGCGCCGCACGCGTCGCAGAGCTCGTTGCCATCGGCATCCGTATGTGCCGCAGGATCTCTTGCCGCCTTGCAGACATTGCATTCGCCGTCGCACGCATTGTCGTACGAATGTCCGAGTGCCGCCGCGAGCGTTTCGCCGCAAACCGTGCACTTCTGTGCCTCGGTGCAGGTCGCCGCCGCGCCTGCGGTGTGTCCGAGTGCCGCCACAAGCTCCTTTTCGCAAGCCGTGCACTTCTGCGCCTCGGCGCAGGATGCCGCCGCACCGGGCGTATGCGCACCGTACGCCGCCTCGGCGATATATTTATGCATGCTTCCGTCTGCGGGAAGGGTGCAATTTCCCTCGGTGCAAGCCTTGAAGTGATGCGTATCGGTATGCACAAACACATCACCGAACACGTGGCTGTCACCCGTAATAAATACGGTTTTTGCAATGTTGCCGCTTGCATCACCGATCTCATAGCCGCCCTCGGCATGCTCGATATGCTCCGCATCCGCAGGCGTATAGATCTTCACGCCGCGAAGACTAAGCTCGTAGAACCAAACGGCCACGCCGATCTCCTCGTCCGTAACGCTTACGTGCAGATTGCCGCCGTGGAGGTACAGATAGGTCACATCGATCCCGACCTCACCCGCGACGATCACGAAATCGCCGCCGTAAATTTTCGCCTGATAGTGATAAAGTCCGTTTTCGCCGCCGCGGATCACGAAGCTGCCGCCCTTGATCAGAAGAGACTCCGCAGTAAAGCCGGTCTCTTGCGCATCAACCGTAAACGTACCGCCGTACACCGTAATAACGTCCGCATCCGCGCCGTCATCCTCGGCGGTCAGAGTGAACGTGCCGCCGTAAACCGTCAGTCGCGATGCATCCAGGGCATCGTCCTTACCGTTAATAAGGAAGCTACCACCCTCAATGCTGACATTCTCACCTTCGATGCCGTTATTCACTGCCGTAAGCTCAAACGCACCGTCAAGAATCTCAATATATTCACCGTCGATCGCATCGTCCGTTTCAGCCGCAATGCGGAAGCTGCCGCCGCGAACCGTCAGCGTATCGGCGTAAATACCGTCGTCCTCCGCGTCGATTTCGTACGTGCCGCCGAGAACGGTGATCTGACTTGCGCGAATTCCTTCGTACGCCGTGATCGAAAGGCTTCCCTCTCCCGAAAGCGTCAGGCCTGCGTAAGAAGTGGCTACAACGCCATAAGCGCCCTTTGCGGCCGTGAGAGTATTTTCCCCGACCAAAACGATCTCAAGATCCGATTCCGTATAGATCAAAGCGCTGTTTACCTCTATGAGATCTATATATCCGTCCCCCTCGTAGGTATAACCCGAGAGCGTCAGAACGCCGTCCTTATAGTATGCGTAGCCGCCGTTTTCGGGCTTCACCCTCGTCGGAACGAAGCTTCCGCTTGCAAGATAATCGCCGTCCGTGAGCCTGATACCGCCGACGTATACGGCAGGATTCTCCGCCTCATAGGGAGCAAGCTCCACCTCGTAAGCAGGATCGCCGTTCGCATACAAAATCGTTTTGTACGGCTCAAAGTAACCCACGTAGCCGTCGTGTTCCATGCCGAGGATCTCCAGATCGCTTGCCAGAAGGGCGGGGGCATCCGTGGAACAGAGCGTAAGCTCTGCCTTGCCGCCGATCTCCAGGTAAAGAGTATAGATCGCACAGTCATAGGAGCGAATCCAAAGGTGACCGTCGAAAATATAAGTGTTTTCATATACGTCAAATCCGTAACCGTTTGAATGGACAGTTATATCACCGCCGCCAACCGTAAGGTTGTATGCAAGCACACCGGTATCGGCTGCCGCGATATAAAGCGATCCGCCCCGTATCATAACGTCACCGTCTGCGTAGATACCGTCGTCTCCGCTATAAATATATATCTCGCCGCCCAGCACCGTCAGATCATCATCGCAGTAAATAGCATCCTCATACGCATACAGAGTCAGTCTTCCGCCCCGGATATACACGTTTCCGGCGCTGATAGCCGACCGGGTATCCTCGACAAGCAGCGTTCCACCCTGCATGGTGAAATCCCATACGTTGAGTGCGTACTCCGCCTGCTCGATCACGAGCGTACCGCTCTCGATCTGTAAGGAATCAGCCAAAATACCGTCGTATGCCTCGATCGAAAGCTTACCCTCTCCGCCGATCACCACCTCGCCGTCCGAATAGATCGCGGATGTCGACATTGCCGGAATCGAATGCAAAATCGCGAGTCGGCTTTCTCCGATCAGCAAAAGCTCGATCGAGTCCTCGGTAGCGATCAGAGCAAATTCGCCGTATTCCTCATTGATGCAGAAGCCAAAGCCAGTATAAGTATAATCCTTCAGCGTCAGAACGCCGTCCTTGTAATATGCGTAGCCGCCGTCCGGCTTTACTCTCGTTACGGCGCTTTGGCCGACCGCAAGATAATCGCCGTCCTGCATAAGCACGCCGCCGACGCGGAGCGCGCCGTCCCATTCCTCAATGGCCGCCGCATCCTTCCAAACCGCCGTGAGCGTAACGCTCTTCGTCACGTTATACAGGGCGTACGGCTCGTAAAACGTGCCGTCAATCATCCAGCCCGCGAAGATCTTGCCCTCCGGCGCGGGATAAGGGATAGTGGGCGGAAGCAAAAGCTCACCCTCAAACGGAACCACCCGCGGCGCAAAGCTTCCCTCATCGTAGCCGGGCAAAAGCGTGATCGTGATGATCTCGCGAAGGATTGGCGTTACGGTCAACGCACCGCTCACGCGGATGATCCTGCCCTCCTCGTATTGATAAACGCTCGTTCCGTCCGAAACCTGCCAGCTGTCAAAGCGCATGCCGTCAGGCATGGAGAAGTCGCACTCGGGGAGCATATAATAACTCTCCAGAAGCACCTGATCCGCTTCCATCTCGCCCTCCGCATCACCGGGAGCGAAGGTCACCGTTACGTACGGCTTCCATACCGCCGTCACGGTCATATCTACGGAAAGCAGAACGCTTTCGTGCGGAGCGAGGATCTCATTGCCGACAAGCCAGCCGAAAAAGCCCTTGCCCTCGGGTGCGGTGAATTCGCATACGGGAAGCGTAATGCTTTCGCCCTCGAGTCCGACGATGGGTGCCATCGTCTCATTCGTTCCGTTATCGGGGACAGGCGCTACGGTAACGACCGTGCTCCAGACCGCAACGAGGCTCGTATCCTCCGTGACGTAAATGTAATCTCCCACACCGTACGTCGCTCCGTTCAAAAGCCAGCCGAAAAAGCCCTTGCCCTCGGGCGCAGTGAAGCTGCATGCGGGAAGTCTGACGGAATTGTTCGGCACGACGAGAATATCCTCCATCGTTTCCGAGGTCTCGTATCCCGCATCGAAGCTTACCGCGCAAACGTCACCCCACACAGCGGTAAAATGCATGCCGTTTGAGATATTCAGTTCATCACCGACCTCATAGATGCCTCCCACATGGTTTATCCAATATAAGAACACATTGCCCTCGGGCGCGGTGAAGCCGCACTCGGGCAGCGTGTATTGGCTCTGCGGAAGCGCATACACGTCCTCCATCTCGCCCTCTGCGCCTCCGCCGTCAAAGGAAACCTTCACGCCGTCCGCGTAGTAAGCAATGAGCTGCGTATCGGCGGAGATCGTCACCGTTTCTCCGGGCTGACGGAGATCGGAGCCCACACCCCAGCCGCTAAAGATCTTTTGGGGCGGTGCGGTGAAGGTGCACGTGGGCAGAGTCAAGGTATGGCCCGAAATCACGAAAACATCCTCCATCTCTCCGCTTCCTTCCCCTGCCGCGAACGAAACGGTGCAATAAACGCCCACGCGGTAAATCTTATTCGTTGTCAGCTCATTTGCGATATTGCCGTTTTCATCCGTCAAAACGCAATTCTCGGGAAGCGAAAAGCCCTCCGCATTGGTTTGCGAGGATACTCTGACCGTCAAGCCGACAGCACTCGGATATTCCGAAATATCCACCGTTCCACTGAAATAGTAGATATGTGCGCCGTTGGGCGCATCCTCAAGTCCCGTGAGCGCGCCGCCGCGCAGGGCAAGCGTGCTGTCGCTCATTTCGATCACGCCGTTGGAACCGCCCTCAAGCGTTCCCCCTTCAATAGCAAGCGAACACTCGTCCACTTTGATTGCCGCACTGCCGTTCCCGATAAAGTGTCCGCCGCGCAGCGTTATGTAATTTTCTTCTATGCCTTGGTAGCTCTCTATGGCATAGTAGCCCTCGTAGGTGCCGCTCTCAACGGTCACGCTTCCCGAGGATCTGACGATGATCGGGGCGCAAGAGGCGCTCGAGTCTTCCCTTTCGCCAAGAATTTTGCCGCCGCCTACGCTATCCTTGAAGATCACCTCCGCAGGGCCTGCAACGGTGAAGAAGCTGGCTTTATAGGAGGAAAGGCTCTGCCCGTTGATATCCACGGTAAAGCTTCCCCGAGAGATAGAATACGACGCCTCGACGCCCTCGATCGCTTGGAGAAGCTTCACCTCATCGGCGTCGCCTTCTTGTGCCGCCTCGAGCGCACTCTGAAGAGAGCCTTGGCCGACGAGCTCGCCCTCCTTTCGCCACTCTGCCTCGGCAGGCGTGTGCGGATCATCCACCACCGCGGAGGCGACGAGCGAGAAGCCGAGCATAAAGCAGGCCGCCAAAACCGCGATCAGTAAGGTGTAAATTTGTTTTCTCATAGATGTCTCTCCTTTTCGTAATCAATAAACTATATGCATGCCGTGAAGATCCGTTTCCGCTATTCCCGCCTTCTCCGCTCGGGAGAGAGGCAGATGCCGAAGAATTCCTCACATTTTTTATAATGCCGACAGCCGTAACAGCCGTCCTCGGGGCTATGGCCGCCGTAATGCTCACAGGTATCCTGCATATCCGTTGCGAAGGGGTATCCTTCGTTCGTATAGATCGGCGTCTTCAAAAAATCCGGATAAATGGGGATCGGATCGCAGAAGGGATTTTCCCTATCGCAATCCTCGTAATACCCGTAATAGAGAGAGAAACGTTTTCCCTCGATCTCCACCGTTTTATAAAGCGCACCCTCCATCGGGGGCGGTGCTTCGTGTTTTTTAAGATATGAAAGCATTTTCTCTCCCTTCCGTACGGCAAAAAAATCTGCCATACCGTTCTTACGTAAACAGTATAGCAGATTGGTTTGTATTCGGGTATTACCGAAAAGTGCGTTTTCGGTTTGTTTTTTTTGAGAGCCAATATATCTTTTTTCGCTTTTCGGGATATGAACAATCAGAGAATTGCTGCAAAATCGGCACGCGCCATGCCGGATTTTTCGGAAACGATGCGCACCGCCTGCTTCACCACGGAGAGCGACATATGCAGATGATCCGCGATCTGCTGATTGGACATGCCGAAGGCGGCAAGCTTTGCGACCTCCCTCTCCTTTTTGGAAAGCGTGGTGATGATCCTTTTTCCGCGCACCGCGCCCGAAAGGCGCGACCAGCCCTCGTTATAGACCTTATAAAGCTTTTGCACCTCTTCCCAAACCGCCTCCGAGATGCGGCAAAGCCTCTGCTCCATCAGCGAATCCAGCACGCGGCAATACTCCGCCAAAACGCCGTACAGCCGATCGGGCAGGGCAAGCGCCAAGGCGCGATCAATATGGCGAACGGCCTCCTTATCGTTGCCTCCGTTATGATACACGGCCGCCGTCGTGAGGCGCAGATAGATCTCGGCGATCACGGTTTTTCTTTCCATTGCCCAGCAGATCAGCGGCTCCAGAACGCTCGGTATCATAGAAAGAAGAGAGAGCCCCTGCATCCCCTCGATCTGCAAGCTGCCCGTGGCAACCGCATAGCCGAGCGCGTATAAATATTTTGCGTAATATACCTTTGCCGCAGGATAAGCATCCTTATGCAAGGGCTCAAAGCATCCCTTTTTAAACCATTCGGGGAAGCCCGTTACGTTATAGATCATAATATCCACCGCGCTGATGGAAAGCTCCATAATATCGCGGTCAAAATCGTTTTTCGCGGGCGCTTCGGCAATATGCACCTTCGCTCTGCGCCAAAGATCGATATCGCCGCGCCAGATCGCGCACATCGCAAGAAGCATACCGCCCGCAAGCACCGCGTAAAAGCCCGAATGCCGCTCCAGAAGATAGCGCGCGCTCTCGTACACCTTCTCGATCTCGCCGCGCGAATACGCCACCTCGGCATGAAAAAGCACGTGCGCCTCGTGATGATAAGCGAGCGAGTGCGTCACCTCGTCTACCGTTCCCGGCTCGCTATACAGATCGCTCATATAAAGAAACGGAGTTTTTCTCAGAAGGGGCAGATCCGCCTCGCGCTCGGCTCTGACGGCCCTCGTGCGCCCGTCCGCAGGCTTCGGCATATCCTTCGGGATCATCCAGTCGCGCCCATAGCGCACCGCGCCCGCGATCCGTCCCTGTGCGCACATCGCCTGCACGCGGCGAAGGGTGACACCCCAAAGCGCCGCCATCTCGGCGGCCTTTTTATATCTCTCTGCTCCGCTTTCCATTTTCTTCCCCCTGCCCTGCACGGCCGCTCCGATTTTTCGCAAGCAGACCTACATATTATACGCCAAGCGAAGTTTATCATTGTTCGTCTGGCGTAGTATATTGTATTCCTTTTTTGCGGATCTGTCAATAGAAAATCCGTTTTTTTAAGTTAACCCTCGCTTTTTCTTGACATTTCGCATGCTTTATGCTATACTTTCGGTACAAAAGAATAACACGAGTCAGCAGGGCGGCATCCGCCCTCTCGTGGCTAAGCGGATTGAGTCGAAAAGCGTCGTTCTTCGGGGCGTGAGGCGCACTTCGAAAATACGATAGCCACGGATAAGGAAATAACGGTGAAAATCCGTAGCAACAGCCATTACCGTAACTCCGCGCTCCGCGCGGTCAAGTCGGAATGCTTATCGGCGCGTGCAAGTGAAAGGCTCTTGGGCAAGGAAGAGCGCTTCTGCAAAAAGGATCGCGGCAGGGCAGGATGCCGCCCCTTTGTCGTATGAGCGCTCCGAGAGGGGCGCTTTTGCTTTATCCTTTTGAAGTAAAAAAATGAAAGGATACAAAAAATGAAATTCACAAAATCACTGATACCCCTGCTTTTCGCTCTTACGCTGATCTTCAGCCTCACCGCCTGCTTCGGAAGCTCCTACGACGTATGGAAGGATGCGATCCACACCGAGGACGCCACCGTCGGCGAAGGAAGCACCACCGTTACCGTGGAGGTTGCGGCGGCAGATAAGACGGTTGTCATCACTCTGAAAACCGATGAAACCATGCTCGGCGCGGCACTTCTCGCCGAAGAGCTTATCACGGGCGAGGATGGCCCTTACGGCCTTTACGTCAAAACCGTGAACGGCATTTTGGCCGATTACGATACCGATCACACCTATTGGGCGCTCTATATTGACGGTGACTACGCGTTGAGCGGCGTTGACACCACGCCGATCGAGGCAGGCAAAACCTACCGCCTTTCCAAGGATAAGGGGTAAAAAATGAAGAAAGCAAAGCAAGCCCTCACCGTGCGCGATATGGCGGTCTTTTCCATGCTCGCCGCCCTGATGTTTGGCTCCAAGGTCATCATGGATGCTCTGCCGAACATTCACCTGCTCGGAATGTTCATTATGGTATATACGCGCGTGTATCGCATGAAAGCCCTGATCCCTATCTACCTGTTTATCTTTATGACCGGGCTTTACGGCGGCTTCGGCCTTTGGTGGATCCCCTATCTTTATATTTGGGCGATCCTTTGGGGCGCCGCGATGCTTCTGCCGCGCCGCATGCCGAAATGGCTTTGCACCATAGTATACCCTGCCGTTTGCTGTCTTTTCGGACTTCTTTACGGCGTGCTTTACGCCCCTGCGCAGGCGCTCCTTTTCGGGCTTGATTTCAAAGGGATGCTTGCATGGATCGCCGCGGGATTGCCCTTTGATCTCATGCACGGCATCGGCAATCACTTCGCAGGACTTCTGATCCTGCCGCTCTCCGAGCTTCTTTTGAAGCTGGAGGGGAAAATAAAAACGTTATAACATTTTTCAAAGAGGATGTCAAGGAGGAAAAATGAAGCACGAGATCGAAATTCAAAGAGAAATATGCTTTGACACCGCCGTGATCGGCGGCGGCACGGCAGGCATTTTTGCCGCGATCAGCGCGGCGCGCACGGGCGCGAGGACGGTTCTGATCGAAAAGAACGCGCGCCTTGGCGGCACGGTGACCTACGGCGGCGTAAATTACCCCGGGCTCTTTTTCGCATGGGGCAAGCAGATCATCGGCGGCCCTTGCTTTGAGGCGATCGAGCGCACGGCGGCGCTTGGCGGCGCGGTGATGCCGAAGATCTCCTACAAGCCCGAGCGGCACTGGATGGAGCAGATCCTGCTCGACAAGCTGACCTACACGAAGGTAATAAACGATATGTGCCGCGAAGCGGGCGTGACCGTTTGGACAAACGCGATGCTCTCGGCGGCAAGGGAGGAAAGAAAGGGACTTTCGCTCCTCGTCACGGACAAGGCGGGGCTTTTTGCCCTCTCTGCCAAGACCGCCGTTGACTGCACGGGTGACGCCATCCTCGTAAGCCTTCTCGGCTACACGACCGAGCGCTCCGAAATTCAGCAGCCCGCCACGCCCGATAACCACCTTTCGGGCTATGCCTACGAGGACGTTGATTTTTCCGACCTCGAGAAAAAATGGAGTGCCTCGCCCTTTGCCTCTCGCACGCCGCTCGGAAAGATCAAAAACTATCTTGAAATCCATAAAATCAATTTTCACATCCCCTCCGTGGATGCCGATACGCCCGAGGGGCGGGGGCGCGTGGAGGAAAGGGCGATCGAGGATCTTTTTGCCTACGTGCAGGTGCTCCGCTCTGTCAAGGGACTTGAAAATCTCGTGATGGACCGTCTTGCCGACGAAACGGGCGTGCGCGAAACCGTTCGCATCGTCGGCGAAAAGCAGGTGACCGCAGAGGAATACGTGCGCGGCGAGCGCTACAAGGATGCGATCGCTTACGCCTTCTACCCCGTGGATCTGCACGTGGCGGCAGAGGGCGCCATCGAGCAGACCTTCCTTTCGGACGGCGTTATACCCAAGATCCCCTACCGTGCCCTGATACCGAAGGGCGCGGATCACGTGCTTGTGGCAGGGCGGTGCCTCTCTTCCGACACTTATGCAAACTCTGCCCTGCGCGTGCAAGCCCCTTGCATGGCCATGGGGCAGGCGGCAGGTGCCGCCGCCGCACTCGCGGCAAGGCACGGCGAAAGCGTTCGCTCTCTTTCGATCGAAAAAATACGAAGCGCCCTCTCTTCCCTCGGCGCGATCCTGCCGTAAGGATTTTTTCGGCATCGAAGGTCGCTAAAAAAAGCCAAGAGCTTTATAGAAAAGTCGCTCGAAAAAGTTTATGCCTTTTTGAAAAACTCCCTTGAAAAAATCAAATTTTCCGTGTATTATAATAAGTGATCATCCGATACAAGGAGAAAAGAAAATGAACGATTACCGCAAGCTCGAGCTGCAAAGAAAGGCCAACCATAAAAAGGAAGAATACAAATATTTCGTCGGCACGACCGAAAAAAATTCCTTGGAATATAGGGTCGGAGAAAGGATCGTATTCAAGATCCGCGCAAAGCACGAGGATGCATTTTTATCTGTTCCCTACCTCCGCTTTTTTCTCACCTGTGACGATGGGCAGGTCTATGACGGCTTTGCAGAGCCCGCCGAGGACGGATGGTTTTATATAGAGACCACCCTTAAAAAAAGCGGCTTCGCCTATCTGAAGGCCAAGGCCTGTGACGAGGAAAAGCGCCCGATCGGGGAAATCGATGAATTTAACGGAAGCGCCTGCGCGAATGCGGAAGAGATCCTGCGAGCAAGCAAGATTCCCGAGGATTACGCGGCGTTCCGAGAAAGTCTTTGTAAGGCGGTGGAGGACTGCGAGCCAAGGGTTCTCTATTCCCAAAGGATCGAAAGCGAGCGTTTTCCCGATTTTGAGACCTACAATATGCGCATCGCCGCACCGGGGAGCGAATACGTCTCGGTCTGTGTCTCCTATCCGAAGGGGGCGCAAAACGGAAGCCTTGCGCTTGCCATGTTCTTTCAGGGCTATGGCGTGTGCTCCGCCGATCCGATACCGCGCGCGGGCTATCTTTCCGTGCACGTCAACGCCCATTGCATAAGAAACGGCGAAAGCCATGCGTATTACGACGCCCTGCGCGAGGGAGCGCTGAAAGGCTACGGCTTTCACGCCGAGGAAAACAAAAGCACAAGCACCTCATATTGGACGAAAATGATCCTTCGCGATCTGCAGGCGCTTCACTTCTTCCGTGAGCATCCGCTTTTAAATCAAAGAGATTATTTCTTTTTGGGAAGCAGTCAAGGCGGCATGCAGGCCTGCAACGTGGCGGCACTCTTTGACCGCGCCACCGCCGTGATCATGAACGTGCCGGGCTTTGCGGATATCTACGGTGACGTGGCAGAGGGCAAACGGAAAAGCAGTATGCCGAAGGGAGACGGCATCGGATATTTCGATACCGCCCTGGCGGCAGAATTTTTAAAATGCCCGGCCTTCATCATTTCGGGACTTGGCGACAGCACCTGCTTTCCGAGCACACAGCTGGCTCTTTTCAATGCCATCCATACGCCGAAATACATCGAATTTTACCAGAACAAAACCCATTCCTTCACGATTCCGTGGGATAACTGCGTTTATACTATGGGAGACGCGGCGCTTACCGAGCGGCATATGGATCTTCGCGCTATGTATTACGATTGGAATTAACCCCTCGCGAAAATTTGCCATTCGTACGGAAAGCCTTGCAAAAGCGGCATAGGATAGCGCCGTCGGCGGCGCGATCCTGCTAAAGGATTCCCGATCCCAATCCTTTTCTCGGATCACCTCGCCTTGTAAGAGCATTTTTTCAAAAAAAGAACGGTTTGCATTGATTTTGCAAACCGTTCTTTACATTTACAAGGATTACCAGAGGTCACTATCCTGCAAGGTATAAAAATCTCCCGGCTTAAAGCCTGCGGCAAGAAGATATTTTTCGATCTCGATATCGCCGCGCCCCGTGCCCTTGCGATTATCGTTATACGCCTTATGCGAATCCGATCCGAAGGTGATGCGGATGCCCGATTCAAACATTTCGCGCAAAAACTCTGCGTACTGATAGCGCTCCCTCTCCTCGAACAGCAGCATCACGCCCGTGTTGCACTCCGCGCACTTGCCGTTTTGCTTCACGGCGGCGATCAGCTCCTCGTTCATCGAGCGAGGAATGATGGAAAAATCCGAAAACCAGGGTGCTTTGCCGTGATACCAAGGGTGGCCGAGGATCGTAACGCGCTCATCCTGCGCGATCCAAAGCTGCTGGCGAAACAGCTCGCGGATCAAGGAATTTGTGTCACCGATGCCCGCGTCCGTTCCGACGGTGTCAATTCGCCAATGCGAAGCGCCGACGGCGTAGCGGATACCGAGCTCCATCAGCTCCTCCTTGGAAAGGCCAAACTCTATACCGTAGCGATCTGCGCCCGAGGAAAGCGTGTAGCCCTCGCGCGTTCCTTTTTTCGCGATATAATCAAATTGCCCCTTCTGAATGGGCGTGAGCTCCACGCCGGGTATCATAAAGGGATATTTTTCCTGCGCCTCCAGAACGGCGGCCGCCGAGCGGCGCACGTCCCCGATAAAGGCAGGATCGTTATAATTCAGATGATCGGTGATGCCGATGCGCGTAAAGCCGCACGCCTTGGCCGTTGTGGCAATCGTTTCCAGCGGCAACGTCGCATCGTAGGAATATTCGCTGTGAATATGAAAATCAGATGTAATCAACATGGCTTCCTCATTTTTTTCTTTTGAAAAGGTGGTATTTCACGCGGCCGGGCTTGGTTTCGGAATGCACGGTATTCACGTCGCAATAAAGGAAGGGGGCATCCGCATCGTCCACTCTGCCCTCGCGCTCGGGAATATGGAATTTCTCGGGCGTATAAGAAGGATCAAGGATCGTAAACTCCTTACCGTCGGTTGCAATCAGGCTGATATAGTGGCCGCCCTTAGTGAAGAGACCGATCTCCTTGCCCTCGGGCACGCCGACGTGCGCAATGATCTTGCCGCCACAGCGAAGATGCTCGATCGCCTCGGAAAGCTCCGAGGTTTTCGTATATTCCAGCCCGAAGCGCTCCGCGATCACAGGGGCGAGCACGTTCATATCCGTGCCGGCCGCGTGGTTTGCAACGCATTCCTCGGAAATACGCACGCATTCTTCAATAGAAAGCGTTTCGGTCGTCAAGGCATCCACGGTCATGCATACACAGCAAAGCCCACACCCCGACTTGCGCACGTTTCGCTGCTTCTGCTCCTCGGGAATATCCTTTTTCACGTTCGTTCTGTACGGAATATGCTCGTATTCAAGCTGATTATAATATTTCATTTCCTCTGCTCCTTTTTTTCTCTATTATACCGCCAAAGAAAAGAAAGATAAAGAGTATTTCCTTTGTCATTCCGTCAAGCCGTGCTTGCAAGCGCCGATCATTTCTTGAAAATACCGCTCGGATCGTCAACGAAATAAAGGGGCTCTTCCCTCATTTTTGCCGCGGCCTTTTTTTGCAGGGCGGCGGCATCCAAAAGAAGGGAGGCCGCGCCGTGGATCTCGCCGAGCGAAAATTCGCCCGCCGAAAGCACCTCGGTGGCTCTCTCATATCTTTGAATGATCTCTCCCTCGGGGCGGTGGAAATAGTGGCGGCGGTAGGGCTTTTGGAAATTTCTTCCGTTTTCGTCCACGAGCGTGAATTCCTCGTAATCACCGAGGGTGTAGGGCGCGCTCGCGATCTCCTCCACGCCATGCATAAAGGTGTTACGCGCAAAGGGACAGCCGAGCAAAAGGATCTTTCCCTTATAGTCCGCAAGCTTCATAAAGGGAGAATGCGCACCGACGGGCGTATCGTCAAGCTCTGCCTCGCCTACCATCTCATCTCTGTATTTTCCGATCGCCGCGACCGAGTGCGTCGGATGGTTCGAACGGCGCACGCCTTGCATTTTGCGGAAGGCTTCTGTGATCGCGCCAACGCAGGAGGGCGTTTCAAGATTGGAAAAATAATGATCTGCGCAAGAGGTCGCGTAGGAAAGCGTGGGAAAAAGAAGCGTTCCCTCCTCTGTGAGCACCTCGCGAAGAGCCGCGATGACGGTCTCGGCACCGCCCTCCACGCGCCCCATGGATTTTAAGGACGAATGCACGAGAAGCGCATCCCCCGCCTTCACGCCGATGGCGCGAAGATCACAAACGAGTCTTTCAAACGAAGCGTTCATATATTATTCTCCTATTATCTCTTCAAAAAATTTGCTTTCTCTGCCCTGTGCCAAAAGTGCCGCGAAGGTCTTATAAAGCTTCTCTTCAAAATCGGGCTGATACCGTTCGTAATCCTCATAGAAATACTGCTCGTGGATCATCACGCGCACGCTTTCTCTCTCCGAAAGCGCGGGCAGCTGCGATAAGATCCCCTCGGCATCAAAGTTATTCAAAACGATATCGATGCCCGCGTGGTGCATACCGCCGACCGAAAGGATCTCGCCCTCGCGCAGACGGTCGCCGATTTCTTTGTCGCGGATGCTGTACGACACGCGCTCCGCGCCCTTCGCGCCGTAAAGCCCGAGAAGCCCACCGACACCCGCATCCTTCATCGCGCGCACGCCGTCCTCGGTGAGATCGCAGAAATGGATCGTGGTGGTTTTCGCAAGGCTCCTCTCACCCGCAAAGCGCAAAATCTCGTTTTGCACCGCGCGGCAGTCCCCGAGAACCTCTTCATATCCCGCTTCTCTATACGGCCATCTCGTTTCGTCCTTCGAATGGAAGGACATTTTCAGCCAATCGGCATTCGCCGCAAATTCCGCCCGATACCGATCAGGCATTTCGGCAAGCGAGAAGCACTCGTCTTTATAAAACATATTGAGCTGCACCCTTAAAGCAAACGCCTCGTGCAGTCTTCGAAGCATCGCAAAATACGGATGCTCGAAAATGCTTTCGCACCTGTTTTTTGCCACCCACGCAAAGGCGCGGATATTATCGTCGATCGTAAAGCAAAAGTTCATTTTTCCTCTCCCATCGATCAGGGGCGAAGTCCCATACCGCCCTCGAGCGTCAACGTTTCTCCGTTCATATATTTAAAATCGGGGGATGCCAGCTGCACGCAAACGCGGCCGATCTCGGTTTCCGGATCGCCGAAATGCCCTGCGGGCGGCATCTTGACGTTCGCCTTAAACGCCTCGGGATACGCCTTTTCAAAGCCCTCGAGCTGTGCCGTCCAGGCCAGCGGGCAAACCACGTTGGTATTGATGCCGTCCTTTGCCCATTCGGTGGCTGCTACGCGGGAAAGCCCGCGAATTCCCTCCTTTGCCGCCGCATACGCGCACTGCCCAAAGTTGCCGAACAGGCCCGCGCCGGAAGCGAAGTTGATCACGCTTCCCTGCGTTTGCTTCAGGTACGGATAGCACGCCTTCATATAATGGAAGGTCGCATAAAGCCCCGAATAGATCGCAAGATCAAACTGCTCGGTCGAATGGTCCTGAATGGTAACGCCCGAGGCCGAAGCCTGCGCATTGTTGATCAGCACGTCAATGCGGCCAAATTCCTTCACCGCCGCCTGTGCCACGCTCTCGGCAATTGCCGCATTGTCCTCGCCTGCGGAAATATCGGCACGAAGCGCAAGCACGCGAATGCCGTAAACGCGCTCCAGCTCCTCCTTTGCCTTTTCAAGCTTTGCAACGTTTCTTCCCGTGATCACAAGGTTTGCGCCCTCCTTGGCGTAAGCCGTGGCAATGCCGTATCCGATCGAGCCGCATCTGCCATCCGAAAGCGCGGCAAAGCCCGCCCCCGTAATGATCGCCGTTTTTCCCTTCAAAAATCCCATATTGCTCCTCACTTCCTACACGCGCCTGCGCGTTTTTTAATTATCTCCATTGTACCACAATCCGAGCGCAAAAGCAATGAAATAATGCAAAAAATCAAAGATTTTTCTTCCTGCGATCGTTTTTTAAAAAAAGCACGACTTGCATCCGAAAAGAAAGCGGCGAAGGCTTATCATATGCCTTCACCGCTTGTTGCTTTTTTACCGTATATAATCAACCGTTTTTCTTCAAAAATTCGATGCAAGCCTCGGCTTCCATGGGTCCCGAGGGGGTGAGCGTTTCGCTCTCCACCACCATGGTGAGGCCGTTCTTCGCGGCGTACTCGATCACCGCCTTGACGGGTGCATCGCCCCGCCCGAGCGGAATGCCCTTGCCGCCCATGAAACCATCCTTCAAGTGGATGACGTGAATTCGATCCTTCAGCCTTTCCATCATCGCGATCGGATCACAGCCCGCGTTGAACGCCCAGAAGGTGTCGATCTCAAAATGCACGTTCAGCCGTCTTTGCAGCTCTGCATGGATGGTCGTTCCGTAGGGCTGCACCGCAAACTCATGCGAATGGTTATGATAGCCGAGCTTTATGCCCTCGGCGGCAAGGATGGGCTGCGCGAAATTCATCACGTTACAGAAATCCTCGATCTTTTCAAGCGTGGAAAGATCCGCGCCGGGAACGATATAATCGGGGTTGCCGATCGCCTTATGATAAGCGATCGTTTCAAAAATCTTCGAGGGGCGCAGATCCTCCCACGAGGAATGCGTGCCCGAGATCTTAAGCCCACACTCTTCGAGCATTGCCTTCACTTCCTCGGCGCTATGACCGAAAAAGCCCGCAAATTCCACGTATTTATAACCCATATCCGCGATTTTTTTCAGAGTGCCCTTCATGTCCTCCTGCATTGCATCGCGTACGCTGTAAAGCTGAATGCCGTAATCTCTCATGACAGTTCTCCTTTAAAATTAAAATCTATCACCTATATTGTAGCACGAAAACCGCGCCGCGACAACGGAGATATTTTCCAAAACTTGCACTATATTGACTTTTCGCTTTATTACATGCGGCTTTTTGCGATATTGTATCTTGCATTCTTATCGGAGCCGCAAGATGCTTCAATTTGCTCAACAAGCGCCTTTTCAAGATCACTTTCGAGGAACGGCTTGTCCTCTTCAAGCAAAGCGACTATCTCGTCAGTAATCTTGTCGAGAGCTTCGTTGTCAAACAAAGCTCTCAGTCAACTATGAGTCATGTAAAAATTGGGTTGTATTTACTTTTATTTCAAATTACCGATTTACTACCCACACACCGTTCTTACGCGCTCCGGTTCTCGTGAGAATTCCGCTATTTCTTAGTCCTTTTATCGCATTGTTTATAGCGGTAACACTAACCTTTATCGCTTTTGAAAGCTCACTGATGGTCATCTTATTATTTTTTTTGATCAGTCTAATAACTTCTTTTTGTGTATTGGTTAAAGCGATATCTGTAATTTCTGCAGTTTTGGATTTAGGTGAAACGTTTAGAGGCAACGTTACGGTGATAAAGTTTTCGGTTATATCAAACACGTTTCTGCCATATTTGCTAACGATAAGCGGTACTCCGTGCCCTGTTTGCTCTATAAAATCAAGCTGCACCATAATCTGCTGAAGCTCAAGATTGACCGGGCGGCTTCTGCCAAGATAGAAGTCTTCCAATGAGTAGTCTTCAGGTAAACCGCCAATAGAAATAATTTCTATTCTGTCCTCGAAGAAATATACGGCAGGGGGTGTTTTCTTTATCCATTGATTGTGCAGACAAGCATTCAACCAAGCCTCACGGAAGCAATCTGCATCAAACAGCTTTGTTTCAATTCTTTGACCGCCTGTCATAACAACAGATGTTTCGTTAATTGCCTCGGCATAATCAAGAACCTGCTTCATCGCAACGAGCAAACACTTGTATCCATACTCGTTTCTTGTGATGAGCTCGGTTTTATCCTTGCCCTTAAATTTAGCGACCTTGATCGAAAAACTGTTTGCATCGGCAAGAATGCTTGCCATCAAATTGTATTTGCCGCTTTGAGTATACAAATTCAGATTGCTTTTGTAGGTTTCTTCGTTTAGCGTTAATCCGGAATTCGCATACATCAGCTTCAACTGATTGAACGTTAACTCTTGGTTATTAGATTCTACACTAACAATAGAGTCAGAGCTTGACATCATCAGCGATTTCAACATAGCCGGTGAAATTTCTCGGTCTTCATCGGCAGAACGCATATAATATTTACCGTATGCAGAGTATGGGCGTTCGTTTCCTTCCACTGCTATTTTTATTATGTTTTTATCATCAATCAGCTCGAAAGAAATAGAAGGTATTATTTGCGGTTTTATAAAGTTTGCAATAGCTTGTGATATTTCACGCAGCGTATCGTTTCCAATCTGTTGTCCTACAACTTCACCATCGTTTCTAACGCCGAAGTATAGAACACCGTTTTTATGCTTATTAAGCATAGACGATATAGAAACTATGCCTTCTTTAAGCTCCCCTGTGGATTTTTTGAATTCTATTTGTTCGGTTTCAACGCCTATTTTCATCGCTTTAACTCCATCGCAAAATATGCTTTTAATTCTTTCTCATTTATTATACATCAAATAAAATTTATTGTCAAGTTATTATACACTTTATTATTCACTTTATCATCAACTTTAATATGTTGATTTTGAAAAATCATTACACCTAAACAAAGAAGGGGCTGAGTCATTAACTTAGCCCCTTCTTTGTGCGTTAAGCAAAACTGACGCATATTAGAGAGATTGGAGCGCGAAAAGCCTTTTCCAAACTCGGTTCGTAAGCGCTTATTCACATCAGCCAATTCTCTCGTTGATCTGATTTTTATAAAATTCGTTCGGTCTGTCCTTGATGACAAATTGGTGCAGGCCGCTATCGCTCGGGGCAAAGTAGTTTTGCCCGCTCTGCACGTCCAGCGAAGCCGTTCCGCGCACGCTCTTGTAGCCGGCGGCTTCCTCGTCACCAATAAGCGCCATCAAAACCGTCATCGGATCCCATGAGCTTCGGCCGATCACCGTGCCGTAATCTGCCATCAGACGGCAAAGCACGTCCATATCATCCGTAAAGCAGTCGCCCGTGATCACGTCGCATCCCGCCTCATAGCCGAGGAAGGTCACGGGCACGGGGCAGAGCGCAAGAAAATCCTTGCCGCCCATGCGCGAGCGCTCGTTCAGACAGAAGTTATGCTCCCTTTCGCCGTCCGCGCTCCATTTTCCTGCCATCACCCAGAATTTCGTCACCTTTTCGCGCACGAGCTCCAAGCCGCTTTTTTCCGAAATATCGTCCGCGCCGCTCTTTAAAAGCGCCGCCACGACCTGCAAAAAGCCGATCTCGATGATCTCCACGGGCGCATCACTTTCGGCAAGCAAGCGCCGATACAGGCGCACGCCGTCCTCGGCATCGGTGTTCTTCACATCGGGGCAAAACGTTTTGGCAACGCGCTCCTGATAGAGCGTTTCGCCGCTATAATCCGTGGCGGCAAGATCGATGCCGATCGGCAGATCCTCTATCCCCTCGGAGAGAAAAAAGCCCTTGAGGGATGCCACGGAATACTCCATACAGGCGTTGATCACGGCGCCGAGAAGCTTTGCTTCTCCTTTTTTCACCGCGCGGGCAAGCAGGCGGATCGCCACCGCATCGTCGCAGTCGCTCCACCAATCGGTTCCTAAAATAAAGCTTCTCATATCCGTGCATTTTTCCTTTCTTTTGGCAAAACAACCTTTTCTCCATTATAGCATCTCCATCCCAAAAATGCAACACGGACAAGAAAAAATATATTAAATACGCTCTTGCATTTTGAGAGCTCTTTTTTGACTTTTTGCCATTGCCTATTCTTTTTTCAACCTTGAAGCATCTCTATTGACAATTCCACCCTTTTCTGCTACAATGGTTTCAAATACCTTTTGCGGAGGGAAAACATGAAATTACAGCTCGATCTGAATCAAAAAATCGGCGCGATCAAGAGAATGAACGCGACCGGCCAAGCGCCCATGGGCGGCGGCGTTGCCTTTAACGCCTACAAGCATTTCCATTATCTTTCCGAAATTTCCGTGCCTTACGTTCGCCTGCACGACGTGGGCGGCACCTACGGCGGCGGCCGCTACGTGGATGTGCCGAACATCTTCCGCAACTTCGATGCGGATGAAAACGATCCGAAGAATTACGATTTCGCATTTACCGACGCCTATCTTGCGGCACTTGCGGAAAACGGCCTGAAGCCCTATTACCGCCTCGGCGTTACCATTGAAAACCACGCAGAGGTCAAGTCCTACCGCATCGATCCCCCGAAGGACTACGAAAAATGGGCGCGCATCTGTGAGCATATCATTGCGCACTACAACGAGGGCTGGGCCGACGGCTTCCACTATGATATTGAATACTGGGAGATCTGGAACGAGCCCGACGATGGCCTTCGCATCTCGCAGATGTGGAACGGCACGGCCGAGGACTATTACTGTCTTTACGATGTGGCGGCAAAGCATCTGAAAGAAAAATTCCCGAACATCAAGGTCGGCGGCTATGCGGCGATCGGCTTTTACGCCGCCGTGGAGACCGAGGAATATCTCGCTACCGATGATGCGATCCGCCCCAAATACTTCCTTGAATTCTTCCACGGCTTTATGAAGTATATCAAGGAGCACGGCTCTCCGCTCGACTTCTTCTCCTGGCACAGCTACTCTGTCCCCGACAAGTTCCTAAAGGAGGCGATCTGGGCTTGCGAGCAGCTGAAGGCTTACGGCTACGGCCACGTGGAAACGCATATCAACGAATGGAATCCCCCCTCTCGCGCAGATCGCGATAAGGCGGTGCATGCGGCAGAGGTCGCGGCCATCATGCTCGGAACGCAGAACACCCCCGTCGATATGCTCATGATCTACGATGCGCGCCTGGACGGAAGCACCTATTCCGCGCTCTTCCTGCCCACGCTCGTTGATCCCAAGCTTTCGCCCACTTATTATACCTTCGCCGCCTTCTCCTCTCTCTATAAGCTCGGCACGCAGGTCGCGCTGGGCGGCGCAGAGGACGGCGTTTACGCCGTTTGCGCAAGCGACGGAAAGAAAAACGCCCTCATGATCTCCAATGTCTCGGGCGAGGATAAGCCCCTCGAAATCGCAGGCGCAGACCTTGCAGATGCAAGATGGTACGTCCTCGACGACGAGCGCCGTCTCTCCTGGTCCCCCGCTGTGAAGGAGATCAAAAACAACACGGTCGTTTTAGTTGAATTTTAAAGGATAAAGCAAACTATGATTTACAAATTGAAGGAAAATCGCGTTTACCGCACCTATTTCGGCGGCAAGCATATCGACGCCTTTTTAGGCAAGGAAACGGCAGAGGACTCACATTTTCCCGAGGACTGGACGGCCTCTCTGGTGAAGGCCTTCAACCCCGGCAGAGAAAATATCACCGAGGGCTACGGAAAAGTCTGGGACGGAAGAGAGATCCGAGAGATCTGCGAAAGAAAAGCACGATGCCTCGTCAAGCTCCTTGATGCCGCCGAGCGCCTTGTGATCCAGGTGCATCCGACGAGAACGCTCGCGAAGGAATTTTTCAATTCCGAATACGGCAAGACCGAGTGCTGGTATTTCCTTTCCTGCGACAAGGATGCGCACGTTTATATCGGCTTCAAGGAGGGCGTTACGCCCGAGAGCTGGCGCGACGTTTTTGACCGCCAGGACATTCCCGCCATGCTGAATATGCTCCATAAGATCCCCGTGAAGGAGGGCGACTGCATATTCGTGGAGGGCGGCGTTCCCCACGCCATCGGCGCAGGCTGCTTTATGATCGAGGTGCAGGAGCCAAGCGATCTGATGGGCATCACCGAACGGCAAACGCCCTCGGGACTCCCTCTCCCCGAGATCAAGCTGCACGGCGGCATCGGCGTTGACAAAATGATGCAGCTTTTCATCTACGAGGGACAGACCGAGGACGCGGTGAAGAAAAAATATTCCCTCACGGGCAAGGAGATCGCGAAGGGCGTCAAAGCCATTGTGGACGACAGCCGCACCGATAAGTTTTCGCTCACCGAGCTGACAAACGGCGCGTGCGCTTCCGTCGGCGGTCTTTCGGGCGTTGCCATCGTGACCGAGGGCGAGGGCAAGCTTTGCTCGCTCGCGGTGAAAAAGGGCGACCGCCTCTATTTTGAAAACGAGGAAGCGCTCACGCTTTCGGGCGACTGCAAGGTCGTCGTTTGCTACTAACGGTAATATAATCAAATTTTAAAATAAAACGCGGCTTTGGCACAAAGGCAAAGCCGCGTTTTATTTTTCGGATCAGTTTTTACTTTTCAAGCCCCGCCTTCACCGCGTGATAATCGTCGGTCATCACGCAGTCAATGCCCATGGCAAACAGCTTTTTCGCAAGCTGCGGTTCGTTTGCCTGGCAGAAGTTACAGCGCATGCCGTGCGCATGCACGCGGTCGATCATATCCTGCTCCAAGGGGTACCAGCTGACGAACTGCACCTTATCAAAGCCTTTCTTGATCGCGGCCTCAAGCATCTGCTCATGCCCCTTGCCCGCGCCCTGGCAATAACCCGCATCGGGAAGCCTCTTTCGCATTTCGATGAGCGCATCGGTATTGGTGGACATAAAGTACACGTGGCGCACGCAATCGTACTTTTCGATCAGCGAAGCGATCTTTTCGATCATTCTGTCTTGCTGTTCACAATCCCAGATCTTGACGTGGATATTCATGATCACGCGGCCGGCAAATTTTTTAAGGATCTCTTCGAAGGTCGGCAGGCGCAGATCCTTATAAACCTCGCCAAACTTCACGCCGAAATCCAATGCCTTCAGCTCTGCCAGCGTATGCTCACTTACCGTACCCGTGCCATTCGACACGCGCTCAAGGTTATGGTCATGCGCGGTGACGATTTCTCCGTCCGCCGTGGCCCAAAGGTCAAACTCGATCTCCTCCGCCCCCATGGCAACCGCCGCGCCAAAGGCGGGCATCGTGTTTTCGGGCGCCATCGCGTGATAGCCGCGGTGCGCGCAAAGCCTGGGATAGGGCATGTAGCGATCAAAGGGCAAAACGCTCGCGCCGCCGTTGCGGTAGAGCCAGGGGCGCCTTCCCTCCTCAATATATTCATAGTGCGCCTTGGGCTTGCCTCGGAAGCCTGCGGGCTTATAATACTTCGCATGCGGATCGATCTCTACACAGGCAACGCCGATCTCGCTCTTCATATCGCGAAGCACCGTTCCGTCAGGCGCGATCGCCGTGCTGCAGCCGCAAATTTTGCTATCCTCTCCAAGGGATACCGAGGAGCGCAGAAGATATGCATTCGTATTGTAGCAAAGGAAGCGGTTGATGATCGAAAGCGCCTCGTGCGTATCGGTTCTCTGATGCGAGCAGCCGATGATCACGTCCACGTTCTGTCTTGCCAGGGGCGCAAAGCTCTCGTAAAAATAGAAGTCGTAGCAGGTCATGAAGCCGAAGCGGATGCCCTCGATCTCCACCACGTCGGGCGTGCGGAATTCATAGCTGTAAGCAACGTCCATTTCGTTGCCGCCCTGCTTTTCGGTCTTGACCTCGCTGGGGGCGGGATGCGCCTTGTAGTATTTATAAACCACGTTGCCCTCGCGGTCAAGCGCGTAGGTCGTGTTTTTTCCGCCGTCTGCCGCGTTGAAGAAAACGAGAGCGTGACAGCGCCTTGCCGCCTCTGCGGCCTTCTGCTTGATCGTGGCATTATATTTTTCTATCGCGCCGTGAAAGGCCGCCTTGCCGTCACATGCGGCAGGGATATCGCAATACTCGGGAAGCACGATGATATCCGCATCCTCGCCCACGGTGTCGAGCAGATCGAGCATGCCGTAAAAGCATTTTTCAAGATCCTTTTGATCAAAGGAATAAAACGGTTGAATGATATAGGCCTTCATTTTGACTTTTTCCTTTCGCTTTCACATCTTTTTCATTATTTTAGCACACGGCATCTACCGTGTCAAGCCAATCGCGCAAAAGAAAAAGAAAAACGCGCTTTTTCGTTGACTTTCGCACGCGCACGAGGTATAATAGATTAAAAAAACGGAGGGCGATCATGCATCTTTCAAAGGACAAGGATTTTTACAAAAGCTTTTTTTCGCTCGCGCTTGTTTTGATACTCAACAACGTGATCGTTCTCAGCGTCAATCTCGTGGACAATATCATGCTCGGCAATTTCAGCGAGGCGGCGCTTTCGGGCGCGACCGCCTGCAATCAGCTCCACTTCATTTTCCAGCAGCTGATCCTGGGACTCGGAAACACGCTCGTGATGATGGGAAGCCAGCATTGGGGGCAAAAAAACACCGATCCCATTAAAAAGATCGCAAGCAGCGCGTTGCTCTGCGGCCTCATACTGGGCGGCGCGATGTTCACGCTGGCGGCCGTGATGCCGCGCGGACTCGTGATGCTCTTCACGAGCTCCGAGGCGTTTATCGCCGAGGGCGTCACCTACCTTCGCATCATCAAGTATACCTACCCCGTATTTGCGCTGACGAACATTCTTTTATCCGCGTTGAAATCCGCGGAAAGCGTGCGCATCGGCTTTGCCGTTTCGCTCTTTGCGCTGGTCACGAACGTGTTTCTCAATTACGTTTTGATCTTCGGCAAATGGGGCTTTCCCGCCATGGGCACGGAGGGCGCGGCGATCGCAACCCTCGTTTCCCGCATCACCGAGCTTGCCGTTGTCATCGTCTACGTCAGCCGCATTGATAAAAGGCTCTGCTACAAGCTCCGCGATCTTCGCTTCCCGGGGAAGGCGAGCCTCAAGACCTTTCTTATTACCGCGCTTCCCTTGGTGCTCTGCGACGGGCTCTTCGGCGTTTCGACCGCCTTGCAGACCGTGATCCTCGGGCACATGCAGGATGCCGCCATCTCGGCAAACTCCGTGGCCACCTCGCTCTTCCAGCTTTTGAAGGTTGCCTGCATCGGCTCGGCGGGTGCGGCCGCCGTGATCATCGGCAAAACGATCGGCGAGGGAAGGCTCGAAAAAACCAAGGAATACGCCAAAACCATGCAGCTGATCTTCGTTTGCATCGGTATCACGATCGGCATCGCGCTCTTCCTTCTGCGCACGCCCATTATTTCCGCTTATAAGATCAGCGAAGAAGCAAAAACGCTGGCAAACGGCTTTCTCACCGTGCTTTCGGTCACGATCGTCGGCACGGCGTATCAGATGCCGACCAATACGGGCATCGTGCGCGGCGGCGGCGATGCAAAATACGTGCTTTACATGGATATCATCAGCATCTGGGGCATCGTTTTGCCGCTCTCCTTCCTCGCGGCGTTCGTCTTTCATTGGCATCCCGTGGCGGTCATTGCCTGCCTCAATGCCGACCAGGTCTTTAAGTGCATCCCTGCGGTAATCAAATGCAACCGCTTCCGCTGGGCGAAACGGCTGACTTAATATAAATTCAAAAAGGCGCAAGCCCTCGCGTAAGGGGCTTGCGCCTTGCTTTTTCGGTATCGTATTTTAAAACGCAAAGAGAAAGGTCGAAACGAATGCGCCCGCCACCGAGATCCACTCCTTTTTCGAGATCCTTTCCTTGAAGAAAAACGCCGAAACGAGCGCCGAAAGCACGATCACGCCACCCGATACCAACGGGAACTGCACGGATGCAGGCACCTTATCGGCGGCCAGAAGCTGCAAAAAATTTCCGCCGTAAGCGGCCGCGCCCAGCAAGACCATAATGAGAAGCGGCTTTTTTCCAAGCGATCTTTTGATCTCGACCGCTGCTTCGTTTTTATTTTTCAGAAGGCTGAGCCCAAGGATCGAAAAGCTGAAAAGTGAGGTGAGGAAGCAATACAGCACCGTGAAGCTGCTTTCGTTCACCGCGCCCTCACTGATCGAATGCGCCTTCGCGATCACGCCCGTCATACCGTTGATGAAAAAGATCACAAGGCAAAGCACAATGAATAAAGTGCGCGTCCCTGCCCTCTCCTCCTTTTTCTCTGCATCGCCCCCATTTTGCCAAATGGCCTGCAAAACGATGAACACTGTGAGAAGCACCGTTCCGAGCCCCTTTCCGATGCTGATTGCCTCTTCCAAAAAGATCACACCGTAAAAGAAAGGAACGAGCATACCGCCAAGCATCATGAACATGCTGTAGATCGCAAGGCTTCCGAGCGACAGGATCTTGATGCCGATCATGTAATACGGGATCATGATTACGGCAAAGGCAACCGCCCAAAGCAGGGAGACCATAGAAAATTGCACGCGACCGCCCTCGGTCAAAAAGAAGATCAGCGCGCCCACAAGGCTGGCGCCGCCAAGCATGAAAAGCGTCGTCGCGCCCGATTGGCCGACCTGCCCCTCATAAAGCTTCGTGAAAGCAAATTGCGCCGCAAAGCAAGCCACGGCGAGCAAAATAATAACGTATTCCATCAAAAGAAGCCTTTCCTCCGTCCGCCCCGCAAGGGCTCACACGGACGTATCATTTTTATACCTCTGCATTCTATCATAAATTTCTTGCTTTGTAAAGAGCCAAGCGTAAAATACCGCGAGAGATTTATTTCGCTTGCGCCGGAAGGCTTCGTCCCCTATATCGCCACTTGATTTTTTCGGCAAACTGTGCTACAATAAGGACAATCCACAGTATAACAATATAAAAGAAAAGGAACAAAAGGGATGCGTACGAAAATCAGACTTACACTACTGTTTTCTCTTTCTCTCGTTGCCCTCATTCTTCTGACCGGATGCTTCGGATCAAAGCCTGCAGAAGAGGAGGAGGAAGGCTTCGTTCCCGTTTTGCGCTTCGCGGTGACGAGCGACGTGCATATCCGATCGAACGATCCGAAAAAATCCGCGCAGGACTACCAAAGCCACGCGATTTTGGAGCATTTCTGCCAAAGCGTTTATGCTTACAGCGATTCGCAAAAATATAAGAATTTGGATGCCGTTTTCTTTGTCGGCGATATAACGCAGACGGGATATGACGATGAATTCGAGGATTTCTTCCAAATCGTCAACCAATACGCACGAGAAGAAACAGAGGTGCGCGCCGTCCTCGGCAACCATGAATTCCGCGCCACCCGATACGATGACGGAACCAATAAGGATGACCGATACAGCAAGACCTCCGTTGCCGCCACCTTTGAAAAATATAAGGAATACGGCGATTATGAGGAGGTGAATGCACACCTTATCATCGGCGGCTATCACTTTCTCGTTTTGAACATGGATCTCTACGCGGATTACGAGAAATTCTCGGACGAAAGCCTGGATTGGCTGAAAGCAGAGCTGAAGATCGCCGCAGAGGATGATCCCACGGGAGAAAAGCCCATCTTCGTGTTCCAGCACGTTCCCCCCTCGGGAACGGTGAACGGCATAAAAAGCGGAGGTGACTCGGACCTGCGCAAGGTGCTGAACGATTATCCGCAGGTCGTGGATTTTTCGGGGCATTCGCATCGCCCCGTGCTCGATCCTCGCTCCCTTTGGCAAGAGGATTTCACCGCTATCAACACCGGCGGCCTTGCCTATATGAGCATTTATCTTGTGGGAAACAGCACCTATACCTCCGTGCGCGCAATGGATCATAGCGGTGCCTTTTCCTCCACTACCTCCGAGTCGGAGATCCGCAATGCAGGCCTTTATTATTTCGTTGAGATCGATGCCGCGCATCAGATGCGCCTCGTGATCTATAATCTCTATACCGATGCCGTCGAGAAGATCGTTTGGCTCGGCGGAGCAACGGAGCGGCAGATCGGCACGTTTGAAAGCAGAAAGGAAGCCTCGGAGGCGCCCGTCTTTGCCGCTGGCGCGCAGCTCTCTCCCATTCTGATCGATAAAACCCGCGCCCTGATCTCCATTCCGCAGGCAAGCTGTGAAGACGGTGTCAGCAACTACCGTGTGCATCTGTATCAGGACAACACGCTCCTTGGCGTAACCTACCGCCTCTCCTGCAACCACCTCGGTGCGGCTATGCCAACGAGCATCCCCGCGCCCTTGGATAACCTCCAACCCGCCACGACCTATACCGTCAAGGTCATCCCGATCGGCTGTTGGGGAAAGGAGGGCAAGCCCCTAACCTATACCTTCACCACGAAGGACGCATCCGCCCCCACACTCCCGGACGTTCTCTCCGTGCAATTTGATACAAACGGCCAAGCCATCAACGCCATCACGGGAGAAGCCCTGCGCGCATACGAAAGCCCCTCCGTGTATTACGATAATGAGATCGGCATGAACGCCGCCTCCATGAACGGAAGCAATAGCTTCGTTTTCTCCTCCATGTACGATACCTATCCCGCCATCACCAACGGCTTTACGCTGGAAGCGTACGTGTACGTAGATAAATACAGTTCCTCCACCGTCTGTCCCATCGGGCACATGCAATCCGGCGGCTTCGGCCTCCAGATCAAGAACGGAGAATTGCAGTTCCTCGTCTACACCGGAAACAAGGCCTACGAGTGCGCCTCTGCGACGATGCATTACGGCGAATGGATCCACGTCGTCGGCTGCTATGACGGCCAAACGATCTCGCTCTATATGAACGGAGAAAAGGTCAGCGAAACAAAAGCCTCAGCCTCCGCATGGACGCTCCCGACCAGCGGCGCAGGCTACCTTGTCCTCGGCGGCGACGCCACGCACGCATCGAACGTCGGCACAACCTTTTCAAAATGCAAGCTCGCCGCCGTCGCGCTTTACAGCAACGCCTTAACGGATGCGCAGGTGCTTGCGCGTTACCAAGGCATGAAAAATAACTAAAAAAAGACCGAGCCAACCTTTCAAAGGCAAATAATGTGCCCCCTGTCAAGTAGACAGGGGGCACATTAAGGATAGACGGTTTTAATAGCCTTAATATTTAGCCGCTTCTTTAACAGCAGCTGCGCAATCATCGGTTATACCGACCGTTTACACTAACAACCCATTTACGATTTCATATGCCATATCAGCGGCAAGACGGCAAGAATTTTTAAAGACCGGTTCGGAAAATTTATCGGGAAAAACAAGCTCCAAGGAAAAAACACCGTCAAATCCGATCTCTTTCAATGCGTTCATTGCATCCGTCCAATCAATCATACCCATTCCGGGGAAATTGTGTTGGTCGGCGCGGCCATGGTTGTCATGTACGTGAAGGACCTTTATCGCCTCGCCGCATTTTCGAATCTCATTTCCTACCGTGAGATCGTATGAAAATGCCGTGATATGCCCTGTATCAAAGCACATTTTCACATTCTCTCTGTCAACCGCCCTTAAAACCGCCAAAACCTCTTCGGGAGTTGAAATAGAAAATCCGATACAAGGCATATTTTCAAGGCAAACAGTAATTCCGTATTTTTCGGCAAAATCGCTAAGCTCCCTAAGATAATTAACATTTTTAACAAAGGTATCCTCTGCTATTTTTGTGCCTCTGTCACTCCAGCCATTTGGCATAAAAGGATGCACTACCAAATATTTGCATCCCAGCGTATAACAGCCCTCGATCGCTATTTTTATTTTATCCATCAGCCCTGATATCTCTTCTTCCGTCAGGCTGCGGCTTAAAGAAATGCAGGGAGCGTGCGCCTGATGAACCTTCAATCCCGCTTCTTCAATCAAGCCTCTTTCCTTTAAAAGCATAGCTTTTCTCGTTTCAGCATCCCCACCGTAAAAGATTTTGTAGAATTCTGTCTCGTGATTTCCTAAAACGCTGAAATCCACAGCCGAATAACCAAATTCCTTCATCATCTTGAAGCTGTCTTCACCCCAATATTTTGAGTAACCCAGTTTGCTGAAGCTGTCCGAATTAAGACCTATTTGCATAACTGCTCCCTTTCTCTTATAAAACCAATATATTGCTCCATGCATATCTGCCGCACAGATCGCGCCGCCGCAGCTGCGCAGGATAACGGATCACGTCGGTTCCGTTGTGATTGTTGAGTATGGAGAACGAATTGGAGGTCAGAACGCCGGGCGAATTCACCTTGTCATCCGGAACGATCGCGTTATAGTGATTGCCCCACGGCCGCCCGTCCACGAAAACGATCTCGGGCTTGCTCCAATGGATCATATCGGAAGAGGTTGCGATCTGCATCACGCGTGCCTTTTCGTCCAGGCCTGCAATCTCCCCCTTCATCGTGGACATAATGGGCTTGCTCGTCATAATGAAGGTTTTTTCGGGAACGCTGTACACCACGCGCGGATGCCATGCATTCTCCAGAATGGCACTTTCGCGCCCAAGATTGCCCGCCTCGCAGAAGGCGCCGTTATAGTATTTCACGAAATCGCCCATCGTGCCGTCCGTGCGCTTGCGGCATCTGGCAACGTAAGCATCGCAGCGAAGCCACGCATCGGCGGTGCATTCAGCGGAAATATCCATCGTGAGAATATTATAAAAGAGGTAAATATATTCGCCGTCCGGCTCGGTATACAGGCAGAAATCACCGCTTCCGAAGCGGATGATATCCCCCTTTTGCCCAAGGACGGGCTGGGATGCGATCGGAGAATACCGCGAGGTGAAGCACACCTCCTCGGCGGAAAGCACCCAACGGTCAAACGTCCAGCTTTTTCCCTCGTCATCCGAATGCATCAGCCCCACGTGCCGAAAATCCGAATCGAAGCGCGGCGTTTCGCAAGGGCCGAAGGCATCGTATGCGCTTCCCTGCCCGTTCCAGCCCGATTCATTATGAAACCAACAAAAGAAACGGTGGGTATTCGGGCAGATATAAAGCCCGAACGGCCATATACTGCCGCGCGCCGGCACGCCCTCGGGGTATCGGATGCCCGAAAAAGCGCGCTCCGCATTTCCGACGGAGAAATCCGTCTTGATCTCCCACATATATTTCATATCGTCAAGACAGCTTCCCATGAACATGGCGATATGTCCAAGATGCGAGTGTCCGCTCATGGCCCAAAGCCTGCCGTCCGCATCGCGGCACATCGGCGTCGTTCCGTCCTGATACACGCCGTTTTTCGTGTGAAAGGGCGTTTCTCTTCCCTCTCCGATGATCAGATCATACCGATCGAAAAACCTTTCCTTGCTTTCCATTGCTTTCCTCTACGTTATATATTACGTACGATGCTATACGCGCCGCTTTTCAGAATGCGCATGAGATCCTCGTTCGTTCTTATGCGCTCGTTTGCCGCAATGCCCGCGCGAGGGACGTCCGTATCGTGTGCATCCGAGCCTGCCACGACGGTGCACCCCTCTTTCTCTGCAAGGGCTTTGGCGCTCTCGTTCCATGCGCTCTCGTTCGCCTGATTATAGACCTCAATACCGTCAAGGCAGTCGAGGCACTCGAGAGGAAACGGCTTTCTTACGTATCTTGATGCGCGGTAAGGATGCGACTGAAACACCATGCCGCCCGCCGCATGCACCGCCTCGGCGTACACCTCGGCAGAAGCCATCTTCAGCTCGGGATGCGCCGCAAGAAAATCGGGCGTCACGCCGTAGATCAAGATCTCGCGCCCGTCCCCCACGTGCTCCTCCACGCCGAAGAGAAGATCAAAATCGCGCTCCGCGGCATACGAAAGTCCGTAAAGATAATCCTGTCTGTATGCATCCACAAACTGTTCCCACGGCAAATCTCTGTCAATGCGATTATCGCCGTAATAAAAATGGTTGGTCACCACCATGCCCGCAAAGCCCTTTTCGATCAGAGCGTCAATATGCTCTCTTATATCCGAGCCGCCGCCGCTGCAGGGGCAGGTGTGCACGTGCATATCGTATCGAAACATACCGTTATCCTCCGTAACGAAGATTTTTCCCTATTATATCATATAGAAAATGCGCCGTCAAGGCTTTTCTACCCATGCACACGCGCATTTTTTATTCAAAGGATTTATTTTTTAATTAAACAAAAAACATTATATAGATGGAAAATTATAAATCTTTATTTACATTTTCACAAAAATCTGCCATTCTTGCAATCAGGTACAGGGGAATATTCAACACTTCTTCTCCATTAGTTTCATGCTTCATAGAAGTCTTAACGGCGTATTGGGGCGCGTATTTTTTCCTATATTCAGCAAGCGAGCGAGCCCTGACGTTCTTTTCGGATTTCACCTCGATCGGCACGATCTCCGCTCCGCTTTGAATAATAAAGTCCACCTCTGCGATATTGCCGCTTGACCAATAATATGCCGTATCGTCAACCGATTTTAACAGCTCGCAGAGAACGTAATTCTCCGTCATAGAGCCCTTGAACTCTTTGTAGGTTGGCGTTGCATCCAACACAACCTCATACGGGAGCTTGGATAGCTTTCGCAAAATCCCCACGTCGGACATATAAAGCTTGAATGCGGTATCGTCAGCATAGGAAGAAAGCGGAATAAAGGGCTTTTCAATTTTGCAGACCTTATAAACAAGCCCTGCACCGATCAACCATTCAAGTGCATCCTCGAGATCTTTTGAGCGCCAGCCCTTTTTGACGTGGCTGAAAATAAACTTGGTGTTTTCCTTGGCAAGCTGCTCGGGGATAGAGCGCCAGATCGCGCTAAGCTTCAGAAAATCCTTTACAGGCGCGTGCTTGGCAAAATCAAGCTCATAGCTGTTGATGATTGCTTGCTGCACACCCTCCACCTGCTCTATACTGTGAGTATTGCACCATACCTCAACCACTTCGGGCATACCACCCGTAATATAATACTGTCTTAAGAAGGTAGCAAGCTTCTCTCCAATAACTTCGGGAAGGTTATCCCCCTTTTTGAAGTTTTCAATATAATCAGCCAGCGTTTTCGGTCCTGCGGCACGTAAGAACTCCGAAAAGCTCATAGGATAGAGCGTCAGAAAATCAACCTTTCCTACGGGAAAAGAGAGTTGCTTTTGCAAAGCAATTCCCAAAAGCGAGCCCGCACAAACGATGTGATATTCGGGCGCGTTTTCACAAAAATACTTCATCGCGGTTATCGCTCTGCCGCATTCCTGAATCTCATCGAGAATCAAGAGAGTTTTGCCGGGCTCAATCGCTTTTCCAAAATACAAACCAAGCTCAAACAGGATACGGGAAGTATCGTAGTCCTTTTCAAAAACAGTTTTCAGAGCATCGTTTTCTTCAAAGTTGAAGTATGCGCATGACTCGTAATGACGTTTTCCGAACTCCTTGAGAAGATACGTTTTTCCGCACTGTCTGACGCCCTTTAATATCAGTGGCTTTCGGTTGGATTTCTCCTTCCACTCAACAAGCTTCTCAATCAGTTTTCGTTCCATTTCGTGCTCCTTTTTTCATTTTACATATCTATTTTGCGTATATCTTCTGCTTTTTCCACACTTATTATACAATAAAAAGAAAATACAGTCAATAGATTTTGAAAAACTTTATGAAAAAAGCGAGCCCGCTTACCGTTTGTTTTCGACAGCGACCTTCATGAGCGTTTCGCCCTCGGCCACGTACACGTTCGTGATCCTTTGAATGGTTTCCTGCCCGAAGTTATTCGGATCGTAGATGCCGACGGTCTTCATACCGATGCGCACGGCGGTCTCCAGCGCGACGAGGGAATCCTCAAACACCCAAGTATCGCAAATATCCTCGCCGAGGTACTCTGCCGCCGCGAGGAACACGTCGGGCTCGTCCTTGCCCTTGCCGATCGCGCCACAGGAAAAGAACGCCGAAAAATACGGCGCAAGCCCAAGATGCTCCACCGCAAGCGCAACAAGATCGGGCGCGGTCGCCGAAGCGATGCAGGTCTTCACGCCCTTCTCCTTCAAATACTGCAAAAATTCGAGTGCGCCGGGTTTCATCTTGACGTCACTTGAATAAAATTCCCGCATCAGTCGGTTGGCCTCCTCAAGAAGCGCGTCACCGCTCTCGCCGATGCCGTAATTCTGATGGATCAGATGCATCGCATCCCTCAAGGTCTGCGTGCGCACTTTTTTATCGTCCTCCGCAGAGGGCATAAAGCTCTGATCGCCCAAATATTTTTCACCAAATTTTTTCCAAAGCACGCCCCAAAGGAATAAAGAATCGATCAGCGTACCGTCCATATCAAAAATCGCGGCCTTGATTTCCATAAAAACCTCTCCTTTTTACTTAAATATACATCTTCCCTGCCGATCGGGAAAAAGCGCCACGGGCCGCTCCTCCCTCGAAAGAAAAGCCTTCGTCCGCGTGCCCGCCGTTCTTCTCTGATCCATTATAACACAGCTTCCGATGTTTTTCAAGAACAACGAAATAACTTCTTCACCGTTACCGAAGAACGAAAAAAGCAACCCTGCCGATGGCATCTCGCGCTTCGTGCACGGGATGGGCGCCACTCCGCAACCGTCGCATTCCAATCAGCCCAAAGGGCTGTATGAAATCAAGGCAAAGCCTTGAATGTAATCCGCCGCAGGCGGTATGGAATCAACACGAAGTGTTGTATGTTATCAAGCCGACGAATTATACACGCCCCGGCGTGATGCCATACGCGACTTCGTCGGATTGAATAGCCACTCACCCGGTATCTCGCCAAAGGCGAGTAGGCGCTCGCTTGCCACCGCCTCGCAAGCGGGCGGATGCTCTGCGCGGCGACTTCGAACCGGATTCCGCTACGCTATAAGCGTGCGGAGCTCGGTTCGTTTCGTGGTGGCGCCTCCAGAGAACGAAAAAAGCATCCCTTTTGGGATGCTTCGTTCTCTGGAGGCGCCACCCGGAATCGGACCGGG
>JAZQTA010000024.1:0-10321 GCA_045630385.1 Eubacteriales bacterium | reverse complement strand
CTCTCTTACGCCCTCGCTCTCAAGCGCCGCTCTTACCTCGCTTACCGTTTTTTCGGATGCGCCGAGGATGCGGATATCCCACACGCGGCCCATTGAAAAAAGGAAGATCAAAAGGCAAACGAAAAGCGCCGCAAAAACCCCATATCTTTTTTTATTTCGGCATATAATTTCGGGCAGACCTTTCGATTCCGACATTTTCGAAGTGAGAAACGGGCACAGCGAAAGCGCCTTTTTTTCGTGCCTTTCGGCAATGGCAAGGCATCCGTTTTTTAAGCTTCGCATCGGGATCGACGCATCGAAAAAACGGCGCGAAACGGTGCTTTTCTCAGCCGCATCGAGGGTGATCAAGCGGTATCCGAAGAGAAAAAAATCAATGCCGATCATCCAAAAAGCGCACCTCCTCGACACCGCCCAAAACCTCGACGGTCTTATTCTCAAAAACCGAGAGGCGAAGCTTGCTTCCGCATAGGATCATGCGCCCACCCGCGATAAAAAGCGTGATGCGATCCTCTGCGTATTCTTCAATTCCGCGCACACCTGAAACCAGCACGGACATACCGCGATAACCCCCTTCCATTTCCATACGGTATCGCGGGTGCTGTCTTCCTTCTTTTTCCTTGATTTCACTCTTGGTTTTCATTTTTTCTCCTTTCCCTTCATACCTATTTACAGAACCATTTTATGAAAAGGAAAACGAAGAAATGCAAAAAATGAAGGTTAGAAATACAGATACAGCATCACGACGCACGCTTTCTCTTTTGCGCACGGCTATGCTTTTACTTTTGCTTCTTACGATTCCGATCTACGCGCCTTTCACAAGCAAGGGGATACAAAGCGGCATTCGCCTATGCGCCACGACGATCGTCCCCGCCGTTTTCCCTTTTATGATCCTTTCCTCCATGATGCTCGGTTACGGCGTTTTTGATCGGATGGCGTTTCTTTCAAGAGCCTTTGTGCGCGTATTCCGCGTAAACAAAAACGGCCTTTGCGCCTATCTTTGCGGTATTTTCTGCGGCTTTCCGCTCGGGGCAAAATGTGCCGCGGAGGCACGAATGCACGGCCTGATTACGGAGGAGGAATGCGAACGGCTCGTCATTTTTTCCGCAAATCCAAGCCCCGCCTTTCTTATCTGCGGCGTGGGCGGACTTTTCGGAAGCATAAAAAAAGGGGTGCTTCTCTATCTTATCACCTTGCTTTGCGGCGCTCTGATCGGGCGCTTTCTCGGCAAAGGGAGATGCGCCTCAAAAAAAGAAAAAGCGCATCTCCCTCTGCATTTTTCGCTCACGGAGGCCGTGGAAAACGCAGGGCTCAATACGCTTTATATTTGCTCTTATCTTCTTTTATTTTCCGCCTTAATCGGTATTCTCGGCGCGTTGATCTCTTCCCCCTTGCTCCTTTCTCTGCTTCTTCCCTTTCTTGAAATCGGCTCGGCCGCCGCTTTTCTTTCGAGCGCGGGCATCGGCGCGCCGCCGGCTCTCGCGCTCTGCGCCTTTGCCGCCTCCTTCGGCGGACTTTGCGTGCATCTGCAATGCGCGCACGTGCTGAAGGGCACGGGAATTTCCATGAAGAAATTCTTTATTTGCAAGCTTTTTCAAGGCTTTTTGGCTATGACGGCCGTGCCGATCCTGCGTTTTTTTCGATTGCTCTGATTTTGGCGGTCGAACGTGTTTTTTGAAAAAAACGGACTTTAATTATCTTCTTTCATTCGCACTACGGCATTCGCCGTCATTTCAACCGTTTATTTTATCATATCACGATATCCGGGCCGGTCAACCAAAAAAGAGAAAACAGCGCGAGACTGCGCTCACGCTGTTTTCCTTCTATATCAATTAGTCAGCATCCTTCATGGAAAGGTTCTGGCGGCCCTTCTCGTCCGTTCCGAGGAACTTAACGCGAACCACGTCACCTACGCTGACGGCATCCTCAACCTTCTCAGTTCTTACCTTCTGAAGCTTGGAGATATGAACCATGCCCTCCTTGCCGGGTGCATACTCAACGAATGCGCCGATGGGAATGATTCTGGTTACGGTACCCTCGTAGGTCTCGCCTACAACGGGCTCGAATACGATGGCATCGATAATGGCCTTTGCCATATCTGCGCTATCGCGGTTAACGGCGGCGATAAAGATCGTTCCGTCGTCATTGATATCGATCTTCGCGCCGGTATCGGCAACGATCTTCTGGATCACCTTACCGCCCGAGCCGATAACCTCGCGGATCTTATCGGGATTGATGTGCATGGTGATCATCTTGGGTGCGTATGCGGAAACGTCCTTACGGGGCTCTGCAATGGCACGAAGAAGGATCTTATCAATGATCTCATCTCTGCCCTGATGGGTGGTTTCAAGCGCCTGCTTGATGATCTCGGGCGTCAGACCGTCGATCTTAAGGTCCATCTGAATGGAGGTGATACCCTTGTGCGTACCTGCTACCTTGAAGTCCATATCGCCGTAGAAGTCCTCAAGTCCCTGGATATCGATCATGGTATCCCAAGAACCGTCCTCCGCGGTGATAAGGCCGCAGGAGATACCTGCAACGGGAGCCTTGATCGGAACGCCCGCATCCATAAGAGCAAGCGTGGAGCCGCAAACGGAGCCCTGAGAGGTCGAGCCGTTGGAGCTTACAACCTCGGAAACAAGACGGATCGCATAGGGGAACTCCTCCTCGCTGGGAAGCACGGGAAGCAGAGAACGCTCTGCAAGCGCACCGTGACCGATCTCGCGGCGGCCGGGGCTACGGAGCGCCTTCGCCTCGCCGGTGGAGTAACCGGGCATGTTGTAGTGATGCATATATCTCTTGGTGTCCTCCTCGTCAAGACCCTCAAGTCTCTGCGCGTCGGAAAGAGTACCAAGCGTTGCGATCGTGAGCACCTGCGTCTGACCTCTGGTAAACAGACCCGAGCCGTGTACTCTCGGAATTACGCCAACCTCTGCACCAAGGGGACGGATCTCGTCCATACGGCGGCCGTCTACGCGCTTCTTATCAACAAGGAGCCAACGGCGAACGATCTTCTTCTGAATCTTGTAGATAAGCTCGGGCAAAACCACCTTAATATCGGGATACTTCTCCTCGAAGGTTGCCGCGATATCGTCCATAATGGGCTGCATCTTTGCATCGCGAACGGTCTTATCATCGGTATCGAGAGCCTCCATTACGCGGGTCTCGCAGTAAGCGAAGATCTCGTCGAACATATCGTGATCCAATTCACCCGATGCATAAGCAAACTTGGGCTTACCGATCTCAGCAACGATCTCGTTGATAAAGGCAACGAGCTTCTTGATCTCGTCGTGCGCGATCATGATAGCCTTGAACATATCGTCGTCGGATACTTCCTTTGCGCCTGCCTCGATCATTACGACCTTCTCTGCGGAAGCCGCAACGGTGAGCTCAAGGATGCTCTTCTTACGCTGCTCGAAGGTGGGGTTTACGATAAACTCGCCGTCTACCATACCCATGAACACACCGCCGATCGGTCCGTTCCACGGAATATCGGAGATGGAAAGAGCAACGGATGCACCGATCATAGCGGTGATCTCGGGAGAGCAATCGGGATCTACGGACATAACCGTCAGAAGAAGGGATACGTCGTTACGAAGATCCTTGGGGAAAAGAGGACGAACGGGACGGTCGATCACACGAGAGGTCAAAACTGCCTTCTCGGAGGGCTTGCCCTCGCGCTTGAGGAAGCCGCCGGGGATCTTACCTACGGCGTAGAGCTTCTCATCATAGTCTACCGAAAGAGGAAGGAAGTCAATTCCCTCACGGGGTGCGGCAGACGCGGTGGCACATGCCAGAATGGTGGTCTCTCCGTAACGGATCAGCGCAGAACCGTTCGCAAGACCTGCGATCTTGCCGGTCTCGATCACGAGAGGACGGCCCGCAAGCGTGTAGTTATACACCTTGTGGTTTTCGAAGGTTTTAAAATTCTCTACCATTTTTTACTCCTTTTTTCTCGGGAGAGGTGCGAACATAGCACTTAACTATCCCTTCCGCATGCGGAAAACATAGTTAACTGCTACTTTCGCTCCCACCCATTTTTTATTATTTTTCTTATTTTTGGTTTTCGCAAGAAACGGGAACGGTTTTGCCGTTCCCGCTCTGCGCTTCGGCCGAAAAATTACTTTCTCAGGCCAAGTCTCTTAATTACGGCTCTGTATCTTTCGATATCCTTCTTAGCCAGGTAATTAAGAAGCTGCTTTCTGTGACCAACCATCTTGGAAAGACCTCTCTGAGAGTGGAAATCCTTGGGGTTCTTCTTCATGTGCTCGGTAAGAGAGTTGATTCTGTCAGTCAGAATCGCTACCTGCACCTCGGGCGAACCGGTATCCTTCTCATTGATCTTGTACTCTGCAATGATGGCGGTTTTGGTCTCCTTAGAAATCATCGTTCTTCACCTTTCTTTATATTTTTTCCTATATCCGCGTGCAGTGCGGGTGAAGCACACAAACTACGCAGGCCCCTAAAGGATGCCGCGGAGCAAGGTCATACACAACACATAGACATAGGTTGCTATAGTATTATAACACAAAGAAACGAAAAAGTAAATAGCTTTTGCAAAAATATTTTTTTGAATATAATTTATTGAAAGGAATTTCAGCGACCGACGGTTTCTTCTTCATTCTCTGCCGCTTCTTTTCTTGCAAAGGGCAGCCTGTGCCCCGGCTTATCCAGCTCCGAAAAGCGGATCGCGACCGGCATATCCCAGCGGAAGAAGGTAGCGCAGATGCGAAGGACGAAGACACTCGCCGCGCCGAGCAGCATGCTGATCGGAACCGAAACGCCCCAATGATTCAAAAGCAAGAACACACCGCCGCCCGCCAAGGCCGCAAGCGCATAAATGCGCTTCTTCAAAACCCACGGAAGCTTACCGAGGATCACGTCGCGCACAAGACCGCCGCCGATACAGCTGATCATGCCCATAACGATCGCGACGAAGGGCATTTGCGGCGCACGGTTCAGGCTCATGATCTCGAGAGAATATTGCGTGCCCGTTACGGCAAACGCGCTGATGCCGATCGAGTCGAGAATATTATTGATATTCTCCACCCACCGTTCTTTGCGCAAATAGGCATCCCGGAAAAAGGATGCAAGGAAAAATACGATCAGCGCCGTCGCGATGCAGACGATAAATTCGTATTTCATTTCAAGCAAGGCGGGATAAGGATAGCGATTGAGGATCATATCGCGCATAAGACCGCCGCCAAAGGTTGTGATCACCGCGAGGAAGATCACACCGAAAAGATCCACCTCGGCACGGATGGCGACCATCGCGCCCGAGACGGCAAAGGCGATCACGCCGATATAGGACATCACCGTAAGAAAGAGATCCATATTTTTTCCTACCTTTTAAAAATAAAAGTGTCACAAAAAATCAAAGCTTTTCAAGGAGCAGGCGAAGCGCCTCGGCGCGATGGCTGATGGCATTCTTCTCCTCGTCCGTATACTCCGCTACCGTGCGCTCGCTCCCCGTGGGAACAAAAAGAGGATCGTATCCAAAGCCGCGCTCGCCTCTCGGCTCTCTCGTGATCGAGCCGTAAAAATACCCCTCGGCCTCCACGGTCTTACCGTCGGGATACGCAAGCACGATGGCGCAGGTATAATGCGCGCCGCGGTTCTCTTCATTCTCCAGCTTTTTGAGAAGAAGCGCGTTGTTCGCCTCGTCATTTCCGTGCTCACCGGCAAAGCGCGCGCTATAGATACCGGGCGCACCGCCGAGGGCATCCACGCAGATACCGCTATCGTCCGCCAAGGCGCAAGCGCCGGAAAGCTCTGCGATTTCCTTCGCCTTTTTTCTTGCGTTTTCGAGGAAGGTCTCTCCGTCCTCCACGGTTTCATGGTCAATACCCGACTCGCGCATTGAAACAATCTGCTCGAATTTTTCTCCCAATATTTTCTTAATTTCACGAATTTTGTGTTGGTTATTGGATGCAATGATAAGCTTCATTTTTTTACTCGCTTTTCTCTTTTTTCTCTATTGTAGCACAAGTTTTTCATTCTGTCAATCCGCGTTTTTTTACATACAATAAAAATACGATATTTTTTATTTTCGGGAGGAAGCATGAATCCGATATTTTATTATAACGGCCGGCTCTTCGGAGCAAGCGAAGCCGCCTTTTCCTTTCAAGACCGCGCGATATTTTTCGGCGACGCCGTTTACGACGCTTGCCTTTCGCACAACGCAATTCCCTATCTTCTCGACCTTCATATCGACCGTTTTTTCAATGGAATGAAGCGGCTTTCGATCACGCCTCCGACGGATAAGGAGACCCTTGCCGCTTTGCTTTCCGAGCTGTGCCGCCGCGCCGAATGCGAAACGGCCTTCCTATATTTTCAAGCCTCGCGGTGTGCCGACGTGCGCCGCCATTTTTTCAAGGATACGGACCCCTCGCGCCTCATGATCACGGTCAGCGAATTCGCATCGCCAAGAAAGGATACCGTGCTGCGCCTGATCCTTACAAGGGATCGCAGATACGAATACTGCAACGTGAAAACGACCAATCTCCTCCCCGCCGTGCTGGCATCCTCCGAGGCGAGGCGCAGGGGAGCGGACGAGGCGGTTTTCATCCGCGACGGAATGGTGACGGAATGCGCGCACTCCAATATTTCAATATTGAAAAACGGCGTGCTTTTTACGCACCCGACCGACTGCCACATACTTCCCGGCATCGCAAGAGAGAGGCTGATCGGCGCATGCCGCACGCTGGGAATCGCGGTTTTCGAGCGCCCGTTCTCAGTGAGGGAGCTGACGGATGCCGACGAGATATTCGTGACGAGCACGAGCAGAATCTGCCACCGCGCGGGCTATATCGGCGAAAGAACCGTGGGCATGCGAGATGAGGAACGCGCCCGGCAGATCGAGGACCTGCTTTTCTCGGATTTTTATAAAAAATAATATTGCACAAATTCACAAACAGTTATTTATGCAACCTGTACATGAATTGTGAATTTTTTCACGATTTTTGAAGAAAGCCATTGCATTTTTTTCTTCCTTATGTTATAATATGAGCGTTTGTACTGATATAGCCTGTGCGCGAGCAAATAACACACGCGTTGCGGGCACGTCACTCAAAAATCATTAGGAGGATAAATCATGCTTAAAAAGATGTCCAATCTCCCCTTCAACGGCACGAAAGAGCAGGAAGAAAAGCTCTTGAAGGTGATCGCTGAAAACAAGCACGACAAGAGCCGCTTGATGGCTGTTATGCAGGAGGCACAAGGTATTTACGGCTATCTGCCCCTCGAGGTGCAGAAGATGATCGCCGACGGTATGGAGGTTTCGCTGGAAAAGGTTTACGGCGTTGCTACCTTCTACGCGCAGTTCTCTCTCGCTCCCCAGGGCCAGTACCACATTTCCGTTTGCCTCGGTACGGCTTGCTACGTAAAGGGCGCAGGTCTGCTTTACGATAAGCTCCAGGCGCATCTCGGCATTGGCTCGGACGAATGCACGCCCGACCGTAAATTCTCTCTCACCGCCTGCCGTTGCATCGGCGCTTGCGGTCTTGCTCCCGTTCTCACCGTGAACGAAGAGGTTTACGGAAGACTTTCCGAAAACGACGTTGAAGGCATTCTTGCCAAGTGTGAATAAGGAGGATTAAGAGATGAAATCTGTTTTGGAACTCCAGAACGCCAAGGCGGCGGCTCTGAAAAAGATCGTTCTGCGCAAGGGCCAGGAGGTTCTTGACAAGAACGTTACCAGCGACTACAAATACACCGTTCTCATCTGCGGCGGTACGGGATGCACCTCTTCCCATTCTCCCGAGATCGTTGACAAGCTGAATGACGAGATCAAGGCACAGGGTATTGAAAAGGACGTTCAGGTCATCATGACCGGTTGCTTCGGCCTTTGCGCACTCGGTCCTATCATGATCGTTTACCCCGAGGGATGCTTCTACTCTATGGTGGACATCAACAACATTCCTCGAATCGTTTCCGAGCACCTCGTTGGCGGCAAGCCCGTTGCTTCCCTTCTCTATGACGAGACAGTTGAAGCAGATGGCACCATCAAGCCCCTGAACGAGACCGATTTCTACAAAAAGCAGATCCGCGTTGCACTCCGTAACTGCGGCGTGATCGATCCCGAGGATCTCGATGAATACATTGCAATGGACGGTTATGCCGCTCTTGCAAAGTGCCTGACCGAGTACTCCCCCGAGGACGTTATTAAGATCATCACCGATTCCGGTCTTCGCGGCAGAGGCGGCGGCGGATTCCCCACCGGCCGTAAGTGGGCGCTTACCGCTCCCAACAAGGCAGACCAGAAGTACGTTGTTTGTAACGCAGACGAGGGCGACCCCGGTGCATTCATGGACCGTTCCGTTCTTGAGGGTGACCCCCACTGCGTGATCGAGGCTATGGCCATCGCAGGCTACGCCATCGGCGCTACCAAGGGCTACGTTTACGTAAGAGCCGAGTACCCCATCGCCGTTAACCGCCTTCAGAAGGCAATCGACGATGCAAGAGCTACCGGCATTCTCGGAAAGAACATCTTCGGCACCGGTTTTGAATTCGACGTTGAGATCCGTCTTGGCGCAGGCGCATTCGTTTGCGGTGAGGAGACCGCTCTTATGACCTCTATCGAGGGTAACCGCGGCGAGCCCCGTCCCAGACCTCCGTATCCCGCTGTGAAGGGCCTTTACAACCGTCCCACCGTTGAAAACAACGTTGAGACCTTTGCAAACGTTCCCCAGATCATCCTTAACGGTGCGGAATGGTTCGCAGGCATGGGAACTGAAAAGTCCAAGGGCACGAAGGTATTCGCACTCGGCGGCAAGATCAAGCACACCGGCCTTGTTGAGATCCCCATGGGTACTACCCTGCGCGAGATCATCGACGAGATCGGCGGCGGTATTCCCGGCGGCAAGCACTTCAAGGCTGCTCAGACCGGTGGTCCCTCCGGCGGATGCATTCCCGCAAGCCTGATCGACACTGCGGTTGACTACGACAACCTGATCTCTCTGGGTTGCATGATGGGTTCGGGCGGACTTATCGTTATGGACGAGGATACCTGTATGGTTGACATGGCGAAGTTCTTCCTTGAATTCACCGTGGACGAGTCCTGCGGAAAGTGCACTCCCTGCCGCGTTGGTACTCGCCGTCTGCTTGAGATCCTTGAAAAGATCACCGCAGGCAAGGGCACGCTTGCAGATATCGACAAGCTCGAGGCACTCTGCGTATATATTAAGGAAAACTCTCTTTGCGGCCTTGGCCAGACCGCTCCCAACCCCGTGCTTTCCACGCTGAAGTTCTTCCGCGATGAGTACATTGCACACGTTGTGGACAAGGTTTGCCCCGCAGGCGTCTGCAAGAGCATGACCAACTTCTACATCGACAAGGATAAGTGTATCGGCTGCGGTAAGTGCGCAAAGAACTGCCCTGCAGATGCTATTTCCAAGACCGATTACGTTGCCGAGGGCCATAAGCTTCCCTCTTACGCTATCGACAAGAACAAGTGCATTAAGTGCGGCGCTTGCGTTGGCGGCTGTAAGTTCGGCGCAATTTCCAAGAAATAAGGGAGGACTTGAATAATGGAAATGATCAATGTGAAAGTAAACGGCATTGCCGTCAGCGTTCCCAAGGGCTCGACTATTCTTGAGGCCGCAAGAGCAGCAGGCGTGGAGATCCCCACCCTTTGCTTCATGAAGGAAAAGAACGAGATCGGCGCTTGCCGTATCTGCGTTGTTGAGGCTACCGGCGCAAGAGGCCTCGTTACCGCTTGCGTTTACCCCTGCACGGACGGCATGGAAATCAAGACCAACACCCCCAAGGTGCGTGCCGCAAGAAAGACGACGCTTGAGCTCATCCTTTCTACCCACAATAAGAACTGCCTCTCCTGCGTTCGCTCCACCAACTGCGAGCTGCAGAAGCTGTGCTATGAATACGGCGTGGATTCCGCTGCATTCGGCGGCTTCAAGCCCCTGTATCAGCTGGATACCACTACGCCTCACCTCGTAAGAGATAACAACAAGTGCATTCTTTGCCGTCGCTGCGTTGCAGCCTGCAACGAGCAGTTCGTTTCGGTTATCGGCGCGAACAACCGCGGTATTGATACCTGCATCGGACAGGCCTACAACCTTTCTCTTTCCGAGACTCCCTGTATCAGCTGCGGTCAGTGCACCGCCGTTTGCCCCACGGGTGCTCTCGTTGAGAAGGATGACACCGATAAGGTTTGGGAGGCTCTTGCTGATACCTCCAAGCACGTGATCGTGCAGACCGCTCCCTCTATCCGCGCAACGCTTGGCGAGTGCTTCGACATGCCGATCGGCACCAACGTTGAGGGCAAGATGGTTGCCGCTCTTCGCCGCCTTGGCTTTGAGAAGGTATT
>JAZQTA010000023.1:0-14151 GCA_045630385.1 Eubacteriales bacterium | reverse complement strand
CTTCGTCGTGATCGTGGTGATGGTGGCCGCACTCGCATTCTTCATCGTGATCGTGGTGATGATGGCCGCACTCGCACTCTTCGTCGTGATCGTGGTGATGATGGCCGCACTCGCACTCTTCGTCGTGATCGTGGTGATGGTGACCGCACTCGCATTCTTCATCGTGATCGTGGTGATGGTGGCCGCACTCGCACTCTTCGTCGTGATCGTGGTGATGGTGGCCGCATTCACATTCTTCATCGTGATCGTGGTGGTGGTGATGCTCTTCCTTCAGAGCGGAAAGCGCGGCATCCAAGGTATCCTTATGCTCCATGGCCTCAAGGATGGCCTTTCCGTCAAGAAGCTCCCACGGCGTGGTCACGATCGTTGCCGAGGCGTTGATTTCACGCAACAGATGTACTGCATCCGCAATCTTTTTATCGGAAGCACCACCCGTATGTGAAAGGACGACAGAGGTCGCCGTGCGAATCTGATCGACGTAAAACTCACCAAAATTCTTGGAGTACATCTTGCATTTGCCGGCATCGGCAACCGCGCAAAGACTACCCAAAACGACCTCATCGGAAAGCACGGCGGAAACGGCTTTCACTACGTCCGAAAGCTTACCAACGCCCGAGGGCTCGATCAACACGCGATCGGGATGATACTGCGCCAACACCTCACCAAGCGCCTTGGTGAAATCACCGACAAGCGAGCAGCAAATACAGCCCGAATTCATCTCCGTGATATTGATGCCCGCTTCCTGCAAAAAGCCGCCGTCGATACCGATTTCTCCAAATTCATTCTCTATCAGAACGACCTGCTCGCCGGCATACGCTTCCTTCAAAAGTTTTTTTATCAAAGTTGTTTTTCCTGCTCCGAGAAAGCCGGAAAAAATATCTATTTTTGTCATTTTTACCTACCTCCGCATTGTAATCGCAAAATAACGAATCACATATAATATATATAGATTATTATATTACAGAAAATTAGAAAAGTCAATAAGTTTAAAAAATGTCACAAATAAAATTGATAAATCGGGTAAAAATCAAATGAAACTGTTACTTATTAATACAAGTCCCCACGAAAAAGGAGCTACCGATCGCGCACTATCCATCGCAGGCGATGCGTGGGAGAAGCTCGGTGGCGAAAGCGAAGTGTTCTTCTGCAAAAACGGACCGAGCTTTTCTTGCATTGCCTGTGGACTTTGTAAGCACGGAAACGGATGCTTTTATCAAGATGCCGTTAACGAGCTGCGCCCTTTATGCAAGGAAGCGGATGCCTTTGTTTTTGCAAGTCCCGTGCATTACGGCGGCGCAAGCGGAACTGCAAAATCCGTTATGGGAAGGCTCTTCCGCTCCTCGAGCGATCTCCTAAGAAAAAAGCCCGCCTTTGCCGTTGCAATCGGACGGCGCGGCGGGCATATCGGAACGCTTTGGGAGATGGAAAAATTCTTTGCTTTTAATGAAATGCCGATCGCATCCTCGAATTATTTCACCATTCTTCACGCCGCAAAACGCGAAGACGTGGATACCGATCTCGAGGGCATAGAAGCATTGAAAACCGCTACGAAAAATCTTTACTGGCTCGCGGATCTCATATGCAAAAGTAAAGAAACTGCCAAGGAATAAATTATATTTTTTGAAAATACAGGAGTTTTCCGAGAGGAGATTCCATTTCGCGCGTACATTCTCCATCAAAGATCTCGCCGTCTTGGGATTTCCATTTTCCCGAGGGAAATACGACATTGCGGGACCGCGTTCCCTTCGTTATAACGGGAGCTACGAGAATGCTTTCACCAAGCATAAACTGATCAACGATCCCATGGTATCCGCAATGCGGATAATTATATTCCATAAAGCGCACGATGGGTTCTCCCGTTTCGAGCGTTTTTTTTACAAGCGCAAGAATTGTGTCGCTCATGGAGCAATGGAGCTGTGCCATCCGCTTTACATTCTCCAGCGCTTCCTTGGAAAGAAGTCTCCACGGTGCCCAGGAAAACTGCATCATCGGAAGAAGCGCAGAAGCCTCCGCCATACGAACGAAGAGTTCCTCATCTACCTTGAAATCCTTCATGGTGTTATAGATCCACTCTCCGCCGCCGATCATATCGGGGCATATAAATGGGTGACCGAGAAGCCCCGTGATTGCAGACGCGGGAACGAAGGTATCGATTCCGTTTCCGATCCATCTGTGATCCTTATCGCAAAGGCGCTGAATTCCGCATTTTCCGCCGCCGTGGTAGGTGTCCTTATATTCATGATAATCATATCGGCGACCAAATTCATTCCATGCTTGATTCATGGCGTGGGCATCCTCATCATCTCGCGCCGTTCCGCCCAAAACGGATGCGGCGTGATACATATCCACCGTGCCACCGTCAAATTTAAATCCATCTACGCCATAGTCACGCATCAAATGCCGTAGCTGTTTATCCAAAAATTCGCGATCGCAATCCTTTCGCATATCCAACGCGGCGGAATATCCGTTCCACCACTTGAAAAGAGCAACCTCCCCCTCCTTCGTTCGCACAAAAAGGCGAGATGCATCCTTATCACAATCCGGAAGATTTTCGAAGCAATGGCGAATGAAAAACTGACCGTCCGGACACACAAGAGGAACAACCCATAAAAGAACCTTGAAGCCCATTGCATGCAGTTTTTCAATCATCTCCTTGGGATGCGGAAATTTATGCGGATCGAACTCCCACTGCCCATATCTTCCGTGCCATCCCTCATCAATGATCAGAATTCCCGGAGCAAAGCCGTTATCCAAAACAGCCTTTGCATAAGAGAGCACCTTTTCTTCCGTCGGATCGTAGGTGTATTCCATCCACGTGTTATATTGCGCGGTTCGAAAAAACGCTTCGGGAAGCGCACGCCCGTCAAACGGAAAATGCGCGCGCATAGCCGCAAGATAAGCATCTCTTAAGGAGCTGCCCCCTACGTATTCCTTCACGTCACCGCCCTCAAACGTCACGGCTCCATTCTCGATCGTGACGGCAAAGGGTGTTTCGCTGTAAAAATATCGCCCTTTGGTGCTGAGATACAAGGGCATCGTCTGATTCACGCAAAGCTTGCGAAAATCGGCATGATATACGGAATCCTTTGTGAACGGATTTTTCGCTCCGTCATAAGCCGAGCCGCCATAAAGGCATTCGCCATCATATAATTCAAATCGTTTCATTCTGCGATATCCTTATTCTTTTTTTATAAGTGTAGCAAAAAATAAGGATATTGTCAATAACATTTTTACTCACGGATCGGAAAGCAATATCCTTCTTTCGGAAAACGGAATACAACCGCTTTTCGTTTTTTGATACCCCTCGTGGCCTTTGCCGAGTAAAAGCAAGGTATCTCCCTTCTCGCAAAGCGAAAATGCATGTCGGATGGCATGCTCACGGTCCGCAACGATACAAGCATGAGATTTATCCGAAAACGCGGCATAAATCTCGGCGCAGATATGAAAAGCATCCTCGCACCCCGGATTATCCGCTGTGATAACGGAATAATCAAACGACGTATCAGCCGCGTGTGCAAGCGCGTGCCGCCTTCCCTCTCCCCGCTCCCCAACAGATCCGAAAACCGCCAGCACTCTGCCTCGCGATCTGCGCTTTGCGGTTTTTGCAACGGCAAAAAAGCTTTCTTGGTTATGCGCATAATCGATCACGATGCTAACGCCGTTTTTCACAAACTGCTCATACCGACCGGGAATAAAAAGATCAGAAAGATACGATATAAATTCTTCCTCACTTTTCCCCGTCAGCATGGCCGCCGCCGTCAAAGCGAGTCTTGCGTTCGTTCGATTGTGCCGTCCCGGTAGCGAGAGCAACACCTCGCGCCCTTTATATACAAAGCATTGCCCTTGCTCCCGCTCCGTCACGCAAGAAATTTCCTCTTCATCCAATGGAATGGCGATCATGCGCGAGCTCTCCGCCACAATATATTTTCCCACACTTACCTCTCTTGGGAAAATTGCCATTTTAATCCCATAAGAAGAAAACAAGGATCTTTTCGCCGCAAGATAATCCTCTAACGACTCATGCTCTCCGACACCGACGTGATCCTCGGAAAAAGAGGTCAGAACCCCTATATCAAAACGCATACCGCGAAGTCTTTCCCCGGAAAGCGCCGCGCTGGAGACCTCGATTACGACGTACCGTATTCCTTGCTTTTTCAGCCGTGAAAGCCAAGGAACGATCACAAACAGATCCGGCGTTGTATTCTCCGTTTCCCACATCTCGCTTCCGCTACAGAGTCCCAACGTCGTACTGCACGCAGCCTTATATCCGTGCTTATTCAACAGATGCATCAGCATCATTGCAGTCGTGGTTTTCCCTTTGGTTCCCGTAACCGCGCAAAATTCAAAATCACCCTCCGAAATCTTATAAAAATCCGAAAGCATCTTAAAAAGGCCGTCGTGAACATCACGGACAAGCACGGTACAGGCATCCTGTGGCAAGGTCAGCTCGCGCTCGCACAAAAAGGCACGGCAACCGTTTTGATACGCAATCTTTGCGTAATCATGCCCATCCGCACCGATCCCACGAATGCAAACAAACAGCGAATCTGCGTTTGCTCTATCGGAGTGCTTTACAACACTTTTAATGCTTTTCGGTTTTCCGATAAAAGTCGCATCCGCATAATACTTTTTTATCCATATATAAAAATCACAATCCTTGATCACGGTTAACCCTCCTTGCACCTTTCCGAAGTGCCGCCGTGCGACGCAAGGCGTGCACGAAAACATACAGTCGTCGCCGAAATGAAGAGCGATCTGCTTTATATGAAAAAGCATAGGTGATACGGCCGTGTTTTTTTAGGCTTGTCACGAGCTTTCGATTTTCCGGCGAGAGCCGGCTCTTAAAAAAGCATAGCGGAACAGCGTGCCAAAAAGCAACCTTAGAGGAAAGATCGGTTTTAATTTTTCGCTTATCGATTGCATCTACCAAGAAATTTGCTATGCTGATTCCTGCGGCACGAAGGTAATCCGAGCTTCTGCCTTGCCTTGGATTGAGTTCAAGTATATAAGCGCCGCTCCCATCCGAAATGATATCCACGTTCGCAATTCCCGTATAACCGATACGCTCCAAAAAAGAAACGAGACGGCAGGTAAGCGCATCGGGCGGCCTAGTCAGGATCGCCGCATAGTTTCCGCGCGCGCCGGGGGCGGTTTCCTCAATCAATACCTCGCCGAGAACACCGCGGCACACTCTCCCCTCGGTGTCCAAAAGCAAGGTCAGCGTCTTGGCAACCGCGCCGTCCTTATCCGTGCCGATTTTCTTCTGCAACAGCAATTCCCCCTCGTATCCCGAGGCAAATATTCTTTCCGCAACCGAAAGTGCATCCTTGGGTGTTCTTGGGAAATACACCTTTTGCATTCCGTCAAACGGATGCGCATAATAAGAAACACTATTGCTCGGCTTTAAAACCGCGGGATATTCACCAATGGAAAGCAGATCTGCAAGCGCCAAGCTTTCTTTAGATAGTATTACGGTTTTCGGATACGGGAGCCCCTCTTTTTCAAGAAGCGAATAAAAAATCTTCTTTTCCGATACCGCCGAAAGCAGCTCGTGGGACGGAATCAAAAATCCGAAGGCATCCCCGAGCCTTTCGCGATTGCGATCCAGAAAGCTTACGTACCAATCACCGCACGCAACGAGATACGGCTTTTCGGACACACTTCTCGCATACCGCAGAAGCATTACCGTTCCGATGTCGTCCTCCAAGAGCCTTGGCTCAACCACCAAGTCAACAATAGGCGAGCTCGCCGTTATACCGCAAGGATAGCGGCAAAAGACCGTGCTTTTCACTCCGTACGCCTCATGAAACGAAACGGCAACCGCATAAGCGTTCAAATCACCGCCAAGCAAAACAACCTTCATATTTCCCCCTAAACGAAAAGAAAGGGCCATCCCGAAGAGGGATAGCCCAAAATAAAGCACAAAATTAAAGAGAGCCGACCGTTTCCATATCGAAAAATCCCGTTTGCCGCAGTACCTCGTATACCGCGACGGCAACCGCATTCGAAAGATTCAGGCATCGAAGCGTCGGAAGCATGGGAATACGGATGCAACGCGAAAGGTTTTCTCTGAGAAGCTCCTCCGGCAACCCCTTTGTTTCCGGACCGAACATCAGAAAGACAGGACGGGGATAATCCACGTCACAATAATTCTTATGTCCCTTGGAGGAAAAATAATATATTGCGGCGTCCTTGTTTTTCTCAAAAAATTCCGCGGCGCTTTCGTAATAGGTCACACTCAGCTTATCCCAATAATCCAGCCCCGCGCGCTTCAAGGTGCGATCGCTGATTTCAAACCCCATCGGCTTGATAATATGAAGCGCCGCGCCGGTCACGGCACAGGTGCGAGAAATATTCCCCGTATTTTGCGGGATCTCGGGACAATACAGCACAATATTGATAGGCTTCATAGAAAGTGTTTCCTCTTTTTCGTTTCTTTATGTGAGTATGCCTATATTTTACTACCGAAAGTGCAAAAGGTCAAGCAAAATTTATTATTTTTCAGTAAATTTTAAATATTTACATTTTTATCTTTTATTTTCCTTTCGGATGTGTTATACTAATATGTAAAATTAATGGCGGCACACCACCGCACAAAGGAGACCCACATGGGACTTTTTAAATCATACAGCGAAAAGCAGATCAAGCGCATTATGCCGCTTGTAAATAAAACCGAGGCTTTGGCGCCCACCTTCGCCGAAATGAGCGACGAAGCACTTCGCGCATACACCGATAAGCTGAAGGGCGATCTCGCAAACGGAAAAACGCTTGACGATATTTTGCCTGAGGCCTTTGCGCTCGTGCGCGAGACGGCAGATCGCGTGCTTGGAAAACGCCCCTTTACCGTGCAGATCATGGGCGGCATTTTGCTTCATCAGGGCCGTATTGCAGAGATGAAGACCGGTGAAGGTAAAACGCTCGTTGCTACGCTACCCGCCTATCTGAACGCACTGACAGGCAAGGGCGTTCACATCGTTACGGTAAACGATTACCTTGCAAAGCGCGACAGCGATGAAATGGGCAAGGTTTACGGCTTTCTCGGGCTCACCACGGGATTGATCATCCACGGCCAGACCTCCGATGAGAAGCGCCGCGCCTATGCCGCAGATATCACCTACGGAACGAACAACGAGCTTGGCTTCGACTATCTGCGCGACAATATGGTGGTTTATAAGGAGCGCATGGTGCAAAGAGGCCACGCCTTCGCCATCGTGGACGAGGTGGACTCCATCCTGATTGATGAAGCGAGAACGCCTCTGATCATTTCCGGCGCGGGATCAAAATCCACCGATCTTTATGCCGCGGCAGACAGCTTCGTTCGCACACTGCGCCGCTACGTTATAAAAGAAATCGACGCAAAAGAAGATCTCGACGTTTATACCGAGGATTACATCGTAGACGAAAAGGCGCATACCGCCGTGCTCACACAGCACGGTATTGCAAAGGCGGAAAAATATTTCCACCTCGAAAACCTTTCCGATCCCGAGAATGCCTCGCTTTATCATCATATCAATACCGCCATCAAGGCACACGGCGTTATGAAAAACGACGTGGACTACATCGTCAAGGACAATCAGGTCATTATCGTTGACTCCTTCACGGGACGACTGATGCCCGGAAGAAGATTCAACGACGGTTTGCATCAGGCGCTGGAGGCAAAGGAAAAGGTTAAGATCCAAAAGGAAACGAGAACACTTGCAACCGTTACCTTCCAGAACTACTTCCGTATGTATGGCAAGCTTTCCGGCATGACGGGTACGGCGCTGACCGAGGAGGACGAGTTCCGCGATATTTATGCGCTCGACGTGGTTGAAGTGCCGACCAACAAGCCTATGATCCGTAAGGATTTCAACGATGCCGTATACCGCACCTATCAAGGCAAGATCCGCGCCATCGTTGCACAGATCAAGGAATGCCACGAAAAGGGACAGCCCGTCCTCGTTGGTACGGTTTCGATTGATAAATCCGAGGAATTGTCCGTAATTTTAAAGCGCGCGGGCATCCCCCACAACGTGCTGAACGCAAAGCAACATGAAAAAGAAGCCGATATCGTTGCACAGGCGGGCCGCCTTGGTGCCGTTACCATTTCCACCAACATGGCGGGACGCGGTACGGATATTATGCTCGGCGGTAACCCCGAATACATGGCGAAGGCTGATCTCAGAAAGCGCGGCTACGAGGACAAGGTGATTACCGATGCCGTCGGCACAGGCGTGACCACGGACGAGACCGTGCTGGAGGCAAGAGCGCTTTTCCAAGAGCTTTATAAAAAGTACAAGGAGCAGATCCGCCCAGAGGCAGAAAAAGTAAAGGCTGCGGGTGGTTTGTTCATCCTCGGTACAGAGCGCCATGAGAGCCGCCGTATCGACAACCAGCTTCGCGGACGAAGCGGACGACAGGGTGACGAGGGCGCTACCCGCTTCTACCTCTCTCTTGAGGATGATCTGATGCGACTTTTCGGCTCCGACCGTCTGATGGGAATCACCGAAAGGCTTGGACTCGCAGAGGATATGCCGATCGATGCCCGCATTCTTTCCGGCTCTATCGAGAGAGCGCAGAGAAAGATCGAGTCCATGAACTTCGCGCGCAGAAAGAACGTTTTGACCTACGACGACGTTATGAACCAGCAAAGAAGCATTATCTATAAGCAGAGAGGCGACGTGCTTTGCAGCGATGATATCCGCGAAACCATCAAAAATATGATCCTCACCTCCGTGAGGGAGACTTGCGAATTCTGCTTCGGCACGGAAGAAAAGGAGCATTGGAAGTTCGACGAATTCCGCAACCACTATATGGGTCTTCTGACGGATGGCGATAACTTCAACTATTCTGCCGACGAGCTCGCCGCGCTGGATAAGGATTCCCTTTGCGAAAGACTTTCCGAAAAGGCACTCGAGATCTACGAAGCAAAAGACACGCTCTTTGCAAGCGTTGAGGGAATGCGCCCCGATGCTATGCGCGAGATCGAGAAGGTGATCCTTCTTGAAAACGTGGATAAAAAGTGGATGGAGCATCTCGATAACATGGAGGAGCTGAAGGAATACATCGGACTCAACTCCTACGCACAGCGCGATCCCGTTGCCATGTACCGCATCCAAGGCGCGGACCTTTTCGATACCATGATCGATGATATCAAGGAAGACACCGTCAGAAAGGTGCTTTCGGTCGTTCCGAAGGTACAGAAGGTGGAGCGCGTGCAGGTTGCGACGCCGCTCGTTGAAGGCTTCGGTGACGGAAAAAGCGTGAAGCGCGCCCCCGTGAAATCCTCCAAGGTCGGAAGAAACGATCCCTGCCCCTGCGGCAGCGGTCAGAAATACAAAAAGTGCTGCGGACGTGGCAGCACCGAGGCTTAAGGAGATTTTATATGGGCTTCGGTATTCTCTTTATCGGATACATCTTTCTTCTGAATCTATCCTTTTTCGGCTACACCGACGTGCTTGCGGGCGTGCTGATCCTTTATGCGCTTGAAAAGCTCAAAAGATGGAACAGGGGCTTCCGATACGCATTTTTTGCGACGATCCCCTTTGCCGCGATCGGCCTTTTCGAATTTATATTAAAGATCGGAGCATCCTTTTCCTCCTCGCTTTCACCGACACTCATGATGATTGCGGAGGCAATGCGCATGGCGGCGCTCTGCCCTATGCACGTCTGCCTCCTGCTCGGCTTCAAGGAGATCACCGCAGAGGTGGGACTTCAAAAAATGGAAAGTCGCGCCATGATGCTCATACCGCTTTCTCCTCTCGTCCATTTGCTTGGCGGACTGCTTAAGATAGATCCGCTTTTCTCCGCCGTCGATCCCGGAACGCTTCTTACGATCCGATTCGTGCTTTTGATCGGTACTTTGATCTACACGCTCGGCATCGCGATCTTTATCTACAGATGCTATGCGCGCATCTGCCTTCCCGGCGACGTGGATATGAAGGAGCGCCCCTCGCGCTTTAAGTTTATTAACGACTACCGCGCGAGAAAGGAACAGAAGCAAAAAGTAGAGATCGAAGCGCGCATTGAAGAAATGCGCAAGAAAAACCAAACCAAGAAAAAGAAGAAAAAACGATAACGCTATGAAAAAAAAGAAAAATTATTACCTTAGAATCTTCACCGCTTTACTTCTTCTTGTCAATCCCAATATTCACATCGTCGATGTTCTGCCCGACTTTATCGCATATTTTTTGGTTTTCTCCGTAATTTCGGAAGCAGCGGGACTCGCGCCGCATTTTGAACAGGCGAAGGATGCTTGCAAAAAGCTTGCGATCCTTTGTCTATTCAAGATCCCGGCCTCCTTTATCACGGTGAGCGTGAATTCCAATAATATTACGGACAAAAACCTGATCCCCACCTTTGCTATCGTTTTTGCCGTTTTCGAAATGATTCTCGGTTATACCTTTATTTTTCATCTGTCGGAGGGACTGTTTTATCTTGGACAGCGCACCGATGCAACGGCTTTGATCTCCCCCTTCCGCTCAAAGCAAAGCACGGGCGATTTTCCCGAAAGCGTTACAAAGCAATCGAAAGCGAAGGTAAATCTAAAGCGCGTGCAAACGCCGGAAATGCTTCGGAACGTAACGCTGATTTTTCTCTTTATCAAGAGCTTTGCTTCCTTTCTTCCCGAGCTTCTTCTGCTCACAAGAAAGCAAGAATTCGTGGGTGATCTTTCGGGGCAAACAGCCTTTGTCAAGCTCTATCCTTATACACTGCTTTTGATCGCGGCGATCGCACTTGCCGTTGGAATCTATTGGCTTCTGATGGCTCACGCTTATGTGAAGGCGGTGCGGATGGAAGGCAGATTTTTGAATGCGCTCCTCACTTTGGCAGGAGATGCGATCATCGCAAAAAAGGAGAAGCACGAATTGTGCTCTGCCTACGTAATGGGATTTTCGCTCATTGCAATCGCTTCTCTTTTCTCGCTGAATTTTATGCCGCTTTTCTGCTTTGCGCTCTTTTTGCTTCTCGGCACGGTTTGGATCCGAACAAAAAAGCCGATCAAAATCGGCATCCGCGTTTTCGGTATACTTTCGCTTCTCTCCTCGGCGGTGCTTTCCATTCTTATCAGCGAATTTGATGCAAGCTACGGCTACCCAAGCCTTTTGAACAACGAGGAAGCGATCCTTGCATATCAGCCCTGCGTGCTTGTTTCTATACTGACCGCCGTTCTCTTCACCGCATTCCTTTTATTTATTTTTATCGCCCTAAACCGTACGCTCAAGGGAGCGTTTGGTGCGGCGCAAAAAGCAGATGGCGAAAATCAGTACAGAAAATCGCTTTCGCGCATGAACCTTGCATTTTTCATTCTTGCCGCACTTAGCGTGATCAGCCGCAGTATCTACGTATACCTGCAAGGCCAAGTTATTTTCATTCCTTCCAGCGCCGCAACGATCGGCACCTATTCCCACCAATGGGAATTTTGGCCGCTGATCATGACCGTGATCGCGATTCCCTTCATTATTTACACCTTCTATTATATGGGGCTTATGAAGGAAGAGGCAAAGCTTTGCCTGGATGAAGAAGAATTTTAAGCTTTAAAATTTGAATATTACAAATTTTTTCACTCGAACAAAAAACGGAGGTTCAACCGAACCTCCGTTTTTCTTTTATTTTCTCGCAAATCTGCACGAAATCTCGCGTTTTCACAATATAAAGAATGGGCTTGTTCTTCCCTGCTCCCCGGGTTGAATAAGCCCATTTTTCACCTTTGACCACATGTTTGACCATTTGCGGAGATTTTTGGCTTATTGTGACTAGAATTATTGCTTTCTGTAATCAGTAACACTTATAACTTTTCCGTTTAAAGCATAAGCATAAAAAATCATTTTTCCTTTAGAATCATACCACCTGTATGTTATCGAACGATGATCTGGCTCTAAAGCATGATAATCTCTACAAAGCTCTGTTTCATCCGGTTTTCCAAGTTTTGTTTTTCCAATTGAACTTGCATCCATTCCAACATAAGGAGCATCTGCCGAGGTAACACTAGAACTTGTATACTCATAGACACGCTTTCCATTTTTATAAACAGAACTTGTAAATACCTCGTAAGTATCATCGCCCGATTGATATGACGTTATAAAAGCATCGGAGCAGCCTATATTCTTATCAATCCTATATATTTCCGAATACTGAAAATCATTTAGATTCGAGCATCTTATGATTACATTGTAATAACCATATTCGATGTTTTTCGATGTGATCAAAACTTCTACATTTTCAAGTTTTAATTCACCGGCATTTTCGCTTATCTGATCTACAATTTGCGCTTTTGCCTTGTTTTCAAAAGCATAGTAAATTCCAATCACGCTTGCTATTATTGCTATAAGACACAGTATTGAAGAAATTGTTATGACATAAAATTTAGGATACTGATTAATCTTTTTCGAATCTGTTGCCATCGTATATGTATTTAATTTTTTAAGAAAGTAAATCAAATAGCCGCCAATTGGAACTACAACTAGCAAAAAGAGCATCAAAAACAATCCGTTAATCCGTGTTTCCCATTCTACATTAGCTATAAAAACAATAAAACACAATATCACACAAGTTGCTATGATTGCGTAGTTTCTTGCTTTTTTTGAAAATTTTGGTTTTTGTGTTGTTGAATCATTCATATGTCGTCACCCCATTCTATAAGCATTCAGTCGATAATCTAGAATCGAGATTACCTCCTCGGATCATATTAACCCCTTCAATGAACTTTCTATTATTTGGGCTGATGGATTGTATTTCTCAACCAAATCCTCTAATAACACCCTATATCCCATAGACATATGAGGGCTTGGTGTTATCTCCATTTCTGTAAAGCAATGCTCATCTATCGTTAAATCAAAGCTAGAAAACGGCAATTGTTCCACACCATTTATAATCCTAATTGCAGTTCTTGTAAAATCTTTTGACATTTCTTCAACAGGACGCATAAAATTCATCGGTATAAATGACATTAGATATCGCCACTCTTTCTGGAAGCTCCAGTGACTATTTTTATATCTGCCAAGTTTATCGAACGAAATAGTCGTACCTTCATTGGATACAGTTAGGGTTTGGGGTTCCAACAAAGATAAATCGTCAGTATAAACCACTTCATGCAAAATATCTCCATTCCAAGCTTGCTGTGAAAACACGCCTAATTTCATAAGTTCCGCAAGATTGAGGAATGTGTTATGTACATGCTTTTTTGAATCTTCATCAACTGCTTTAATACCTATTGCTTTTTCTATATCTGCACCGCACGTTTGATTTTTCTTGAATGGATTTTTAGGCAATTTAATTCTAACACCGCTTATCTGCGAAGTATACATCTTCCACATAGGAATGCTTTCTTGTTCTTCACTTGTCCATGAGCTAACGAAGAAAAACTTCCCAAAGTTTTCAATATCTTTTGTTTTCTTTTCTTGAAGATCATCCATCTTATCTAATGGATTCAATCTAATTGTTTTATTCTTTAAGATAAGAGCTAAACTATCCACCGAAGTATAGTGATATAAATACTCTGTGTTTGCGTTTTCTAACTCCATAGCATAATCCCCTTTCTCATAAACAAATTTCTTTAACACTCCACCGCAACTTTAATAACCCCGTCGCGTTTGTTTTCAAACAGCTCGTACGCCTCGTCGATCTTTGAGAGCGGATAGGTATGCGTAATCAGCGGCTCGGTATCGAGCTTGCCCTCGGCAATGAGCTTCAGCGTTTCTACACAGTCGCAACCATCAACGCCGCCGGTCTTGAAGGTCAGATTCTTGCCGTACATATCGGGCAGAGGCAGAGTCTGCGCCTTATCGTAAAGCGCAACTACCGTGACGATGGCATTCGGGCGCGCGCACTGCCATGCAAGCTTGAAGGTGTTCTCTGCTCCGGCAACCTCAAGCACCACATCTGCGCCGCCGTGGTCGCTGTTCTCGCGAACAAAATCAAGGCATTCGTTAGGTCTTACCGTCAGCACGTTGGGATAGTGCTCATTCACAAACTCGATACGGTTCTCGTCCTTCTCGCACACGATGATGCGCCCCGGATTTTTCAGCATCACACAAAGTAGCGTGCAAATTCCCGTAGGGCCTGCGCCGATGATGAGAACGGTATCGTCCTCGGCGATCTCGGAGATTTTCGCTGCCCAGTAACCCGTGGCAAGCACGTCCCCCACAAGCAGAGCTTGTCTGTCGTTGACGG
>JAZQTA010000022.1:0-5746 GCA_045630385.1 Eubacteriales bacterium | reverse complement strand
AGTTTGATAGGTCGTAGATGTAAGCACAGTAATGTGTTCAGTTGAACGATACTAATAGACCGAGGGCTTGAACTGTTGTTTTGCAATAGCTCAATGCTTCGCTTCGCAAAACGTCTCGTTTCTCCCTTTGTTCGGTTTTCAATGAGCAGGCGTGACCGGAACCTAAGTATGGTTCCGGCTTTTTGTTTGTCACGCCCTGAATTTCTCCCGCTTTAGCGTCCGAAATTCCCGAACGATACGCAAGGTTGCACGACCGGAACCTTGATAGGCTTTGGCTTTTTGTTTGTCACGCCCCGAATTTCTCCCGCCTTAGCGTCCGAAATTCCCGACCATGTGCGTAAGAATCCATCCTTCATACGGTTTCGCATTAGCGAGGCCTTTTTTATTTGGCTCTGTTTCTTTAATTGGCTGATTTTTTGTGAGATTCCAAACGGTGCGTTGCACCGTTTGATCCTCGCTATGCTCGGATTTCGACTACGTCCCGCCGACACCGAAGGTGTCATTCTGAGCTTGTCGAACTTTTGAGGCTCGCCTCAAAAGCACGAGGCGTGGCCGAAGTGGGATCTGGGCGGGACTTCGCTCAGAATGACACGTAAACGTGTCACAAAAAATCAAACGTATGCGGCGACAGAGCCTTTTATTTTCTTTATTATCTTTATCCGTTTTATTACCTCATTTGCTTTGCTCCCGTTGCCCATTTGGCATGTGCTTTTACTGCGGCGGTAACGGTTTTCTTCCTTATATATTATATATAGCGTATGAAAAGTCTTTTTCGCAAGACTTTGCTGAAAGGAGCGCTTTATGGTTTTCAGAAAAGAGATCGGCGAGATCTATCGCTTGCAGGTTCCGTTCATGAGCGTATATACCTCGGTGTTTTTGGTGCGGAGTTCGAAGGGGAATATCCTCGTGGACTGCGCGACCACCGCGGAGGACGTGGAGCGCTATATCATCCCCGCTCTTCGGAAAATGGGGATCGCGCTTTCGGATATTCGCTATCTTTTTTTAACGCACGGACATAGCGACCATGCGGGCGGCAAGGGGCGCATCATAGAGCGGCATCCAAAGATACAGATCGTTAGCGCCGAAGCACCCGCCGCGCTTTCGCCGCTTGAAATTTATCCCTTGCCGGGACACACGCCCGATTCGATCGGTCTTTTCGATCCCGAAAGCGGCACTTTGATCTCGGGCGACGGCTTGCAGGGTGCAGGCATCGGAACGTTTCGCTGCTCGCTTGCCGCAGGGGAGGCCGTTTATTTTCAAACCGTCGATAGGATCAAGGCCGATGCGAGAATTAAAAATATTCTGTTTTCTCATGCCTACGAGCCTTGGTATTCGAATGCCGCATTCGGGCGCGAAGAGGTGGAAAAGCGGCTTGCGGATTGCTTGACCTGCGTAGAATCGAAAAAAAACAAATTGAGATAAGAGAAATTAAATTTCAGAGCAACGCTCCTTCGGTATCAACGGAGCGTTGCTTTTTATTTTGAAAAAACGCGAAATAAGTGCTTGCAATGCAGAGGCGTCTATGCTACAATAGAATTAAATGAAACGTATTTGGAGGCGCAGTATGCTTTATACGAAAGAAAAGACGAAAAATATATCCTTTCCTCTGGGCGGCATCGGAACGGGATGTATCGGCCTTGGCGGCAACGGTATGCTGATCGATTGGGAGATCTTCAATCGCCCGAATAAAAATACCTACAACGGATATTCGCATTTTGCCATCAAGGTAAAGCACGCAGGAAAAACGTATACGCGCGTTTTGCACGGCGATACCAACGAGAGCCTGATGGGAATGCATCACCACGGCGGCGGACATATCGGCTTCGGCTTTGGCCCGCACGATTATTCGATGGCGGGCTTCCCGCATTTTCGCAACGTTGTTTTTGACGGTCGCTTTCCCATGGCGGGCATCTCCTTTTCGGATGCGGATTTTCCCGCAACTGCTCGCCTTGTTGCTTTCAATCCCTTTATCCCGCATAACGATTTTGATTCCTCTTTGCCTGCCGCGCTCTTTGCGTGGGAGATCGAGAACCCCACGGATAGCGAGATGGAATGCGCGCTGGAATTTACGCTGAAAAATCCTGCCGCCTCGTCCTATAACGAGGAGATCTCGGAGGATGGCTGCAAGGGTATCTTTTTCAAGGATGCCATGACGCCCGAAAACGAGATCGGATACACGGATCTTGCGGTGATGACCGATGCCGAGGATACCGCGATGCAGGCGTTCTGGTACAGAGGCGCTTGGTCGGACAGCTGCACGGTGTTCTGGAAGAACCTGACGGAGCTTGAAAGAATGCCTGCACGCCATTACGCAGAGGCAGGAAAGAGCGACCATGGCACGGCGGTCGCTTACGTGCACATCGCGCCGCATACGAGCGAAAGGGTTCGCTTCGTTTTGGCATGGAACGTTCCGAACGCGTATAATTATTGGAAGCCCTGCAAGGATGAAAACGGCAAGGACGTGACGTGGAAAAACTATTACGCCACGCAGCTTGAAAGCTCGAAGGCGACGGCGCTTTACGCGCTGAAAAAATTTGATGCGCTGTATGAAAAAACGCGCCTCTTTACCGAGGCTCTACATAAAAGCACCCTGCCCGCGCCGATGATCGATGCGATCACCGCGAACCTTTCGGTTCTGAAATCGCCGACGGTGCTGAGGCTTACGGACGGCTCGCTTTGGGGCTGGGAGGGATGTCTTGAAACGGTTGGCAGCTGCGAGGGAAGCTGTCAGCACGTTTGGAACTATGCGTACGCGCTTCCGTTTCTTTTCCCGCGCCTTGAGCGCTCGCTTCGTGAAAACACGATGAAATACGCCCTCGCGGAAAGCGGCGAAACCGAATTCCGCATTCCCCTGCCGCCCGATAGAGAGCATAAGCGCTTCCGCGCCTGCGTGGATGGGCAGATGGGCGAGGTCATCAAATGCTACCGCGAGTGGAAGATCAGCGGTGACGATGCGTGGCTCAGAGCACACGCCGACAAGATCTTTTCGATGCTGGAATACGCATGGTCGAAAGAAAATCCCGATAAATGGGATGCCGATAAGGACGGCGTTTTAGAGGGAAGACAGCATCACACGCTGGATATGGAGCTTTTCGGCCCGAGCTCTTGGCTTGAGGGCTTCTATCTGCTTGCACTTTCGCTTGGCGCACAGATGGCCGATGCCGTTGGCGAGAGAGAACGCGCGAGCGAATACCGCGCACTTTATGAAAAGGGAAGAGCCTTCGCAAACGAGAAACTCTTTAATGGAGAATATTTTTACCAGCGCGTGGCGCTTGGGGATAAAGCGACCGTTGCCGCCTTTGGCGCGGAGGATGAATATTGGAATGCCGAGGCAGAACAGATCAAATATCAGGTGGCCGAGGGCTGTATCATCGACCAGATGCTGGCGGATTTCCATGCCGCCGCGATCGGCGTGCCCGGCGTGTTTGATACGGAAAAAAAGCAGATCGCGCTCGATAGCCTTTACCGCTATAATTTCAAGCCCTCGATGCGCGAGGTGACGAATATGTGGAGAAACTTTGCGCTGAACGATGAGGCAGGCACGGTGATCTGCTCCTATCCCGAAACGGTGCAAACGCCCGTGATCCCCATTCCGTACTGCGAGGAGTGCATGACAGGCTTTGAATACGCCTTGGCGGCTCTGATGCTTGCAAACGGAAAGCACGGCGAGGCCGAAGCGATGGTGCGCGCGATCCGCGATCGCTATGATGGCGAAAAGCGCAACCCGTGGAACGAGATCGAATGCGGAAGCAACTACGCGCGCTCGATGGCGTCCTTTGCGCTTCTGCCGATCGCAAGCGGATTTTCCTTTGATATGACGAAAAAGCATATCGGCTTTGCGCCGATCCTTAGAGATGCGGGAGAATTTTTCTTCAGCGTAGCGAGCACTTGGGGTGTGGCAGAGATTTCGCCTGAGCGCCATATACTGACGGTGCACGGCACACCTCTCACGCTCGTCTCTTACGGCGTGAAGGGCGCGGATCGAGTGAAGAGCGTTCAGGCGGACGGAAGGGAGGTTGCCTTCTCGGTGGAAGGCGATCGTATTGTCTTCGGTGCGCCTGTGACCTTTGCTTCGCTGGCGGTGGCCTTTATATGAAGAAGCGGCTGATTTTGGTGGCGGCACCGCCTGCCCATGGAAAAAATTACGTATCGGCACTTCTTTGCCGTGCGCTTGGCTCCGTTGCCTATTTTGACAAGGACGAGCTTGCGCCCTTGCTTTCGCGCGCCTTTTCTCTTTCGGGCGAGGCCTTTGATATGGACGGCGGCTTCTATCGCGAAAATCTGCGCGCGGCGGAATACGAAACGCTGATGGGGCTTGCCTTCTCCGCGCTTCGCTTTTCGGATACCGTGCTCGTGAATGCACCTCTTTCGCGCGAGGTGCGGGATCTTTCCTATATGCAGGCGCTGAAGGCGCGTGCCGCGGATGTGGGCGCCTCGCTGATCCTTCTCTGGGTGAGCGCCTCCGATGCCGTTTGCTACGAAAGAATGAAGCAAAGAGCGGCAAAAAGAGATGAGAAAAAGCTTCTGGATTTTGCGGCTTACAGCAAGGCGATCGACACCTCTGTGCCCACGGCACTTTTGGATGCGCAGGCGGTGGATGCGCTGATCGTCGTTGATAACGAAGATGAAAAAACGGTAAAAGAATCGGTAGAAAATGCGGTTCGCGCAATCAATAATCTATAAAATGCAAAGAGAGATTTACAAAATGATCAATATCGGAAACAGAAGAGAATGCTTCTTTGATGATTTTTTAATTGATGCCGAGAAAACAAATGCGCAAAAGCGCTTGCATAAGCCCGTGCGCCGCGGCTTGCTTCTTCGCTTTGACCGCCCTTGGGAGGGCAGAGAGGTCACCTTTATCAACGTTCTTTTTGCCGAGGGACTTTATCGCATGCACTACGTGTGCAACCACGGCAGAGAAAAGTACGTTTGCTATGCCGAGAGCAAGGACGGCGAGCATTGGGAAAGACCGAATCTCGGCATGATCGAATTTGCGGGCTCGAAGGAAAACAATATTATCTTCGACGTCAAGTCGCTTGAGCGCTTTGAATTCACGGGCTTTGATAATATGTCGGTCTTTTATGACGAGGCGCCCGAATGCCCCTCGGAGGAGCGGTATAAGATGATCGCCTGGTGGCAGGGGCATGCCGCTCTGATCTGCCTCATGAGTGCGGACGGCATCCATTTTGAGAAGAGCCTTTTCATGACCGACGACGGAGAGTTCGATTCGCAGAACCGCGCGTTTTACAGTAAGGCGCACGGCAAATATTTCTGCTACTATCGCGGCGAGCACGAGCCCGGCGCAGACGTGGCCGTAATGGATAAATCCTACACGGATAAGACGGCGAACGCGCTTTTCGATCCGGAGAAATTTTTGATGCGCGAGCCGGGCGCGGGCACGTATTCGATGATGCGCGACGTGCGCGTGATCGAATCAAAGGATTTCAAAAATTGGTCGAAGCAAAGGCGTATCGAATATAATGGAAAAGACTTCCAGATGTATAATAACTGCATCTTCCCCTATCCGCGCGCGCCGCATATTTTTATCGGCTTTCCGCTTCGCTACGTGGAGCGCAAGGCCTGGACGAAAAATTACGACGAGCTTTGCGGCAGGGAGGATCGTCTAGAGAGAATGAAGATCATGGCGCGGTTTGGCCTTGCGGTCACCGAGGGCTTTTTCATGAGCAGCCACGATGGATACGCCTTCGAAAAATACGATGAGGCCATGTTTCCTCCGCCGCCCGAA
>JAZQTA010000021.1:0-12561 GCA_045630385.1 Eubacteriales bacterium | reverse complement strand
GTGATAACCGATAATGCTCTTCATCCAAGCAATAAATAAGCACTTCAAAAAAGGCTTTATGATGTCCCGCTTATTTCAGGACACCGCGAAGAGCCTCGGCAACGGACTTTGCCATCAGATAGTAGCCGAGATCCGAAGGATGGATGCCGTCCACGAAATAATCTTTTCCGACCTCCGAAAGAGGAGATGCGCCGTCAATAAAATACACGTTCTTATCCCCTGCGGCAAGCGCGTTTTCATAGGTACGCTTAATAATCTCATAGCGCTTTTGCCAGGATGCATTGCGCTTCACGATCGGCGCGGACATCATTAAAATGGGAAGCTGCGGATTCTTTTCGCGCACCGTTTTGAAAAAGGGCTCGTGTGTTGCAAGAAGATAATCCGGATCATAGGCGTTATGATCGTAATCCAAGACGAACGCTGACATTTCGAGCGAAGCAACGTACTCCGCCATTGCCCGCTCACCTCTGGCGCATCCGCCAAAGCCGAGATTATAATGGTTTGCATCTAACATTCTGCCGACCTGCGCGGGATACGCCATGCCCGGCCGAGAGGCACACGCTCCGTTCGTGATAGACGATCCGTAGAAAACGATCGGCTTCTCGATCCTATAATCCTCGGCGCGTGAAAGCGAGGCGGTCTTTGCAAGACCGATCTCAAGCGATTCGATATTGGCGTAGAGCGGAAAATGGATCATCAGGCTTCTTTTTTTCGTATCGGGAAAGCGAACGACGGATTCGTAAGCCTCTCCCGACATGGGCGGAATAAAGGAGCCTGCGTATTCCCCATCGGCATAGAGATCGAAGCCAACCGTTCCGATCTGCGTCATCACCGGGATGCGCTCACCGCGCGAAAACACAACGCGGATTGCGACGTAGGGGCTATCGCTTTCGAAGCGAAGGCGGCCGCCCGTCGAGGTTTTATACATATCAAAAACGGCATCGCTCGTATTTTTTGCGACCTCGCGCGGCAAGCGGATATTCTCGCCGTTTTCACGAAAATAACCGTATACGCGGAAGGGATAGCTCAAAAAGTCATGATAAACGAGATCCTCTATCGAGAGGCTGTTCACGAATATCATATTCTTATCCACGGGAGTATGGCTCATTTTTATTTTCCTCACTTCTCGTTTACTTCCAAATGCAAAACGTCCGGACGAGCGTAATGCCCAACGCAATCCATCTCCATTTTTGAGGTATAGGTCTTTTCCATATCGAGCGTAGCGTAAAGCACGCCCTCCCTATCCCAAAGCGTTTCGGTCACGGGATGCCCGAAGGGATCGATGATATTCGAGCCGCCGCGGCAAGCAATATCGGGCAAGGCGGCGATCTCCGCCTCCGCGCTCGCGGTAGCGGGATAATCGCTTTTCCTAAAATACATATCGCAGTTCACAAAAAACACGTGTCCCTCAATGGCGATATGGCGAATGGTGCTCTGCCACTCCTCGTTATCGTTCGTATTCGGAGAGATATAGATCGTGATTCCCTTTTGATAGAGTGCCACGCGCGCAAGCGGCATATAACTTTCCCAGCAAATGAGATTGCCCATCGGCCCCCAAGGCGTTTGCATCACCGGAAAATAATCCTGCTGACCGTCACCCCATACCACGCGCTCCGCGCCTGTGGGCTTCAGCTTACGGTGATTCAAGCACTCGCCCTCGGGCGAGATCATCATATTTGAATTGTAGAGCGTGCTCGTCACGCCATCGCGCTCGGAATAACCGATGCTGACGTATACGCCGTATTCCATAGCGGCGGCCTTGATTCTCTGCATTTCCTCTCCGTCTGAGAGAATGGAATTCTCATAATATATCTTGAAGTCCTCGCGCCCCGCCGCTTTTCTGCTTCCGACCGTGAAGCCGTAGGTCATACCGTAGGGGTAGCCCGGAATGAAGAGCTCCGGAAAAACGATGAGCTCTGCACCGTTTTTTGCACACTTTTCTATATATTTCAATACTTTTTCCAAGCATTTTCGCTTATCAAACATCACCGGCGTGGCTTGCACGACGGCGATGCGACATTCTTTTTTTAAGTCCTTCATAGCTTATATTCACTTTCGTTTTTAAAGAAACGGCCGATCTTGCGCACATGAAGCCGCTTGCAAAACCGACCGTTTTTTTCATTTTAATTAAAGCGTTACACCCGTTTTATAGAATGCGATTTCGCGAAGGTCCTCGCTCTTGCAGATATACTCACCGTTCGCTACCTTCATAACGAGATCGAAGAGCCCATCCGCATCCATGCCGAAGGCGTTGAAATCGATCCAATTGTCCTTAAAGGCGGCAAGGCGATCGTTGGTTGCGATCTTCATCGTGGGTGCGAAGGTGGAAAACGGCGTTCCGCGCCCCGTGGTGAAGAGCACCATCTGACAGCCTGCGGCGGCAAGCGCCGTGGCGGCGATCAAGTCATTTCCGGGAGCGTTCAGCACGCTGACGCCGACCTCCTTTTGAAGCTCGCCGTACATCAGGACGTCCACGATCGGAGTGTGCCCCGCCTTTTCGATACAGCCGAGGGATTTTTCCTCCAAGGTGGTGATACCGCCCTTCTTATTTCCGGGGCTGGGGTTTTCATATACGGGGAAGCCGAGATCCGTATAGGATTTCTTGAAGCTTTCGATCATATCCTTATAGCGGCAGAAAAGCTCCTGTGTGCGGCACTTGTTCATAAGGATCTGCTCCGCACCGAACATTTCGGGAACCTCCGTGAGCACCGCGCTTCCGCCAAGGGCGACGAGCTTATCGGTAACCTGTCCGACGAGGGGGTTGGCGGTGATGCCCGAAAAACCGTCCGAGCCGCCGCATTTCAGACCGATCGTAAGCTCGGAGAGCGGAACGCTCTCGCGCTTCATGTCCTTAGCCTTATTCGCCATATCCTCAAGGATCGCGAGACCATAGGAAAGCTCATCCTCCACGTCCTGACAGTTAAAGAACGCAATATTCTCTCTGCCGTAGGGCTCAAGCTCCTTTTTCATGCCGTCCAGCAGGTTGTTTTCACAGCCGAGACCGACGATCAGCACGTACGCCGCATTGGGATGCAAGGCGATCGCCGCAAGAAGCTTGCGGATATTATCGTTATCATCTCCCAGCTGACTGCATCCAAACTGATGCGTCAGGGCGTAAATACCGTCAAGCGCACCGCCGACGAACCTTTGCGCCAGCTTTTCCATACGCATACAGACGTTATTCACACAACCAACGGTGGGAATGATGTAAATTTCATTACGGATGCCTGCGCGTCCGTGCGGGCGGCGGTAGCCCATAAACGTACCGCTTCCCGTGTTTTCCTCCAGCGCGGCATACTTATACTCATAAGAAAAGCTTTCGTCAAGATGCGAGCGCAGATTGTGCGTATGCACCCACTCGCCTTTTTTGATCGCCTGCTTTGCGCGACCGATCACGCATCCGTATTTAATAACGAATTCGCCCTCGGCAATATCGCAAAGCGCGTATTTGTGACCTGCGGGAATTCCATCCCCCTCCGCAAGGCGGACGGCCACGTTATCCTTTTCATTGATGATCAGCGTATCCTTCATTACAAGAGACTCTTTCCCGCTTCAAGAAGCGCGACATTTTCGTTTACGGCGGCAAGGAAGCCGGGGATTGCCGTCAAATCACGGCCGAAGATCTCCTCGTTTGCCATAAAATCGGCAACGCTTCCGCCCTCGGCAAAGAATGCAAGGTAAGGAATATCGTCCTTCACCTCAACGCAAGACTTTCCGAGATCCGCGATATACTTATCTCCGTCCTTCTTCACGCTCTTATAAAGATACATGAGATAGGAAAATCCCTTGGTCATATTGGGCGCAATCTTTCCATGCTTTGCAAAATAATCCTCAAAGGAAGGAAGGCAACGCGCTCTCCACTTTGAAATGCTGTTAAGCGAAATAGAAACGAGAAGGTGGTTAAGATAGGGGTTTTCAAAGCGGGAAAGCACGCTGTCCGCAAACGCGCGCACGCCCTTCGTATCGTCGGAAACGAAGGGGATGATCTCCTCATCGAGCGTTCCCTCAACGAAGGCGCGGAGCTTTGCGGTGTTCATGCAATCGTATACCGTAACGGCGCCCTCCACGATGCCCGCGGCAACGAGGTTGGTGTGGCTACCGTTCAAAACGCGAACCTTCTGCTTCTTATAATGGGTGATGTTCTTCGTGAGCACCACGTCGATACCGTGGAAGCCCTCCTTGATATAGTCGCGGATATTGCCCTTATCCTCGATCGCCCAAAGTCCGAAGGGTTCTCCGACGGATACGAGAAGATCCTCGTTGCCCGTCAAGGCATTCAGATGCTCTCTCTGCTCAGGCGTTTTCGGATGGCCGGAAACGATACGGTCAACGAGCGTATTGCAGTAGATATTCTCCTTTGCATTGAACGCCTTGAAGGCCTCGGGAAGCTTCCAAAGGTCGATATAGCGGTTCACGCAGTCAAACAAAGCATCCGCATTGTTATCGATCAGCTCAACGGGAAGAAGGTATACGCCCGAAAGCCCCGCCTCAAATCTCTTATAAAGAAGCTTGGTCAGCTTTGCGGGATAGGTGATCTCGGCAAAGCCATCCATTTTATCCTCTCCGTGGAAGCAGATGCCCGCCTCGGTGGTATTGGATACGATGATCTTCACCTCGGGATCGGTGGCAAGCTTTTCATAAGCCGCCATATCCGTGAAGGGATCGACCGCCTCGGAAACGACCTTGATCTCTCTTACCTTTTCCACAGCCTCCGCTCCGTCCATACCACGAAGAACGATGTGATAACGGTTGTTCTGCTTCTTGAAATTCTCCAAAGAGCCGAATGCGATGGGCTTTACGATATGAACGGAGAAATCTCCGCCCTCCTCGTTCAGCGTATCAAAATAATGATCCACAAAGGTGCGAAGGAAGTTTCCCTCGCCAAACTGCAATACTTTCGTCACTTTTTTATTCCTCCGACTGTCCTTTAACCAACGATGAAGCTCTTAATTTTTGCAAGAAATGCATCGCAATTTTCGCTATGGATCTGCACGGTGATGGGAGAAAGAAGATCCAGGGAGAAAATACCCATGACACTCTTCGCATCCACAACGTATCTGCCCTGCACGAGATCCACGTCGAACTCGAGCATAATGACTTCTTTAACAAAATTTCTGACATCCTCGATGCCCTTCAAAACAATTTTAACTTCACGCATTGTAAAGACCTCCAAATAAAAATTTTTCCATTATTATTCTATCACAAAACGCTTTCGCTTGTCAAGCTTAGTTAAAAACATAACACTCTTTTTTATGTTAAATATTTTCCCGAAAATCATTGACTTTGCGCACTTTTTGTGCTATACTTTCAAGTAGCGGATTACGTTCATTGGATGCGGATGGCGCAGAGAGCCGTTGGTTGGTGCAAAACGGTGCATTCCTCCCTTGGGTACCGGCCGCGGTGCTTGGCACAAAAATGCATATTTTTAATGAGTGAAACGCTCGGGTGGAACCGTGCGGACCGATATTTGTCCACACCCCGATTGCATAAACGGCAATCGGGGTGTGGCTTTTTTTAGATAATTTTTATATAGGAGATAAATACTATGTTCCAAATCAAATTTGCAACCGGAGAGGTTTATTCCTCCGAGGCGGCCGTTTCGGTTTTCGATGCGGCGAGCGCGCTCGGCATTATGTCCCGCGCGGTTCTTACCTGTAAGGTAAACGGCGAGCTTCGCGAGCTTTCCACCGTTCTTTCCGAGGATGCGACAGTTGCGCTCTACACCTTTGAGAGCGAAGAGGGCAAGCACGTTTTCCGCCACACGGCGGCACATGTGATGGCGCAGGCGGTTAAGCGCCTTTACCCCAATACAAAGCAAACCATCGGCCCTGCTACCGAGACGGGATTTTTCCAGGACTTTGACAGCGAGATCCCCTTCACGCCCGAGATCCTCAAGGATATTGAGGCAGAGATGAAGAAGATCGTGAAGGAAAATCTTCTGATCGAAAGATCCGTTCTGAAAAAGGACGAGGCGATCAAGCTCATGAAGGAGCTTGACGAGCCCTACAAGGTAGAAAGAATCGAGGAGCTTGGCGACGATGCGGAGCTTTCCTTCTACAAGCAGGGCGAATACATCGATCTTTGCGCAGGACCGCACCTCCACACCACCGGTGCGATCAAGGCGTTTAAGCTGACGCAGTGCACCGGCGCATACTACAAGGGCGATCAGAACAATAAGATGCTCCAGAGAGTTTACGGCATTGCAGTCCCCACCAAGGACGAGCTGAACGCATACGTTACCGCACAGGAGGAGGCGCTCAAGCGCGACCACAACAAGATCGGCCGCGAGCTTGAATACTTCACCACCGTGGACTCCATCGGCCAGGGACTTCCGATCCTTCTTCCGAAGGGCGCAAGAACCGTTCAGCTTCTTCAGCGCTGGATCGAGGACGAGGAGCAGAAGAGAGGCTACCTTCTCACCAAAACGCCCTTAATGGCAAAGAGAGACCTTTACAAGATCTCCGGCCACTGGGATCACTATCTTGACGGCATGTTCATCCTCGGCGATCCTTACGACGAGACCAAGGAATGCTTCGCGCTTCGCCCCATGACCTGCCCCTTCCAGTATCAGGTATATCTTAACAAGAAGCGCTCCTACAGAGAGCTTCCCATGCGCCTTGGCGAGACCTCTACCCTCTTCCGCAACGAGGAGAGCGGCGAGATGCACGGCCTGATCCGCGTGCGCCAGTTCACCATTTCCGAGGGTCACCTCGTGCTGCGCCCCGATCAGCTTTCCGAGGAATTCAAGGGTTGCCTTGACCTTGCGAAATACTGCCTTGAAACGCTTGGACTTTGGGAGGACTGCTCCTTCCGCTTCTCCCAGTGGGATCCCAAAAGAACCGACAAATACGAGGGAACGCCCGAGCAGTGGGAAGAGGCACAGGCCGTTATGGGCGAGCTTCTTGACACCTACCTCGGCCGCGACAACTACGTGATCGGTATCGACGAGGCCGCCTTCTACGGACCGAAGCTTGACATTCAGTGCAAGAACGTATTTGGCAAGGAGGACACGATCGTTACCATTCAGGTGGATATGCTTCTTGCGAAGAAATTCGGCATGGAATACACCGACCGCGACAACACGCAGAAGACGCCTTATATCATTCACAGAACCTCTATGGGCTGCTACGAAAGAACGCTGGCGCTCCTGCTTGAAAAGTATGCGGGTGCACTTCCCGTTTGGCTTTCTCCCACGCAGGCAACCGTTATCCCCGTCGTCGGCGATTTCGCAGACTATGCGGCAGAGGTTGTTAACAAGATGAAGGCCGCAGGCATCCGCGCAGAGCTTGACGACAGAAACGAAAAGCTCGGCTACCGCATCCGCGAGGCGCAGATGTCCAAGGTTCCTTATATGATCGTCGTCGGTGACGAGGAAATGCAGAGCGGCTCGGTTACCGTTCGTGCCCGTATTGAGGGCGAGGGCGGAAAATTCACCGTGGATGAATTCATTGCCAAGCTGAAAAACGAGATCGAAACGAAGAAGCATTGACGTTCGGCTCTCTTTCAAATAGGAGAATAAGATGAATTACACCTTAAAAAACGAATATCTCACCGCCGTGATCTCGGACATCGGGGGCGAAACGCTCTCGATATCCGACCGTAGCGGCAAGGAATATATGTGGCGTGCCGATCCCGCGATCTGGGAGGATCGCGCGCCCCTGCTCTTCCCGATCTGCGGCGAGATCAAGGACGGCTGCTTCTCCGCGCGCGGCAAGACCTACTCTATGCCGGGCCACGGCTTCCTTCCGAAGCTTCCCCTCACGGCAATCAAGGAGGGAGAGTCCAAGCTGGTGCTGACGGCAAGCGAGAGTGCGTTTACGCTTGCGCAATATCCTTTCCGCTTCCGACTGACCGTTACGTATTCGCTGATCGAAAAAAAGCTTCTTATGGAAGCATGCGTTGAAAATACGGATGCCTGCGAGCTTCCCTTTATGTTCGGCGGCCATCCCGGCCTTTCGCTCGCGGTTTCTCCGGAGGAGACACTCGAGAGCCACGCGATCGAATTTCCCGGGAAGGAATGCTGCGATATTCACTATCTTCAGAACGTTTCCTTCGCGGCGCCCAAGGCGGAAAGCTTTCCGCTTCCTTCGGGCAAGCTCGCGCTTTCGGATGCGCTTTTTGCAACGCCCGCAACCGACACGCTGATCTTTGAGGGTGCTCCCTTATCCGTTACGCTCGCTTGCGAGAAAAGCGGCAAGCGCGTCACCGTTTCGCGCAGTGAAAGCCTCCCCTTCCTCTGCGTTTGGCGCATGATGGGCAAGGGCGCGGATTTCGTTTGCATCGAGCCCTGGTCCGGCATTCCCTCCGATGGCGTGACACCCGAGGTGTTTGAAACGCGCGGACATATGTGCCGCCTCGCCCCCGGAGAAAAGAAATGCTTCTCCTACGGCATTGAGATCGAATCACTTTAATTTTATACGCACGCGCCGAGGACTGCTTTTTTGCACCGTCGGCGCGTGATACTGTTACGAAGAAGGAGAAATTCTTTGAAAAAGCTACTAAAACACATGCGCGGATACGAAAAGGAATGCGTGCTCGGCCCGCTCTTCAAGCTTTTCGAGGCAACGCTGGAGCTTCTCGTTCCCCTCGTGGTCGCCTCGCTGATCGACAAGGGCATTGCGGGAGGCGATCGCCCCTTCGTGCTTCGGATGGCACTTCTTCTGGTGCTTTTCGGCGCCGTTGGTCTTTTCTTTTCCGCGATCGCGCAGTTTTTTGCCGCAAAAGCGGCGGTCGGGTTTGTGACGCGGATACGCTCTGCGCTCTTTTCGCATATACAAGCCTTATCCTATACGGAAAACGATCGAATCGGAACGTCCACGCTGATCACACGCATGACGGGTGACACCGCGCAGGTGCAATCCGGCGTGAACCTTTGCCTCAGGCTTCTGCTCCGCTCCCCCTTCGTTGTGTTCGGCGCGATGATCATGGCGTTTTTCGTGGACGCTACATCGGCGCTTTGGTTCGTCGCCGTGATCCCTCTGCTCTCCGCCGTGGTCTTCGGCGTGATGCTCGTTTCCATGCCGCTTTATAAAAAGGTTCAGCAAAGGCTCGACCGCTTGCTTCGTACCACGAGAGAAAACCTTTCGGGAACGCGAGTGCTCCGCGCCTTCACGGAGGAGGAGGGGGAGATCCACCGCTTTGAGGAGCGCAACGGCGCGCTTACCGAAGAGCACGTGCACGTGGGAAAGATCTCTGCGCTTTTGAACCCCATCACCTACATTTTGATCAACCTCGCGATCATCGCACTCATTTACACGGGTGCCTTGCGCGTGGAGCTCGGCATTCTTACGCAGGGCGCTGTGATCGCGCTTTATAACTATATGTCGCAGATCCTTGTGGAGCTGATCAAGCTTGCCAATATGATCATTCAGATCACGAAGGCGCTCGCATCGGCAAAGCGGATCGAGGCAATTTTAGAAACGAAAAGCTCACAGACGAGGGGCAAGGAAACATCACCCGCCGAGGGGGACGAGGCGATCCGCTTTGGCGCGGTTTCCTTTACCTACCCCGGCGCGAAGGAGCCCTCCCTTTCGGATATTTCCTTCTCCGTGAGGCGCGGCGAAACGCTCGGAATCATCGGCGGCACGGGCTCGGGAAAATCCACGATCGCCCAGCTGATCGGCGGTTTTTACGATGCGAGCGAGGGCAGCGTTACGGTCCTCGGGCGCGACGTTCGGGACTACGATCCTTCTGCGCTTTGCAAACTTATCGGCACTGTTCCTCAAAAATCGGTTTTATTCCGTGGCAGTATCAGAGATAATATGAAGCTCGGCGCAGAGAATGCAAGCGATGAAGAGATCATGGAGGCCATCTCGATCGCGCAGGCGGCAGAGATCGTGCAAGACAAGGGCGGACTCGACTACGAGATCACGCAGGGGGCGAAGAACCTTTCCGGCGGACAAAGACAGCGCCTCTCCATTGCGCGCGCCTTGGTTTTGAATCCTGAAATTTTAGTCCTTGACGACTCCTCCTCTGCCCTCGATTTCGCGACCGAGGCGGCACTGCGCGGGGATCTCAAAAGACTTCCCGAAAAAGCGACGAAGGTGATCATTTCACAGCGCGCGGGAACACTCATAGAGGCGGACAAGATTCTCGTTCTGGACGATGGCAGGATCGCCGGGATCGGAACGGCGGACGAGCTTCTTGGGAGCTGTGCGGTCTTCCGCGAGATCTACGAATCGCAGTTCGGAGAAAGGGAGGCCATGAAGAATGAAGAAAATTAAGAAAAGCCAAAGCCGCGGCGCAACCTTAAAGGAAATTCTCGCCTACTTAAAGCCCTATCATTTTCTTATTCTGCTTTCTGCCCTGCTCGCTCTTTTCACGGTTGCGATCTCGATCTACGTGCCGATCCGCATTGGTAACGCGATCGACCTTATCGTTGGCAAGGGGAACGTGGACAAAAGAAAAATCCTCTATATTCTCGTTGAGATCGCCGTTTTCGTTCTGATCTCCGCCGCCTCCACCTTTACCATGACGAAGATCAACAACCGCGTGACCTACGGCGTTACGCGCGATATTCGAAACGAGACCTTTAAAAAGCTTCAAACGCTTCCTATTTCTTATATTGACAAGCATCCGCACGGTGATCTCGTTTCGCGCATGATCTCGGACGTGGATCAATTCGCGGACGGACTTTTGCTTGGATTTACACAGCTTTTCAGCGGACTTCTCACGATCGTGGGAACGCTTATCTTCATGATCGTGCTGGATTACAGAATTGCGATCGTGGTGTTCCTTCTTACCCCGCTTTCACTCTTTATCGCAAGATTTATCGCAACGAGAACGCACGCGATGTTTTCCGCGCAATCGGCGGCGAAGGGCGAGCAAACGGCGCTCATCGATGAGATGATCGGCAATCAGAAGCTCGTTCACGCCTTCGGATACGAAAATCGCGCGATCGAACGCTTTGAGAAGGCAAACAAGGTGCTTTACGGCGCTTCGCTGAAGGCGATCTACTTCTCTTCTCTGACAAATCCGACCACGCGCTTTATCAACAACGTGATCTATGCGGCGGTCGCCCTCGTCGGCGGCTATACCTGCATTGCCACGGTCGGCACGGCTACGCCCTTTACGATCGGTATGCTTTCGGCCATGCTGGTTTACGTGAACCAATACACGAAACCCTTCAACGAGATCTCGGGTGTTATTACCGAATTTCAAAACGCGATCGCTTGCGCCGAAAGAATTTTCGCGCTCCGTGATGCAGAAGGCGAAGAGCCCGACCGCGCGGATGCACAGGCGCTTTCTGCCAAGGGAGAGGTTGCGTTCGAAAGCGTTTCCTTCTCTTATACGGAGGATAAGCCCTTGATCCGCGATATTTCGCTGAATCTCAAGGCGGGATCGCATATCGCGATCGTCGGCCCGACGGGATGCGGAAAAACCACGCTGATTAATCTTCTGATGCGTTTTTACGACGTGAAGGACGGCGCGATCCGCATTGACGGAAGGGACGTTCGCTTCTATACGAAAAAAAGCCTGCGCGACAGCTTCGGCATGGTGCTTCAGGATAGCTGGATCGCAAGCGCGACCGTGGCGGAAAACATTGCCATTGCGCGCCCCGATGCTACGCGAGATGAGATCATCGACGCGGCGAAGAAAACGCACGCGCACAGCTTTATTAAACGCCTCCCGAACGGATACGATACGCAGATCGGCGAGGGCGGCACAGAGCTTTCCGCAGGACAGAAGCAGCTTTTATCCATCACGCGCGTGATGCTTCTCTCCCCTCCCATGCTGATCCTTGACGAGGCGACCTCCTCAATCGATACGAGAACCGAGCTTCTCATTCAAAAGGCGTTCTCGCGCCTCATGGAGGGGCGCACCTCCTTTATCGTGGCGCATAGGCTTTCCACGATCCGCGATGCGGACGTGATCCTCGTGATGAAGGACGGAAACATCATTGAAAGCGGAAGCCATGAGGAGCTGCTGAAAAAAGAAGGATTTTATAAGAAGCTTTACTTCAGTCAGTTTGCCGGGGCGAGTGAGGAGAACGAGGGATGATTTTATAACGCCTCATCCACCGCTATCGCGGTCCCCCTTTTCTCGCTGCGGCTCGGTCACCTCGCGGCTCTGGCGTTATCAACGCCATTCACTCCCGCTCGGCCGCTTCGCAACCCTACCAGGGAAGGCTATATTACAATTCCTCGCGCCGCTTCGCTACCTTCCAAAAGGGAGACTATAAACAAGACATAGAATAAGCCGCCCGAGCAGAATTCTCTGCTCGGACGGCACTTTTTGATTCTTTCATTTGCTTTTGGCAAGCAATCATGAAATACGCTGTATTTTTTTGATTAATCGGGAAGCATTGTGTAACCGTTGTTGAAGAGGTTCTTCATTGCGGCTTCCTTCGCAGACTTCAGCGTGTTATAGTAACCCGCGATGGTTGTACCCATCTGGTAGTGCTTTCTATCAAAGACATCGTGCCACTTCAGCTCGATGAACCTCTTCTCACCGTCATCGGGCGTGACAACGAGAGTACCGTTATCGAACAGAGCGGAGGCATCCTCATATGCATGATCATAGCCGCTGATCAGGCTGTCACGGAGAAGCATGAGCATCTCT
>JAZQTA010000020.1:0-5709 GCA_045630385.1 Eubacteriales bacterium | reverse complement strand
AAGTACAGCGGCCGTTACATCGCGGAGAACGAGCACGGCTACGGCATTCTGAAGCTGATCACCGACAAGAAGCACAAGAACGTTGTCGGCCTTCACATGATCGGCTCGTATGCATCCGAGATCATCTACGGCGCGGCCATGATGGTTGAAACCGAGATGAGAGTGGAGGATATCCAGAAGCTCGTATTCCCGCATCCCACCGTTTGCGAAGTTATTCGCGAAGCTATGTTTATGTAATTAAAATAAGGAGAATAGAAAAATGCCTAAGAGTCAATATGTCGATCCCGGCAAAGCCTTTGAAGCAGGCTACATCCATTTTGAGGACATCCCCGTATGTCAGTACAACAAAACCTTGAAGGAAGAGCTCAAGATCTACTCCAAGGAAGACATGATCCGTATCTACCGCGATATGCAGATCATCCGCGAGTTCGAGACCATGCTCAACGACGTTAAAACGAAGAGCAACTACAACGGCGTTGAATACAACAACCCCGGTCCCGCTCACCTTTCCATCGGTCAGGAGGCTTCCGCCGTTGGTGAGGCTTACAGCCTTGATATCAACGACCTTTCCTTCGGTTCTCACCGTAGCCACGGCGAGATCCTTGCCAAGGGTCTTTCCTCCATCGAGAAGCTTGACGATAAAGAGCTTTACGATATCATGAAGGAATTCCTTGACGGTGCGGTTCTCTCCGTTGTTGAAAAGCACATGAACGCAGGCGGCAACGTGAAGGAGCTTGCTATCAACTTCCTTCTCTACGGCGCACTTGCAGAGATCTTCGCTCGCAAGACCGGCTTCAACCGCGGTCTCGGCGGCTCGATGCACGCTTTCTTCATTCCCTTCGGTCTGATGCCCAACAACGCAATCGTTGGTGCCTCCGCTCCCTTCGCACTCGGTGCGGCTCTTTACAAGAGATCCAACCACAAGCCCGGTATCGTTATCTCCAACTGCGGTGACGGTGCTACCGGCCGCGGCCCCGTTCTTGAGGCTCTCAACTTCGCTTCCATGGACCAGATCACCAAGCTTTGGGGTATGGACGGCAAGTTCAGCGACGGCGGCATGCCCATCCTCTTCAACGTATTCAACAACCACTACGGCATGGGCGGTCAGACCCGCGGCGAGACCATGGGCTTTGATATGGTTGCCCGTCTCGGCGCAGGCTTCAACCCCTCTCAGATGCATGCAGAGCGCGTAAACGGCTACGATCCTCTCGCAGTGATCGATGCGGTTTCCCGCAAGAAGCAGCCCCTTCTCGAGGGCAAGGGTCCCGCACTTCTTGACGTAGTTACCTACCGTGTATCCGGTCACTCTCCCTCCGACTCCTCCACCTACCGTACCGCAGAGGAGATCGAGGCTTGGAAGGCAGCAGATCCCATCGAGGCATACAAGGCAAAGCTCGTTCTCGGCAAGGTTGCTACCATTGCAGAGCTTGACAAGATCAAGGAAGATATCACCAACCGCATGACCGAGATCATGAAGCTCGCGATCAACGACGAGATCTCGCCTCGCATGGACCTTAACAAGGAGCCCGATGCGATCGCATCCATCATGTTCTCCAACCAGAAGGTTGCAAGCATGGATCCCTCCAGAGAGGCAGACGTTCTTATGCCCAAGGAGGAGTGCCCCAGAGTTAAGGAGATCAAGGGCAAGATCCGTACCGCTACCGATGCAAACGGCAAGCCCGTTTCCAAGATGAAGATGTACAACGTATGCGACGGTCTGTTTGAGCCGATCATCGACAAGTTCTACGAGGATCCCACTCTGATCGCATACGGCGAGGATAACCGTGACTGGGGCGGCGCATTCGGCGTTTACAAGAAGATGACCGAGGCAATTCCCTACCACCGCTTCTTCAACTCTCCCATTTCCGAGTCCGCCATCGTTGGCTCTGCCGTTGGTTATGCAATGTGCGGCGGCCGTGCGATCGTTGAGCTTATGTACGCTGACTTCATCGGCTGCGCAGGCGACGAGATCTTCAACCAGATGGCAAAGTGGCAGGCAATGAGCGCAGGCATTCTGAAGATGCCCATCGTTCTTCGCGTATCCGTTGGTTCGAAGTACGGCGCACAGCACTCTCAGGACTGGACCGCGCTTTGCCCTCACATCCCCGGCCTGAAGGTTGTATTCCCCTCCACGCCCACCGATGCAAAGGGCCTTATGACCAGCGCCCTGAACGGCACTGACCCCGTTGTATTCTTCGAGTCGCAGAGAGTTTACGGCTTCGGCGAGGAGTTCGTGAAGGAAGGCGTTCCGGAAGGACACTTCGAGATTCCCTTCGGCGAGCCCGATATCAAGCGCGCAGGTAAGGACGTTACCATTCTTACCATCGGTGCGGTTCTCTACCGCGCTATGGCGGCCGCAAAGATCCTTGAAGAGAAGTACGGCATCTCCGCTGAGGTTATCGACACCCGTTCCATCGTTCCCTTCAACTATGAGAAGGTTGTTGAGTCCGTGAAGAAGACCGGTAAGGTCCTCATCGTAGGCGATGCTTGCGAGCGCGGCTCCGTAATGAGAGATATGGCTTCCAATATCACCGAGCTTTGCTTCGACTACCTCGATGGCCCGCCCGTTGTTGTTGGCTCTCGCAACTGGATCACCCCCGCATTCGAGCTTGAGAAGAGCTTTTTCCCGCAGGCAAGCTGGATCATTGATGCACTTGCTGAGAAGATCCTCCCCATTCCCGGCTACGTTCCCACGCAGAACTTCACCGAGATCGAAAAGATCGAGCGCAGCAAAAAGGGCATCTGATCTCATCTGACCTTCGCTGATTCTTTTTAGGAGAAAGAGGATGTCTCGCTTCCGAGGCATCCTCTTTATATTTTTATGAAATATATAAGACTGACCACAACCGACCCCTATTACAATCTCGCCGTGGAGGAATACCTCTTCCGCCACGCGGATACGGATATTTTCATGCTCTGGCAGAACGAGCCCTCGGTCATCGCGGGTAAGAACCAGAACGTGTACGCCGAGGTCGATCTTGCGTATTTAGAGGCGCACGGCATCCATCCCTGCCGCCGCATCACGGGGGGCGGCGCGGTGTACCACGATCTCGGAAACCTCAATTATACCTTTATTTCGGTCGGCGGAGATGCAAGGCCGCTGGATTTCGAGTATTTCTCGCGCCCCATTCGCGGCGCGCTTGCCGAGCTTGGACTGATCTCTTCAATGAGCGACCGCAACGATATCGAGGTGAACGGACTGAAGTTTTCGGGGAACGCGCAGCACACCGAGGGCGGGCGCATCCTGCACCATGGCACGCTTTTATTCGATACGGATTTTTCGGTCATGGAGGCGGTGCTGAAGGTGGACAAGGAGAAGCTTGCCTACCGTGCCGTTAAATCCGCGCGTGCGCGCGTGGTCAATTTAAAAAGCCTGCTTTCCGAGGAATGCTCGCTTGCGGATTTCATCGCGTGTCTTGAGGCAAGCGTTTGCGCCGACCTCGGCGCGACCTTGGAGCTCCCGCCCGAAAACGCCGAGATCCTTTCGCTCTATGAAAGAAACCGCTCCCCCGAATGGATCTATTCAGACAAGCGGTATCTGACGGGCTATTCGGTTCGGCGCAAGAAAAAATATCCCTTCGGCCTCGTCACGGTCGATATGGAGCTTTCGCGCGAGGTGATCGAAAGCATCAAGATCTCGGGCGATTTCTTCAGCCAAAGGCCCGTGGAGGAGCTGGAGACGCTCCTCGTCGGCAAGGATCGAAAATCGCTTTCCGCGATCGATCCCTCTCCCTTTATCCACGGCATGACACCCTCCGACCTCATGGAGCTCTTGTCCGATCCGCAGTGAAGCCTAAGCCAAGCGCCGGCTTCACTGCGCTTTTATTTTGGAACAGAATTCTTTTCTCTTCATTTATAGAAACGCATCAAAAAGCGGAATACACTTTTATAAAATTCTAATGCAAAAAGGATTCAATATCGTTTAGAAAAAACATAAACGAACATAATGAAACAATATTGTTATTACTGATAAAAAGCTTCCGGAGTAACAATTTTGATTTTATCAGTAATAACTTTTCGTTTTACAGTAATATCTATTGACAAAATCGAACTTATACGTTATAATTAAAGAAGAAAGGGGATTTTGTATGAAGTACACTACTGAAAAAAAGAAAACCATCGTTCTCTATATACTTGACAAAATTGCTTCGGGAACAAAAGGCTTATCTAACGTTGTTGCCGATGCCTTCAAAATCAGCACCAATACAGTTCACACATATATAAATGAATTAATCAAAGAAGGAATTATTATCAAGCGTAAACGCGGAGAATATGCATTAGCCACGAAGCGTGATAAATACAGTTTTTTACGCAGTCAAGGCGAATTAGAGATAGACACACATGCTTTTGACTTGTGTTTGGAAAAGCAGATTTGTCATCTAAGCGAGAATATCCAACACATTTGGGCTTACGCAATGAGCGAAATGGTGAATAATGTCATAGATCATTCTAACGCTGAACGAATGCAAGTTATTGTAGAACAAAATTATCTGCAAACCACCGTAGCAATCATAGATGATGGCATTGGAATTTTCGAAAAAATTAAAAATCATTTTTCTCTGCCCAATTTGGATGAGGCAATATGCGAATTATTCAAAGGGAAACTCACAACGGATGCAGCCAACCACTCCGGCGAAGGAATCTTTTTCACCTCCAAAATGATGGATAGCTTCTTAATATCATCGAGTGGAAAAATATTCACAACATCAAAATATAACAATGATAATATCTTTGATCTTGACGAATGCCCCTCCGGCACGTGCGTATTTATGTCATTATCAAACTTCACGCAAAAAGAGGCAAGAGAAGTATTTGACCTTTATTCTAATGTAGAAGGTGGATTTACAACAACACGCATCCCATTGAAAAACATTTTCGACTCTGCCCCGGTATCACGTTCACAAGCGAAACGAGTATGTAATCGTTTGGAAACTTTTGAAGAAGTTATTCTTGATTTTGACGGAATATCATGGATGGGACAAGGATTTGCACACCAAATGTTCGTAGTATACAAAAACGCTCATCCAAATGTAAAGCTCAAACCTACGAATATGAATGAAAGTGTGGAAACCATGTATAACCATGTTATGAAATCGATTCAATAACATGAATCCGAAGGCATCTCTGATATATAAAAAAGACCAACATATAGGGTGGTATCCTTAGCGGAGAATTTGCAACTTGACAAAAGTGCGAGCATCGCATTTGACCGGTCAAACGCAGAATGGGCTAAGCCCAAACCCTGATAACGACAGAAAGAGTAAACACGCAAGGCGTAAAAACCTTATGTGTCTGCTCTTTTTCTGTTAGTGAAGTTTTTGCTATCGCAAAAGTGAAGTTGCTGCGCAGTGAAGTTTGTGCAAAGTTGCTTTGCAACTTTTATGCACCAAGTGAAGTTATGTTTGCCCATTACTTCGCCGTCAGGCTAAACTTCACTCACGAAGTGAACTTCACTATCGAAGATAACTTCACTTGCCCAAAGGGCAAACTTAGTTAGCGTGATTTGTCCGTTAAGGACATCACGCTATTTACTGCTCTTTTGATTTTTGCATGCCCAAAGCTCCGTAACGGCATAGGAATGCCCCGAGAGCGAAAACCGAAGCAGAAACCGAAGCTGCAATAACCAGCGTCAGCTCGCGATCCTCGGCGCGGCTTTGCAAAACGGTGGCCAGCCTTAAATTAAACACTGAGGTTAACGCTGAGACAAGC
>JAZQTA010000019.1:0-8883 GCA_045630385.1 Eubacteriales bacterium | reverse complement strand
GTGGGTGCGAAAGCCCACGAGGCCCAAGCGCAAAAAACACCACCTTGTTCGGGTGGTGTTTTGTACGCTGGTGACGCGTACGGGAATCGAACCCATGTTACAGCCGTGAAAGGGCCGTGTCTTAACCGCTTGACCAACGCGCCAGCTTATGGTAGCGGAAGTCGGATTTGAACCAACGACCTGCCGGGTATGAACCGGACGCTCTTGCCAACTGAGCTATTCCGCCATATGCGCTGAGGTGAACCTCAAGTCTCGCTGGAATATTATATCATACGATTTTCCGTTTGTCAAGATTTTTTCGAAAAAAACTTTTTATTTTTTCAAAAAACGGAAAAAAGGCAAAAAAACGCCGCCAATGGCGCAAAGATTTGTCAATTTTTTCACAAAAAAACTTCCATTTTTCGTTGACAAACTCTTTTTATAGGAGTATAATATATTTTAATCAAAATAATATTCGCTTATGCGATAAATAAGAAGGTAAAGATCATGAACAGAGTGTATAACTTTTCCGCAGGTCCCTCCATGCTTCCCCTCGAGGTGCTTGAAAAAGCACAGGCCGAGCTGCTTTGCTACGGTGACTGCGGCATGTCCGTTATGGAAATGAGCCACAGAACGCCCGAGTTTGAGGCGATCCTTGCCGATGCAGAGGCCGGCCTTCGCAAGCTTCTGAACATTCCCCAGAACTATAAGGTTCTGTTTTTGCAGGGCGGCGCATCCACGCAGTTTGCTTCCGTGCCGCTGAACCTGCTTTCCGAGCATAAGTGCGCGGACTACATCGTTTCCGGTCAGTTCTCCAAGAAAGCATATCTGGAGGCAAAGAAATACGGCGATATCGCAATTGCCGCATCCTCTGCCGGCGCAACCCCTACCTTCTCGACCGTACCCGAGACCAAGCGCAGCGACTTCCGCCCCGATGCAGACTACGTGCATATGTGCTTTAACAACACCATTTACGGAACGAAGTTCCACTATATTCCCGACACGGGCAATATTCCGCTGGTTGCCGATATGTCCTCCTGCATCATTTCCGAGCCGATCGACGTTTCCAAGTTTGCTCTGATCTACGCAGGCGCACAGAAGAACGTAGCACCCGCAGGCCTTACGATCGTGATCGTGCGCGAGGATCTGGTGGGCAACGCCCGTCCCGACACGCCCGCTATGCTCGACTATAAGGAAATGGTTGAGAACAATTCGATGTACAATACGCCTCCCTGCTTTGCGATCTACATGGCAAAGCTCGTATTTGAGTGGATCCTCTCCATCGGCGGCCTTGAGGAGATGAAGCGCCGCAACGAGAAGAAGGCAAGCCTGCTTTACGATTATCTTGATACGCAGAGCTACTACACCGCTCCCGTTGACAAGAAGTGCCGCTCGATGATGAACGTTGTGTTCGTAACGGGCGATGCCGAGCTGGATAAGAAGTTCGCGAAGGAAGCCTCCGCGGCAGGTCTCAAGAACCTGAAGGGCCACCGCTCGGTTGGCGGTATGCGCGCATCCATCTACAACGCTATGCCCTACGAGGGTGTGGAGGCGCTGGTTGCCTTCATGAAGAAGTTTGCCGCAGAGAACCCCAAAATCCAGGCGTAATACAGGAGAAAGCACAATGTATAATATTCAGTTAATGAACAAAATCGCCGCCGTCGGTACCAACGTTTTCGACAAGGCGAGCTTCACCGTTGCAGAAAACGTGGAGAACCCCACCGCAATGATGGTGCGCTCCGCATCCCTGCACGAAACCGAATTTCCCGCTTCGCTTCTCGCAATCGCAAGAGCGGGCGCAGGCGTAAACAACATTCCGCTTGATAAGTGTGCCGAGGAGGGCATCGTTGTTTTCAACACCCCCGGTGCAAACGCAAACGGCGTTAAGGAGCTTGCGATCGCGGCGCTCCTGCTTGCTTCGCGCGACATCGTCGGCGGTATCGAGTGGGTAAAGGCAAACGCGGCGGACGAAAATCTCGCAAAGAGCGTTGAGAAGAGCAAGGCGCAGTTTGCAGGCCACGAGATCTTCGGCAAAACGCTCGGCGTTATCGGTCTGGGCGCGATCGGCGGCCTCGTTGCAAACGCGGCGCATTCGCTCGGCATGAACGTTGTCGGCTGTGACCCCTATCTGACGGTAGGTGCGGCATGGAGCCTTTCCCGCGCCGTTCACAAGGCAGACAGCTATGACGATATCTACGCCGTAGCAGACTATATCACCCTGCACGTTCCCTCCACCCCCTCGACCAAGGGCATGATCAACAAGGAAACGCTTGCGAAGATGAAGGACGGCGTTCGCATCATCAACCTCGCAAGAGCCGACCTTGTAAACACCGAGGACATCAAGGAAGCGCTGGAGAGCGGCAAGGTTGCGGCTTACATCACGGACTTCCCGATTCCCGAAACCGTGGGTCTCAAGAACACCGTGAACATTCCTCACCTCGGCGCATCCACCGAGGAGAGCGAGGATAACTGCGCGATCATGGCGGCGCAGTCTCTGGTTGAATATATCACGACGGGCAACATCCGCAACTCCGTGAACTACCCCGCCGTTTCCATTCCCCACACCGGCGCAAGCCGCATCTGCCTTTGCCACCGCAACGTTTCCGGTATGCTTTCGAAGATCACCTCGATCCTTTCCGCAGAGGGCATCAACATTGAAAACCTCTCCAACAGCGCAAAGGGCGATTTCGCTTATACGATCATTGAAAGCGGCGTAAAGGTTTCGGATGCCGCCGTAGCCGTTCTTACCTCGATCCCCGATATGATCCGCGTAAGAGTCATCGATTGATCTGCTTTTTGCAAACAATCATTTTCATTTTAAACACTTTACAGAAGAGCACCGCACAGCCTTTCGGCTATGCGGTGCTTCGTTTTTATGATATTACAAACACAAAATTCCCTTCCTCGATCTCTGCCGAGAGGCGGATCTGCCAAAGCGCATCCGTGCCGAACGCGCCTTGCGGACTGTAATTTTCCGTTTCGACCCTGACCGCCTCGAAGGAAAGCGCGGGATCGAAGGAAAGCGCCATCCCCTCGGGAAGCGACAAGCGCCCCGCCGAAAGAAGCACGGGCTTCTCCACCGCCAGAAAACGGAACTGCACGGTTGCGCGCTCCGTCAGCGAAAGCGTATCCGTAACGGTAAGCGCACTTCCCAAAAATTGAGATGTACGCACGAAGGAATTGATCGGCGCGCCATCCGCGTATGCGCTCGCGAGCTCCATCGAAACGCGCCGCGCCGCCCCATCGTATTTTTCATCTCGCGAAGCGTATTTCAAGCCGTTTTTCTGCGCATAACCGCCGATCACGGGAAGATTATGATATTCCGAGCTCATATTCCAGATCGAATATCGCTCGGGCGAGAAGGTTTTTTTCGTATATCTGCCACTTCCCGCATCAATCAACACCGCGCGCCCGTTTTTATAGAGAAGGAACGAGCCGACGTCGTTATGATTGTGCGACTCATTGTTATGCCCGCCCTTGCAAGCGAAATAAAGCCCTTTGCCGTCTTCGCGCTCGCGGAATACGGCGATCCTCAAATCCTCCTGCCAAGAAGAAAGCGGAAGGCGGATCCCCTCGGTATCGGTGCTCACGTGCGTATAAATGCCCTTAAGAAAGCTATAAAACACGGTGTAATCAAAGAAATCCCAGCCGCGCTCGGCGATGGCCTTCGTGGCGGCCGTCATTCGCGCCAGCTCGCAAAGCGAGGGAACGCCGCTTCTCGTGCCGAAGCGGTACAAAAGTCTTGCATCCAGATACGTATTCGGACTGCAATCCGAAAAATTGGCGAAGCGCGTGCCCTCGATATACATATTCGGCTCATATGCGCCAAGCGCCGCAACGAAGGGATGCGAAAGCAGATCGATCGCGCCGCCGCTCATATCGTAAAGCAATTCAAGACAGGTAAAGAGCGAGCCTGCCGCGCCCTCCCAATAACCGGGGCCCTCGTCGCATCCGCCGCCGGGCGGGCAGGCGGCAACGAAGTTATCCAGATGCCGAAGTGCGCGACTCACGACCTCGGTGCGGCGCTCGCTATCCTCCTCAAGAATGGCCGTCGCAAGCAAAATCGCACCCACACAGCGAGGGCACCAGTTGTTCACGATGCCGCCGAATGCGCCGCTCCAACAGAATTCATGCTGAAGATAAGGGCGCACCGTCCGATCCAGCACCTCATAGCGAATGCGCTTGGCAATGGCGGGCGAGATCGTATCCAACCGATCCTTGACGAGATAATACACGCCCGTGAGCACCTCGGCGGTGGCGGCAGAGCGCAGATCGATCCCGTGCAGCTGATCGGGGCGGTATACCTCGGGGATCTGCGCGGCGGGATTTTCGGGATCATGATACATGTGCGCGGGCAATACCCAGGTGCTTTCCTCCAGGATCTCAAAAACCACGTCCGCAAGCTTTTCAAGATACCGACCGTCTTGCTCAAAATATTCTCCGAGAGCCAGCTCCACCATCATCGAGCGGCGGCGCTGAAACTTGGAATCGAAGGGCTCTCGGCTTCCCGTCAGAAAATAGGCGCGGTAATCCGACAGCGTAAGTGTCGGGATCTCTTCCGCAAGCGCGCGCTCTGCGCGGTCAAGAAGCATCCTTTTTTGCAAGGGATCTGCTTTTTTCTCCTCCATATCGAAAAAAAGGCGGAACTCGGATAAGGGGAGGATCTTCCCCGCCGCCGTGATACCGTTGTCCTTAAAAATACGCATAATCGCTCTCCGATCGTGTTTCGTTTGCTTTCATTTTATCATAAGAACCGCCGAAAATCAAGCCGTATGGGAGAGAAAACCGAAAAAGCACGCAAGCCCTCCTCTTTTTCAACCAACGGTTTAATTTTTTTTAAAAAATATACTTTTATATAATTGACGAATGCATTTTTTACAAGTATAATAGTAGTAGTTATAAAATAAAGGAGATCGAGTCCATGAAGATCAAGACCGATTATTTCAAGATCCGCACAGCCCCCCTCGGCGGCTGCAATCCGCTTCCCCATTTCCGCGCACGAAAGGCGAAGGAATTTCGCATGCTGGACGGCTTCCCCGCAGAGCTCGCGGCAACCGTGGGCTGCCAGTCCAAGACGCTTCCCTATTTGATGCAGGACAGATATACCCACGATCTGGAAGAAAAGGCGGTCAAAAGCTTCGTTTTGGAAAACGAATATCTCTCGGCGCGCTTTTTACCCGAATACGGCGGCAGATTGCATTCGCTTTTTGACAAGGAAAACGGCCGTGAGCTTCTGTTTGCCAACCCCGTTATCAAGCCCGGCAACCTTGCCAACCGCAACGCTTGGCTTTCGGGCGGTATCGAATGGAACGTCGGCAACTTCGGCCATTGCTACACCACCTGCGACAACGTTTACACCGCCGTTTTGCAAGACGGCGAGGGCAACGATTTCCTCCGCATCTACGAATTCGAGCGCAACAAGTCCATTTTCTGGCAGATCGACTTTCATCTGCCCGAGGGCTCGCGCCATCTCTATTCGCACGTGCGCCTCGTGAACCCCTTCGACCGCGACACCACCGTATATTGGTGGACGAACATTGCCGTGCCGATCGATCCCAACACGCGCGTGCTTTCCTCCAACAAGAACATCATCTCCTTTATCAACGGTGAGTTAAATTACGAGGCTCTGCCCCGCATCGACGCGATGCCCGGCGTGGATGCCACCTATCCGAAGAATGCATCCCGCTCCTTCGACTACTTTATTCAGAAAAACAATGACGGCGAATCCACCTGGGAAAGCGCCGCTTACGATGACGGCCTCGTTTTCTACGAGCGCTCCACCGCGCCGCTTTACTACAAGAAACTCTTCTGCTGGGGCGAGCACGGCGCAGGCCGCCATTGGCAGGAATACCTTTCCGACGGAAAGGGCACGGGCTATTACGCCGAGCTGCAAGCAGGCGTTGCTCCCTCGCAGATCCACGACATGATCTTCCCGAAGCGCTCCACGATGGAGTGGACGCAGTGCTTCGGCGGCGTGATGCTGGACAAGGAAAAGCTGCATGACAAAAACTACGACAGCGCCGTGGCATATTTCGACGGCAAGATCTCGGAGAGAATGAGCGAGAAGGATATCAACGAGATCCACAAGAAATTCTGCGCGCTGGCGGATACCCCCGTAACCGAAAAGGATCTTTTGCACCTTGCCTCGGGCTTCGGTGCGCTTGAAATTCAGAGAATGGAAAAGGAAACGGACGGCACCGCGCCGAAAAACCTTTTCTTCCCCGAAAGCCGCATCGGCGCAGAGGAAAAGATCTGGCAAGAGCTTCTCACGAAGGGCTCGCTCTCCGCGCCCGACGTGAAGGCGCTTCCTGTATCCTACATGACGGCGAAGCCGTGGGTTCGCCTTCTGCGCGACAGCGTGAAGGAGCAAAAGAACCGCAACTGGTTCTCGCTCTTCCAGTTCGGAACGGCCGCATACGAATACGGAACGGTGGAAAAGCTTTCGAACGTGGCGTACGAGGACGAAGCGGAGGTCAACGCACAGACCGAGTGCGCAAGAGAGGCCTTCCTCGCATCGATCGCCGCCGCACCGAATATGTGGGCATACCGCAACCTCGCCGTGCTGGAAAAGGATGCGGGCAATATGGAGCTTGCCGAGCAGTATTACGACAAGGCGCTTGCCATGGACGGCGCGTTTGACGATTTCAGCATCGTTTCGGAATATCTGCGCTTCTTAAATCTGCAGAAAAATTATCAGAAGATCTGGGATATTTATGAAACGCTTCCCGCGCACTGCAAGGCGGTGGACCGCATCAAGATCACGGTTTCGGGTGCGGCCTGCGCCCTCGATAAGCTGGATTATCTCGAAGCCTTCTTCGCGGAAAGCCACTATTCGATCGCAGAGGGAGAAACCTCTCTTTCCAACGTCTGGTTTGAATTCATGGCAAGAAAGCTCATGAAGGAAAGAGGCATCAAGGAGATCAGCGACGAGGCGCGGGAGTATCTTCTTGACGAGGTTTGGGAGAAGTATCCGCCCGCATACGAGATCGATTTCAGAATGACGCTGGATCGTAAAAACAAATACAGAGTTGCAAATTAAGAAAACATTAGTTTACATTAAACGAAATAAGGAGAGAAAATCATGCTTTTGACAAAAGCCGTTTCCGCCTTGGAAAAACCGTTTGCAGATCAGGATATTTCGGAATTCAAGGAAAGAAAAAGGATCAGCGCCCTGCGCGGCGAGCGCGTAAGCTTCCAGCTGATCTACACCTATAAAATGGACGAGGTCGAAAAGCGCGAATGGGTGCTCTATCATCCCGAGATCTCGGGCGTGCTTGCTCCCTATGCAAAGCTCTTTGCCGTCAGAAACGTGGGCGTGCAGAAGCCCTGCGTCGGCACCCCCTCCACGAGAGAGGATAAAAACTATCTGCGCACGAAGCCCGGCCTCTTCCCCGATATTCTCACGCCGCTCGGCGTGGCGGACAAATTCGTTTCCGCCTCGGATATCCTCAACAGCATCTGGATCGATATTGAAATTCCCGAGGATTGCGAGCTCTCGGGCGAGCAGACCTTGACGGTGGATATCATCAGAAATAAGGACGGCGCTAAGGTCGCATCCGAAGCCTATACCGTAGATATCCTTGCCGCCGCGCTTCCCGAGGAAAAGGTGCTTTACACGCAGTTTTTCTATCACCAGTGCATTTCGGGCTACTATGAGATCCCCGATTATTCCGAGAAGCATTGGCAGATCATGGAGAACTATCTGACGCTGGCAAGAAAAGAGGGCATGAACACGCTCTTTACTCCGATCGCGCTCGTTCGCCTGCACAAAACCGCGCCCTGCAAATACCGCGCGGATCTCTCGCGCTTCAAGCGTTATATTGCGATGGCAAACCGCATCGGCTATAAAAGGATCGAGATCTCACACCTCTTCACGGCAGGAGACTGCGCACACGTGGTAAACCTCCCCTATTACGATAACGGCGAAAAAAAGAACCTGCGCGGTATACGTGCCACCGATCCCGAGGCAACGGCGGCTCTGCGCACGCTTCTTTCCTCCATCATCCGCTATATGAAAAAATACGATGACGACAGCCGCCTGATCTTCCACGTGGCAGACGAGCCTGCCGCAGATAAAATCGAAAACTTCCGCGCGGCAAGAGCCACCATTGCGGATCTCATCGATCCTTACGAGGGCGTGGATGCGATCTACGGCACGAGCGAAGCGATCGCGGCCTACTACCACGAGGGACTGATCAAAAACCCCTCACCCGAAACGCCGCACGTGGAGCACTTTATCTCGCTCGGAGTGAAAAACCTTTGGACCTACTACTGCTGCGGACCAACGGAAAAGTTTTCCAACCGCTTTATCGCACAGTCCTCCCCCGTTACCCGCTCGCTCGGCATGCAAATGTTTAAATTCAACGTGCACGGCTTCCTTCACTGGGGCATCAACTACTACGGCGGCGGTGACTGCGGCGGCTTCACGCTTCCCTACGTGGATCAAAGCGCGCAGAACTGGGTATCCGCCGGTGACTCCTTCACGCTCTACCCCGCCATGAATGGCACCGCCTACGAATCCATCCGCGCCGTTATCATGCAGGAGGCACTCCAGGACATTCGCGCCATGCAGCTTTGCGAGAGCCTCTATTCGCACGCCGAGGTCGTTTCCGCCATCGAGCAAGTCTTCGGCAAGGAGCTCCATTTCGATACCTGCGCACAGGATATCGACACCATAGAAGCCATCCGCGAAAAGATCAACGCAATGATCAAAGCAAGAATTTAAAACACAATATAAAAAAAGAGCATACAGGGTATAAAAACTGGAGTGAACCCAAGGCGATGGACACGAAATAAAAAAACTTTTCGTAGAATAGCTTTGGTTTGCTCTTAAAAGCTCGTTATTTCTCGAAACTGACATCGTTTTTCGTACGGTGTCAGTTTTGTTTTTAGCTGAATACGTTC
>JAZQTA010000018.1:0-7496 GCA_045630385.1 Eubacteriales bacterium | reverse complement strand
AAGAACATCGCCCACAAGCAAAGCTTGTCTATCGGTCACAGTATCGGGAATTTTGTTGAGTCCTTGATCGGCGAACGGAACGCGAACGTACTCCGCCTGACCGCCATCGATGCGGCATCCAAGCGCCCAACCGCCGTTTTTGTCGGTACAGTTGTTGACAAATCCCTTCTTGCAGAAGAAGCACTCGCCGCAGAAGGTCTCCACGTTTACCGTGACTCTATCGCCGGGCTTTACGTGCTTGACCGCAGAGCCGACCTCTTCCACGACGCCGACCATCTCGTGACCGACCGTGATTCCTTCCACCGCTCTCGGCACGCTGCCGTGCTTGATGTGCAGGTCGCTCGAGCAGATGCTCGCAAACGTGACCTTGACGATCGCATCCCTCTCGTGCAGCACCTGTGGCTTTGGTTTCTCAACCAGCCCGAATTTTCCTTCCTGTATGTATGTGTAGGTAAGCATGATTACCTCCTGAATTTCGATACCTTATTATACCATATTCTTCGTTCTTTTTCAACCGCATTCCGCAAAATCCCAAGCAGAGCGGATAGACTTTGCGCGAACGGCTATTTTTTTGCGCCTTTAGGCGCAAGGGATCTTCCCTTCAACTTTTTCAAAAAAACACTTGACAAATCTATACTATGCGTGGTATAGTATTATACGAAGGGAGGCATGCGAATGGATATTCAGCTGAAGCGAGGGCTTCTTGACGTACTCGTTCTTGCCGCGATCAAGGATCGGGATTCCTACGGATATCAGATCATCAAGGATCTCGGCGCTTGCGTTGATATTTCGGAATCGACACTATATCCGATCTTAAGGCGCTTGGAGGCGGCGAGCCTGCTCACGGTTTATAGCGTGGAGCATAACGGCAGACTACGAAAATATTATCGCATCACGCGTATGGGACTTGCCAGAATCGAAGAATTTAAGAATGAATGGAAGGAGCTTCTTTCCATTTACCAATTTGTTTGCAAGGAGGAGAACAAGAAGAGATGACGAAACAACAGTTTTTAAAAGAGCTTCGCATACGGCTTTCGGACCTTCCGTATTCGGATCAAAAGCGATCTATGGATTATTACTCTGAAATGATCGACGACCGTATGGAGGACGGACTTTCCGAGGCAGATGCCGTTAAAAGGATCGGTACGCCTGCGATGGCGGCAACGCAGATCCTCTCGGATATGCCGATTTTAACGTTAGCGCGCGCCCGCGTGAGCAACTCGCGCTCTGCATTCGTAACTGCGCTGATCATTATAGGATCTCCGATCTGGATATCGCTGCTTGCGGCGGCCTTTTCCTTGATCGCCGTCGCATTTGCGGTGCTTTTTACCTTCCTTGCCGTGTTTTTTTCCTTAATTATAACGCTTTGGGCGGTGGAGGTTTCCTTTGCCGCCGGCGCACTTGGCGGTATTGCGGGCGGCGTGCTCGTTCTGTTCATCGAGCAAAATATTATGCTCGGTCTGCTTCTGTGCGGCGCGGGACTTGCGCTCTTTGCACTCGCCGTGTTCGGATATTACGCCGCGCTCCACGGAACGAAGGGCTTGTTATGCCTTTGCGGCTATATTCTAAAGGCATACAAAGAGATCTGCCGCTTTATTAAATTTTGTCTGATCAGAAAGGAGTCCATTCGATGAAGCCTTTACTTGTTATTGCCGTTATAGCACTCATTCTCGGCGGTGCGTTCTTCGGATTTGCATTCTATCAAAACGGAAGCTTTGATTTTCATTCTTACGTAACGAGAACCGAGGTGATCGAAGATGATTTTTCCTCGATCGTAGCGGATCTCGATGAAGCCAAGCTCTCGCTTTTGCCCGCAACGGACGGAAAATGCACGCTCGTGATCACCGAACGCGCAAAGCTGCCGCACACCTTCACGGTGGAAAGCGGAACGCTCAAGCTGCAAGCGCCGAAGAAGCATTGGTATGATCATATCACCATCTTTTCAAAGGTACAGCCGATCACCTTATATCTCCCCGCAAGCGAATACGATGCGCTGACGTTAAAGACGGATACGGGAGATATCACGGTGGACAATGCCTTTACCTTTGAAAGCATAAGCTTAACCGCGTCCACGGGTGATATCGCGCTTTATGCAAGCGCGAAAGATACGTGCAGGATCAAGACCTCCACCGGAGCGATCACCGCAAAGGATATGAAAGCCGCAAGCTTTATAGCAGAAAGATCGACAGGTGATCTCCGTATTGAAAATCTCACGATAACCGACACGGTGAAGCTCAAGGGCAGTACAGGAACGGCTACGCTTGAAAATATATCCGCGGGAAGCTCGTTTGAGATCTCGACCGACACCGGAAGCATCACCGCAAACGCCATTTCGGCAGACAGCCTTTCCATCGACGGAAGTACCTCGAAAATCCACCTTACAAAAATCAATACAAAAACCCTCGCGGACATTAAAACCTCCACCGGAGATATTTCCATTACCGATCTGAAGGGCAATTCTCTGAAGGTGGAATGCTCCACGGGCGATGCAAAGCTTACAGGCTGTATCCTACAGAGCACCATTGACGCCGCCGCCTCCACCGGCGATATCATTTTCAGCGGATGCGATGCGCCTCTGATCCGCGCGGACGTTAGCACGGGTGACGTGCTGGGTACACTTCTTTCCCCCAAAATATTTAATGCCAAAAGCTCTACGGGCAAGGTGACCGTTCCCCAAAGCGATCCCTCGGGCGGTACTTGCAATATTAACGTTGACACAGGCAAAATCAATATTTCGATCAAATAATATGAAATAAAAGCAAAAAACGATACCCATAAAAAACGAGCCAATTCGCAAATACAGCGGATTGGCTCGTTAATATAGAGAAAAAGGCATACGTATAAGATGGGCATTTGCTTGCCATACATCCACGTCAAGGGCATATTTTCCGTTATATTCGCAAATACTAACCGTGAAAACAAAAAAAACGGAGGTAAATATGTTCAAGCACGAAAAACAGCTATTCCATCCCGTGGAGGTTGAAAGACCGAATCCGCAGTATGCCGTTTTGCTCCAAGAACAGCTTGGCGGCGGAAACGGAGAATTAAAGGCGGCTCTGCAATATATGTCCCAAAGCTTCAGAATCAAGGACCCCGAGATAAAGGATCTATTTCTCGATATTGCGGCAGAGGAGCTGGGGCACATGGAAATGGTGGCACAGACCATCAATATGCTGAACGGCCACGATGTAGATGCAACCAAGATCCAAGCAGGCGAGATCCAGACACACGTTTTGCTCGGACTGAATCCCGGACTCATCAATTCCTCGGGATATTCCTGGAATGCGGATTACGTGACCGTTACAGGTGACTTATGCGCCGATCTGCTTTCCAACATTGCATCCGAGCAGAGAGCCAAGGTCGTTTACCAATATCTGTATCGGCAGATCGAGGACAAGAAGGTCAGAGAAACCATAGATTTCCTGCTCAACCGCGAGGAAGCACACAATCAGATGTTCCGCGATGCCTTCAATAAGGTGCAAGAAACCGGCTCTAACCGAGATTTCGGAACCACACAAGCCGCAAAGATGTATTTCTCGCTTTCCAATCCCGGCCCGAACACCTTTGCAAATAACGAAACACACGCTCCGTCATTCAAATAATAGCGTGCGAAAAACGCATATCCCGAAAACGGAGCTTTTTTTCCTTTTAAATTCCCTGCCCCCTCATGCATGGAAGGGATGAAAAAAAGGCAGTGCGGCTGAAAGCTTGCACTGCCTTTTTCTTATATTTCGGGATGACGGAGCTTTTGTTTTTAAAATTCTGCATGCGACATTTTTTCAAACAGCGCCCGCATGAGCGCCGCCTCCGCTTCTCTGCACGTGCCTAAGGCCTCATACAGCTTTAAAACAGAATGCGCACATTCGGTAATATCCCTGTTTTCAACGAATGCATCGAAATAACAATAGCGCCCATCCGCAAGCGAACGAAAATCCTCGCGGTTATTTGCAAGACGCTTTTGGATCTTTGCGCGGTTTTCTTCGCTACCGTCCAAAAGATCGCGCGTTTCAAGGCGGCGGCGGATCTCCGACGGATCGGCATAGAGATACACCGCATAGATCGGAAGCTCGGGATGATCGCGGCGAATGCTTTCCACGCCGTTGATATCCAGGATCATCAAAGGAATCTTCCCTTCCAGCCTCGCTCTTTCCACCTCGGACACCGGAGTTCCGTAAAATTTTCCGCCATAGCAGGTGTATTCCAGCATCTTCCCACCGCTTACGCGGGAAAGAAATTCTTCTTCCGATACGTACAGATACTCATCGGAAAACGTGCCGCGCACCTCACGCGTTGTCAGCGATCGGGTATAGGTGAAGGGAGAGCCCTCCATCGAGAGAAGAATTTCGGCAACCGTATTCTTCCCCACACCCGATGCACCGACGAGGATCAAAGCGGCCGCGCAACTCATTTCTTGGGAACGAGCTTCTCCATGCCGCCCATATAAGGACGAAGCGCCACGGGGATATTCACGCTACCGTCTGCATTCAGGTTATTTTCAAGGAATGCGATCAGCATACGGGGAGGCGCAACCACGGTGTTATTCAAGGTATGCGCAAGGTAAGGCTTATCCTCGCCTGCTTTTACGCGGATGCGAAGTCTTCTCGCCTGTGCATCACCGAGGTTCGAGCAGGAGCCAACCTCGAAATACTTCTTCTGACGGGGAGACCATGCCTCAACGTCCACGCTCTTCACCTTAAGATCCGCAAGGTCACCCGAGCAGCACTCAAGAGTTCTTACGGGAATATCCATGGAACGGAAAAGATCTACGGTGTTCTTCCAAAGCTTATCAAACCACATGGGAGATTCCTCGGGCTTGCAGACAACGATCATTTCCTGCTTCTCGAACTGGTGAATACGGTAAACGCCGCGCTCCTCAAGACCGTGCGCTCCCTTTTCTTTACGGAAGCAAGGAGAATAGGAGGTCAGCGTATAAGGCAGCTCTGCCTCGGGGACGATCTGATCAATAAATTTACCGATCATAGAGTGCTCGGAGGTACCGATCAGATAAAGATCCTCGCCCTCGATCTTATACATCATGGCATCCATCTCTGCAAAGGACATAACGCCGGTTACCACGTTGGAGCGGATCATGAAGGGGGGCACGCAATAGGTAAAGCCTCTGTCGATCATGAAATCTCTTGCATAAGAGATCACGGCAGAATGCAGACGCGCGATATCACCCATCAGATAATAGAAGCCGTTACCCGCAACGCGGCGCGCAGACTCAAAGTCAATACCGCAGAAGCGCTCCATGATCTCGGTGTGATAAGGAATATCAAAATCCGGAACGACGGGCTCGCCGAACTTCTCTACCTCAACGTTCTCGCTATCGTCCTTACCGATCGGAACGGAGGGATCGATGATGTTCGGGATCGTCATCATAATGGTCTTCACGCGCTCTTCAAGCTCGGCTTCCTTCTGCTCGCATGCGGCAAGCTCGGCCGCCTGCTTGGCAACCTCTTTCTTTACAGCCTCTGCTTCCTCGAGCTTCTTCTGCCCCATCAGCGCGCCGATGGACTTGGAAAGCTTATTACGGTTGGCACGAAGATCATCCGCTCTCTTCTTATTCAAGCGAAGCTCCTCGTCCAGCATAATTACCTCATCCACGAGAGGAAGCTTATCATCCTGAAACTTATTCTTGATGTTCTGCTTTACGACCTCGGGATTTTCACGCAAAAAACGAATGTCAATCATTGGTATTTATCTCCTTAAAATTATTTATAAAATAAAAAAAGAGTCCTCCGCCCGAGCATGGGACGAAGACTCTCCGTGGTGCCACCCAAATTGCAGAAAATATCTGCCACTTCACAGCCGATAAGGAGGCAAGCCCTCGGCTTTCACCGAATGCTCAAAAAGCGGAAGGGCAAACGCTATCGACCGCTCGCACCGACCGCGATCTCTCTTAAGATATGTCTGTTTGCTTTTTCTTTTCTCACTGCATGCATATATTATATACGAAAAAAAGAAAAAAAGCAAGTGTTTTTTGCATAATTCTTATTTTTTAATAAAAGATTCCGTTCTATGCGCCGGTGGACTTTAATAATGGGACATCTTTTTCAATTTTATGTCCCACAGGAATATTGAAAAGCAAAAAAACTTGTGATATACTGTAAAAAATGAATTAAGGAGATACGCCATATGACTAAAAAGATTGACCGCTTCCTTTGCTGGGATAAAAAGCTTATCGAGAAGGAAGAAAATCTGCTTCTTTTCCCCCACAAGCCAGAGAAAAAGAATATCGCGCTTCTTTGCGACGATGAGTGGGAGGGCGTGCATAACGGCTATGGCTGCACCGTGCGCGTCGGCGACACGATCCGTCTTTATTACCGCGCGGCTACGGAAAAAATTATTATCACAGAGAACGCGCCGAACAACGGCGGTGGCACGAACGTGATCTGCGTGGCGGAGAGCCGCGACGGAATCACCTTTAAAAAGCCGAACATCGGACATTATGAATACAATGGCGCTACATACAATAACATTGTATTTATGAGAGAGAAAGAAATCGACAACTTCTCCGTTTTTTACGATAACAATCCCGCTTGCCCCGAAAACGAGAAATTTAAGGCGCTTGCCGCGGAATACAAGGATGGAAAAGCCTTTTTGCGCTGTTATTTGAGTGCGGACGGATATGTTTTCAGGGAAGGTGCGGCGCTTCCCCTATACGGCTCGTTTGATTCCTTCAATCTCGCATTCTGGGATGAAGAAACCGAGCAATACTTCCTCTACTTCCGCGCATTCCACCCCGTGGGAAAGCCCAAGGAGGCGCAGGATGATATTATAAAGAGCGATGACGTGCGCGACGTGCGCCTTGCAACGAGCAAAGATTTCAAGGAATTCACAACGCACGGATGCATTCGGTTTGAAGAGGGGCAGGAGGAAACGCCGCTTTACACCAACCAAATTGAAAAATACTATCGCGCCAAGGGGACGTTTATCGGCTTCCCCGTTCGCTATACCGACCGCAAGGATGAATATGAAAGCTTTGAGGATATGCCGCTTGCAGATCAGAGAGCCGCAACCGTGAAAAAATACGGCCGCACCGGTACGGCGATCACGGACTGCCTTTTCATGACGTCAAGCGACGGCTACACCTTTAACCGCCGCGACGAGGCGCTTTTGACCCCCGGGCCCGAGGCAAGAAACAACTGGCGATACGGCAACTGCTACACCGCGCACGGAATTGTTGAAACTGCGGCAGAGGAAGAGGGGGCTTCCAACGAGATCTCCATCTACGCCATCGAAAATTACCGAATGAAAAATGCCAATTTCCGTCGCTACACCATTCGTCTGGACGGATTTTACTCCTGGTTTGGCTCTTACAAGGGAGCTGAAATTTTAACTAAGCCGATCACCGTGACAGGAGAGCGCCTTTCGGTCAACTTCGCAAGCTCCTGCGCCGGCGGAATGAAGATTGCGCTTTGCGACGAAGGCGGTTCGCCGCTGGAGGGCTTTACGAGCGCTACGCTCTTTGGCGACAGCACCGATCGCACCGT
>JAZQTA010000017.1:0-25969 GCA_045630385.1 Eubacteriales bacterium | reverse complement strand
AGAAGAAAGCCCGAGAAGGCAGAGAAGCTTTCTCTCGCACAGAGACGCGAGAAAAGAAAGCGTGCATACGCCGAGGAGGAGCTTGCGGCGGCAATTGCGGCAGATGCAAAGAAGCCCGAGAAGGTTGCCGAGGAAGCATATAATGCCGAAGAAGCGGAAACCGCATTTGAAGCTGAAAAGGCGGAGGAAGCACAAGCGCATGATCTTCGTTCCGAAAGCGCCCCTGAAGATTGGATTCCTTTCGAGGGTGAAGAGGAAGAGATTGCCGGCGCGGAGGAGAAGACACTTTCAAAACGCGAAAGGTATGCCGAAGAGGAGCTGCGTGCGGCACTGGCAGAGGATGCGCGCAGAGCCGAAAAGAAGAAGTCTTCGGATCTGCAGAAGGCGGCCGATTCCTATATTTCCATGATGGATGACCTTCAGGAAGAGGATGAGAACGAGGAGAGCGACGAAGAGAAGAATGAGAAACGTTTGCTCCGCGTGCGTGAAGCGCAGACTCATACCGTAGAGGAGATTCTTGCCGACGAAGAAGCGCGCATACAGACAAGGTCTGAGATCACGAAAAAGCTGGATGCTTTGGATAAGACGGCGGACATTGCAGAAAAGGAGCGTTTGCTTCGCCGTTATAAGAATTTGGCGCGTGTAGAGGCCGAGCACAGTCAGCTCACGCAGAAGACGCTTGCCTTCGAGGAGGAGCTGGAAGAGCGTGCTTTGAGCAGCTATATGACCGGAATGGAATCCGATGATATTGCTGAGCACGTGCGCCGCTTGGAGGAAAATGCTCTTCTTGCGCAAAGAGAATACGATGCTGCCGCAAGAGAGTATGCCGCCTCCTTGGAAGAGATCAATCGCATATACGATGAACAGGCAAAACGCGTGGAGGCTGACATTTTGGATGCGGCAAAGCGCGAGCGCCTTGTTGCAGAGCTTTCCGAAAAGCTGGATACGCTCAATGCGGCAGACAATGCCGCAGAGATAGAGCGCTTGCGTAAGATCTATGCACAGCAGGAAAAATATACGGAGGCTGATATTGCCGCCGCCGCAAAGCGTGCGGCACGCGCCGCAGAGCTTTCCGCAGAGCTGGAATCCTTGAATGCGGCACAGGATACCGCCGAGGCGGAGAGCCTGAGACAAATTTACGAGAAACAGGTAAAGCTTAACGAGCAACATATTGCACAAGAGGCGAAGCGCATTCAACACGCCGCAGAAATTTCCGCTGAGCTGGATCGCCTTGAGGAAGAGGCGGAAGATGCGGAACGCCGTTTGAACCAAATGTACGCCGCAAAGGAGGCAGCCGCTAAGGCTAAGACTCTCTCTGCCGCGCGCAAGAAGGAAATGCTGGCGCTGGCAATGCTTGCCACCGATCAAGAGGCAGAAAAGAAATATCAAGAAGAGTTCAGCCGTATGGTTGAGGCGGTCGCGAAGCAGGAAGCGAAGGCTGCAGAGCGCGCTTTGGAAAAGGAAAAGAAACGGATCGCACTTCTTGAAAAGAGCAAAGAGAAGGCGGAAGCAAGAGCGCTGGCTGCCGAAAAAGCCGCTGAGAATGCCGCCGAGAAGGCATACGCGCTTCGCGAAAAGGCCAAGGAACGTGAGCTTGCAGAACAGCAGAAGCGTATTGACGACAAGGAAGCAAAGGATGTAAAGGATTTTGCGCTTCTGGAGCGTCGGGATGCGAAAGCCGAAGAAAGAGAACAGGAACGCATTGCTAAGCTGGCCGCGCTTCGCGAAAAGGCTGAGGTACGTGCGCTTGCGGAGGAGGAAAAGCGTCTCGCCGCACTGGATAAGCGTTACGTAAAGGATGAGATCAGAGCGTACGGTGAGCAAGAGGACGAGGAGCGCGCCGCTATGGGCGCATTCCTTCGTGAGAATGACACCATGCTCAAGCAAGCGCGGATCGCAAAAGAAAATGAAGAGATCGCGGCGTATGCTTTGGCGCAAGAGAAAAAACTTGCCTCCGATATGGATAAGCATCTTGCCGAGGTAGAGGCAGAGGCTCTTGCTGAGGAAAAGAAGGCAGAGATCGCGGCCGACATGGCTGCAGCGCTTCGAGCCGAATCCGATGACGAGAGAGAAAAAGCTGCCGCTCTTGCGCTCTTGAAGGAATCCGCGAGAGATGAGCGCGACGTTGCTCGCTTTGAGCAGAGCTTGGAAAAGGGCTTGGAAGCCGCAGAGGCAAGAGCTCTTGCTTCCGAAAAGGCGATCGACGCTATTTCTGAAAAGGAACAGAAGAAAAATCAGAAGAGAGCCGATCGCGCTTCTGCGAAGGATCAAAGCAGTATGGATGCCTTGGATGCTCACCTGGTAAAGGCAGAGCAGGAGGCTCGCAGAATCGAAGAGAAGGCGGCGCTGGCAAGTGAAATGAAAGCAATGCTCAGCGCCGATAGCGAGGATGCAAAGGCACTTGCCGCATACAGCGAGGCGCTTCGAGAGAATGCAAAAGCCGAAAGCGCAAGACTTGCCGCCGATGCGCTTGCCGCAAAATATGAGCGCGCAAGGATCGCGGCGATTGAGCAGCAGGATGCAAAAGCAGCAATGCTTGCCTTGGTTGATGCCACGAATGCGGAGTATAAAAAGAGCAAGGGGATGCCCCTTTCCGGCAGTGATAAGAGAAAGCTGGGAATCGCTGTTTATAATGCACAGCGCCGCTACGATCGTGCAACGCTTTCCGTTCGCAATGCGGATGAGGTGCTTCTCACGCTGACCGAGGAGAAGGCTACGCCCGTTGCCCTGGATGCCGCTCGCATGAGCGCTGAAAGAGCCGCAAGCATCGCAAGCGATGCAGAGGAGAAGCTGAATATCCTTCGCGCCGCGCAAGAAGCCGTTAATAAATCAAAAGCGCTTGCCGCAAATGAAAAAACCGAGATCCTTTCTTTGGCGGTTGCCGCTGTCGAGAAGGATGATGAAAAGCTTCTGGAACGCTTGAAGAAGCGTGTTGCCGCCGCCGCCCGCAAGGAGGAGCAGGCAACGATTCGTTTCGAGAAGCGATATGAGCGCAATATCGATCGCTACGAAAGACACGTAGCCGCTACCGAGGCGGAGGCACGGGTTGCCGCCGTTAGCGCGCAGAAGGCAAAGGAAAAAGCCGATAAGCTTTCCGAAAGAAAAGCAGAGAAAAAGGCTTTGCATAAGGCTTATGAGCAGGCGCTTTACGAGGAGTCTCGTGCGGTGGAAAGAAGAGCCGCGGCCGAAAACGCAAGAGAACAGCGTGATGCCGAGAAGCGAAGCTCCAAGTCGCATAAGGATGCAAATGCCGCTATGCTTGCTCTTTCCGGTACGCTCACCGCATCGGATCGTGCTGAAAACAAGAGAATGTCTACGTCCGAGCTGGAAAAGCTCGATGCTGCTATCAAGGCGGCAGAACGCCAAAGCGAACGCTCGGCAAAGGCTGTGGCTGATGCGCAGAAGCGTGCGGAGGAGTTGTACGTAAAGAATCTCACTAAGGCAGAGCAAAAGGCTGCTCGCAAGGAGGCGAAGCGCCTGAAGGCAGAGGCCGACCGTGCCGAGGATCGCTTGGATGATCTGTATTGCGCGAAGTATGCGCTCGCAAAATCCAAGGTGATGAGCCGTGAGGAAAAAGTGAAGATGATCGAGCTCGTTCTGGCCGCGGATGCCGCGGAACAGAAGGAGAAGCGCTTGGCAAAGCAGGAGGCAAAGCAATTCGCTGAGCAGACTGCATTGCTGAAAAAGCAGATCGCCGCTTTTGCCGCACGCGAAGAAGCAGAGGCTGACAGACTTCTGAGCGATATAGAGCGTTATTCGGAGCATCGCATGCAGGCCGAGGTGGAGGCAGAAGCGGAAGCAATGCTTCGCGCACAGGTGGCAAGCGAGGCGAGAGAAAGAGCAGAGCTTCTTGCAAAAAAGAATGCCGACCGACGTGTGCAAAAGAATGCCAAAAAGGAATTGCACAAGGCATACGAGGAGGCTTTGACCGAGCAGATCAAGGCAGAGCGTGCCGCTAAGGTGGCAGATGGCGTGAAGGAAAAGCGCCTTGCCGAAAAAGCACTCGCTGAGGAGCATAAAGAGGCGAGCGCCGCTATGCTTGCATTTGCCGCCGCCTTTAAGGCTGTTGAAAAGAGAAAGTCCGTTAAGGATAAAAAGCAAAGGAGTGCCGAGGCACGCATGGCATCTGCCGTGCGTGAGACTCGTAGGCTGGATGCCGCGATCGTCGAGGCCAATCGCCGATTCGAGGAGGCAGAAGCAAAATGTATTGCCGCCGCTAAGAACGAGTTGGCTCTTCTGGATCGTAAGATCGAAAAGAAGAATGAGGTCAAGGCCGCTCGCGAAGCGTATCTTGATGCCAAGGCAGAGGCAGAGCGCGCAAGCTCCAAGAAGGAAATGCTCGAAAAGGCAAAGCTTGCAGCAGAAAAGTCCAAAGCTCTCAAGGCAGAGCAGAAGGCTGAGCTTCTTGCACTTGCTACTGCGCTTTCGACAGAGGAGAAGGACGCGCGCAAGGCCGAGCTTTTGAAGAAAAAGATCGAAAAAGCCGCCGAGAAGGAGGCTTTGGCCGAGAAGAAGCTGGCCGAAGCGATCGAAGCGCGTGAGGATTCCCTTGAGATCGAATATCTGTACAGGGAAGCCGAGGCGCATGCCTCTGAGCAGGCCGCGATCGCCGCAAAGCAGAACGCTTTGCGCCTGGCACGTCAGAGAGCGGATGAGAAGGCTCTTAAGAAGGCTTACAAGGCCGCTCTTCTTGAGGAAGCAAGAGCAGAAAATGCAAGAAGAGCCGCAGCGGATCTGAAGGCGAAAAAGATCGCAAAGGCCGAGCAAAGTGAGCAGCATAAGGAAGCGAATGCCGCTATGCTTGCATTTGCCGCCGCCTTTGCCGCAGATGCAAAGAAGAACAAGAGGTCTAAGGATGATGCGGTGCTGGCATCCGTTCTCGGTAAGCCGGCACGGGTTGAGTACATCGGTAAAGAGATCACGGAAGCTGAGAAGCTGTATGAGACAGCTCTTCTGAAGGAGGAGTCCGCGCGTGCCAAGGTGCGCGAGCTTGAGGGCGAACGGGCAACGCGCAAGGAGCGCAAGGCCGCACTTCTGGAGGTTGGCCGCGCAGAGGAAGAGGCGATCCGTGCCGAGCGTAGGCTGAAAACGCTGGAGGCCGCCAAGCGCGCGACCGAGAAATCCAAGGAGCTTTCCTCCGAGGAGAAGGCCGAAATGCTTGCCCTTGCCGCTACGTCCGACGTGGCAAGAAGACGTGATAAGGCCGCTCTTAAGAAGCAAAAGCAGGCTGCCGCCGTTGTTAAACGCGAGGCTCTTGCTGAAAAGCAAGCCACAGAGCGTACGCAAAAAGATATTCGCGAATGGGAGCGCATGATGGCCGAGACTGAGGCTATCGCTCTCGTTTCCGAGGAGCGCAGAGTCGCGGCGAATGAAAATGCGAAGGCCGCTCGTCTTGAAAAGCAGAATAAAAAGGCGTGGGAGCGCGCGTATAAGAAATCTCTCATCAGTGAATACAAGGCAGAGAAGGCAAGAAGAAAAGCCGATTCTGTTGAGGTTGAGAAGAATTCGAAGCGTGTTGAAAACGCCGAGCGCTCTGCAGAGCGCAGAGAAGCGCAGGCGGCAATGCTTGCCTTTGCCTCTGCTATGGCTGCGGAGAGCAAGCGCGCAAAGAAGGCGAAAAACGCTTATTTGAGAGAAGAAGCGATCGCACAGCGCAAAAACGAAATTGCCGCAAGAAAAGAAATCGCCATGGAGGCAAGGGCGCTCAAGCAGAGCGAGATCGAAAAGCGTTCTGTTCGCGATACCGAGCTTTATGCGCGTGCTCTTGAACAAAAGGCAATGCGTTCCGAGCAGAAAGCACTTCTTTTGGCTCCCAAGAAGGGAAAAGCCAAGGAAAAGCTGAAGGCTTACGAGACAGCACTCTTTGACAGAGCCGAGGCGGTCGAGGCAAGAGCGGTTGCAGATAAGCTTGGAGCCGCAGATGCTTCTTCGGAGGCCGCACCTTTCAGCCGCAAGGCGCAAAAGCTGCAGGCGGCCGTTGCCAAAGCATCTAAAAAGCAGGAAAAAGCACAGAAACGCTTGGATGCGGAGGCGCGCTATGCCGATAAGGTTGCACGGCGCAACGATGAAGCTCTGCAGAAAAAGTACGATTCCAAGATAGAAAAGCTCCAAAGACGTGTAGAAAAAGCAGATATTGCGCAAGAAAAGGCGCAGATGCGGCTGGATGTACAGCTGGAGCACGTGGATGGTGTGAAGCGTTCGGCGGATCCTATAAAGGATGCACAGGCGAAGGGGCGGAAGCGTGAGACGTCGAAGCCAATGGACGCGCGTGCTTATACGGCTAAGCCTCAGAGCGCGGCAGTGAATAAGCTGCAGGAGCGACTGGATAAAGCGGCGCTTAAGCGCGAAAAGGAACAGCTGAAGCGTGAGTTCAAGCGCTATAAAATCAATGCCAAGGTGCAGAAAACCGATCTTAAGGCATTGCGCAAGGCGGCTCTTTCCGGCCAGCTGAAAAATGAAAAGCTGCAAAGAAAGCTGCAATACGAGGAGAAGCAGGAAAAGAAGCAGAGAATCAAGGATGCCAAGGCATGGGATGCTCTGGTAAAGAGAGACGAAAGACTTTCCCGTCACTACTCGTATATGGGCCTTCTCGAGCTGGATAAGAGAGATCGCGCTCGCTTGAGCGAAAAGGCCGAGGCGCTTAAAAAGCAGAAATCGCCTGAAACCAAGACGCTCGCACCCGTGCCCGAGAAGCACTTAGCGAAGGGAATTTTCCCGAAGGCACTTACGAGAAGAGAGCGACTTTCTCGTAACCGCGCATATAAGAAGCTGGATATGCAGATGCTTACCGCACGTTACGATGCGGTGATCGTGGAAGCAAAGCGCGATCTTGAGCTTGCACTTAACGATCTTTCCTGCACGAAGGCAAATGCTCAGCGCATTAAGCTTGAAACGAAAAAGAGATTGGCTGCGCTTTATAAGAGCAAGCGCCGTGCAATGCAGATGGAAAAGGCGGATAATAAGCGTTATTTCGCATGTCTGCGTGCATCAAAGATCAAGCCGAAGAATCGCCGCGTGGATCGCGCAGAGCTGGCTCGTCTGTACGAGAAGCTTGCGAAGCTCTTGGAGGAGCGCGATAAGATCAATGTGAGCCTGCAATCGGTATATCTCTATGATTCCTATAAGACGTCCGGCCGGGTGGATACGCCTTGGCACAAGGCGTTCATGCGCGAGAAGAAGCGCTGGCATAAGAAGCTTCGCTCGGATATTCGCAAGATCGACTCGATGAATCTCAGTCGCCGCGATAAGCAAAAGCTTCGTGCCGATCTGGACTGCGTTGCTACGGCACATGCGGACATCGTGGAAACGAAATGCCGCATTCGTAAGCAGAAGCTGAAGGGCGCCGCAAAGCGCTTGCAGAAGCAGGAGATTAAGACAATGAATCGGGATGCGATCAAGGCGCATAAGCATATGAAGCGAAAGATGAAGATCGCAGTATCCCAGGCGGATAAGAGAGATTTCTGGTACGTATCTATGCTGTCTCTCGCGATCACGCTTTCTCTGATCTGCATCGGCGTTCTGACTTGGCATTGGTTCGGAGATAAGATTTGGAGCTACTTAAACGCCAATTACCCGAGCATAATGTCACAGCTTAAATAATCAAGCGGCTCTCTCGGATGCGAATCGCATCCGAGAGAGTCCGGAGGAGAATGCAGTATGAAAAAGAAGGAAAACGCCAAGCAAGAGCTCAGCCTGCTGACAGAGGCTCAGCGCGGGCAGAGGCAGAGCGAGCTTGAAAAGCAGCGCCTTGAGATCACAAGAGAGATCGAGAAAGTGCTGGTGGATATTTCCAAGCTCAAAAAAGGAAGATCCTTGCGCATGAAGAGCCCGAGACGGCTTGGGAAACGCCCCAACGACGTTGTGGACGATTAATTTGGCCGTTTTTTTCATTAAATTCGCAAAAACACTTGATTTTTTGAAAAAATATGGTATAATGTTATTGAACAGAATAGAGAGGATGAAGAGTGGCTTGCGAGTCACTCTTCATTTCTTGTTCGACGGTTTGCCGCCGAACGTTTCATCAAAATGGCAATCTAATATAAAAAGGAAGAGAATGCATGAAAAAAAGTGTCAAGGACACGGAGCGTGAGGCGAATTTGCCTACGGTCACGGAGCTTGGTTATCGCATTTGGGATATTACCTATGCGAAGATCGGCGCGGATTATCATCTGGAGATCACGATCGACAGCGATGCGGGAATTCAGATCGAGGATTGCGAGCGCGTGCATCGTGCGATCGATCCCATCTTAGATGAAGCGGATCCGATCGAGGGCTTCTATTATCTGGAGGTTTCCTCGCCCGGAATCGAAAGAGAGCTTCGCACAGAAGAGCATATTACGGCCTTTCTCGGAGCGCGCGTGGAGGCTAAGCTTTTTTCGTCTAAAGATGGAAAGCGTGCTGTGCGCGGAACGCTTCTTTCGCTGGAGGAGAACGGCGCCGTTCGCATCAAGGAGGATGCGGGCGAAGAGTTGCTTTTGGAAAAAGCTGAAATTTCAAGGCTTGCAACTTTGTTTTTTGAGGAATAATAAGGAAAGGAATGCGTAGCTTTTACGCGACATAAAAATGAATCAGGATTTTTATACAGCCCTGGACCTTTTGGAAAAGGAAAAAGGAATTCCCAAGGAGTACATGATCGAGAAGATCGAGGCCGCCTTGGCAAACGCTTGCCGCAAGGAGGTTGGGCAGACCACGGTTGTGCGCGTGCAGATCGATCCCGTGAAGCAGGACATGAAGGTATTCCAGCAGAGAGCCGTTGTGGCAGACGGAGAGGTAGAGGATCCCAAAAATCAGATCTCCCTTTCGGATGCAAAGGCGATCAGCCGCCGCTATAAGCTTGGCGGAACGGTGGAGACCGAGCTGAAGACCAAGACCTTCCGCCGCCTTTCCGCGCAGGCAGGAAAGCAGATGATCATTCAGGCCATCCGCGATGCCGAGAGAGAAAGACAGACGCGCGAATACGAGGATAAGAAGGAAGCCATCATCACGGCCATCGTGGATAAGGTGGATACCACCACGGGCAACCTTATTCTTGATACCGGCACGGGCTATGCAACCCTTATGAAGGCAGAGCAGATCCCCGGCCAGACGCACGAGGTTGGAGACCGTGTGAAGGTGTTCATCTCCGAGGTGAAGAGCGGAGAGACCCGCGGTCCTCTCGTAACGCTTTCTCGCGTTCATCCCCATTTCGTAAAGCGTCTTTTCGAGCTTGAGATCCCCGAGATCCAGGATGGAACGATCGTGATCCGCAGTGTTGCAAGAGATGCGGGAAGCCGCACGAAGATCGCCGTGGAATCCAGAGATGAAAACGTAGATGCAATCGGCTCCTGTATCGGTAAGAACGGTATGCGTATCGGCGCGATCCTTGCCGAGCTTGGAGAAGAGAAGATCGATATTATTCAGTACAGCGAGGATCCCGTTGCCTTCGTTTGCGAGGCGCTTTCTCCCGCGAAGGTAATTTCCGCCGAGATGGATGGCGAGCGCACCTGCCGCGTTACCGTGGCTCCCGATCAGCTTTCGCTTGCGATCGGCCGCGAGGGTCAGAATGCAAAGCTTGCGGCTAAGCTCACCGGTATGAAGGTGGATATCAAGGCATAAATTTCTCTGAAAAAAGACAAGGAGGGAAAAGGATATGGCACAGACGCTGACGCCGCGTAAGCAACCCGTTCGCAAGTGCACGGGATGCGCAGAGCATTTTCCTAAAATGCAGCTGATCCGTGTTTTAAGAACGCCGGAGGGTGAAATCACTTTGGATGCTACGGGCAAGAAGTCCGGCAGAGGTGCATATCTTTGTAAGAATCCCGCCTGCTTGAAAAAAGCGAAAAAAGCCAGGCGCCTCGAAGCCTCGCTGGAATGCGAGATCCCCGAGGAGGTTTTTGCTCGCCTGGAGGAGGAGTTAACAGGTGCAATCGGACAATAATCAAAGACTGTGCGGCATGCTTGGTTTTGCCATGCGCGCAGGAAAGCTTTGCATAGGAACGCCGCTCGTTTGCAAGGCGCTGGGAGCGAAGGATCACGGAGGCATTCGCCTCGTGCTTTTAAGCTCGGGGGCCTCGGATGGAACGAAAAAGAAGGTTCGGTGCAAATGTGAGTTTTACGGCGTGGATCTATGGGAGATCCCGCAGGATCCGGAGGCACTTGGCAGACTTCTCGGTAAGTCGTATGCCCCCGCCGCCGTCGGCGTTTGTGACGACGGCTTCGCCAGAGAAATCGATGCCGCCATGGCATCACGAAACAACGATACAGAAAGGAAGTTTCCACCCAAAGGAAACCGGTGATATATATGGCAAAAAAGACGATGAAGCTCTCTCAGCTCTCCAAGGATTTCGCAATGAAATCGAAGGACGTGCTGGATGCCTTTAAGGACCTGGGAATGGAAAAGAAAAGCGGCGCCAATGCCGACGATGTTGAATTTGCGCTCTTCTTCCAGAAGGTCACGAAGGCAAATCAGATCGAAAATTTGGATGATTACGTAAAGGGCGTGGCGAAGATCCATGCCGAAAAGCCTGCGGTGGAGGAAAAGGCTATCGAGGCAAAGCCCGCCGCGGCAGCTCCCGAGAAGAAAACGGAGGAAAAGCCTCTTGCGGAAAAGGCAGAGGTGAAGTCTGCGCCCAAGGCGGAGGAAAAGGTTGCCGTAAAGGCAGAGGTGAAGTCTGCGCCCAAGGCGGAGGAAAAGGCTGCCGTAAAGGCAGAGGTGAAGCCCGCACCCAAGGCAGAGGAAAAGCCCGCCGTGAAGGCTGAGGAGAAGCCTGCGCCCAAGGCGGAGGAAAAGATTGCCGTAAAGGCAGAGGAGAAGCCCGCACCTAAGGTAGAGGAAAAGGTTGCTCCTAAGCCCGATCCCTTGAAGACTGCATATCCGATGCCCAGACGCCTGGATAAGCCGCTGGAGCAGATCCCGCCGAAGAAACCCGAGCGCCCCGTACAGCAACAGGGGCAGAGAGGCGGCTTTGACCGTCCGCAAAGACCTGACGGCAGAGATAACCGCCAGGGTGGCCAGCAGGGCGGCCGCCGTTTTGATAACGGTTACGGCGCACGTCCGCAGGAGAATCCCTTCGCAAAGAAACTGGATAATATGAGAAGAGAGGCGCAGGGCTTTAAGCCTGCCGGATCGCAGACTCCCGTGCAGAAGCCACAGCAGCCTTCTGCGGCACGTCCCGCACAGCAGGCGCTTCTTGAGAAACAGCAGAAGCAGGCCGCCGCGGCCGCCGCAGTAAAGCCTGCCGCACCCGCACCGAAGAAGGAAGAGAAGAAGGTGCAAAAGCAGCAGTTCAAGACCATTACGCCTTCGGTCAATACGCAGAACGTTAAGGGCGGCGTCAATATCGGCGGTGAGTATAATACCACCCAGCAGAAGACGCGCGTCGTAGATATGCGTACCTCGGACGTAAACCTCTCCAAATATGACGATCGCTATAACGAGCAGTTCTTTGCGATCGCAAACGGTACGGATTCCAAGGCGCAGAAGCAGAAGCTGAAGAAGCAGGATAATCGCGGCCAGTTTGCCAAGAGCGCAAAGGATAAGGAAAAGGCCGCGCAGGAGAAAATCAAGCGCATGGAGGCCGAGCTTGCCAGAAAGAAGCAGCTTGAGATCACCGTACCCGATGAGATCTCGGTTTCCGAGCTTGCTCTCCGTTTGAAGAAGAGCGCCGCAGAGGTAATCAAGCGCCTGATGCTCATGGGTGAGATGAAGGGCGTAAACGATATCCTTGATTACGGCACCGCCGAGCTGATCGCCGACGAGTTTGGCGCAAAGGTTACAAAAGAGGTTGTCGTTACCATCGAAGAAAAACTCTTTACCGAGGCGGAGGATACCGAAGAGGATCTTGTGCATCGCGCACCCGTTGTTTGCGTTATGGGTCACGTTGACCACGGTAAGACCTCGATTTTGGATGCGATCCGTCATACAAACGTAACGCGCGGTGAGGCAGGTGGTATCACGCAGGCCATCGGTGCATATCGTGTGAAGATACAGGATCAGGATATCACGTTCCTTGATACCCCCGGTCACGAGGCATTTACCGCAATGCGTATGCGCGGTGCGAAATCCACCGATATTGCAATTCTCGTTGTTGCCGCAGATGACGGCGTGATGCCCCAGACCGTTGAGGCGATCAGCCATGCAAAGGCGGCAGGCATCGATATCATCGTTGCGATCAACAAGATGGATAAGCCCACCGCAAATCCCGACAATATTCTCAATCAGCTGACACAGTATGACCTTGTTCCCGAGGCATGGGGCGGTGACGTGATCTGTGTTCCCGTTTCCGCTTTGACCGGTATGGGTATTACGGATCTTCTTGAAAGCGTTCTGCTCGTTGCAGAGGTGAAGGAGCTCCGTGCAAATCCCAACAAGCGTGCAAGAGGTCTTGTTATCGAGTCAAGACTTGATAAGGGCCAGGGCCCCGTTGCGACCATTCTGGTGCAGAACGGTACGCTTCATCAGGGCGACTACGTGATCGTCGGTAACGCTGTCGGCCGCGTGCGCCTTATGAAGGACGATAAGGGCAAGAGCATCAAGAGCGCAGGCCCCTCCGTTCCCGTTGAGATCACCGGTCTTGACGACGTGCCTCAGGCGGGTGACGAGCTGAATGCCGTTGAGGACGAGAGAATGGCTAAGGATCTTGCGGAGCAGAGAAAGGAAAAGCTTCGTCAGGAGATCCTCGCCGCAAACGCGCGCGTAAACCTTGACGATCTCTTCAACCAGATCGCAGAGGGAACACAGACCTTGAACGTCATCGTGAAGGCTGATGTGGCAGGCTCTGCCGAGGCTGTTAAGGCATCGCTTCTGAAGCTTTCGACAGAGGAAGTTAAGGTCAGCGTGATCCACAGCGCTGTCGGCGGTATCACCGAGTCCGACGTTATGCTTGCGACTGCATCCAATGCGATCATCGTCGGCTTTAACGTTCGTCCCGATAAGAACGCGCTGGATTCCGCAGAGAGAAACAAGGTAGATATCCGCACGCACCGCATCATCTACGAGATCATCGACGAGATTGAGGCGGCTATGAAGGGTATGCTTGCTCCCACCTATAAAGAGGTTCTTCTCGGTCATGCCGAGGTTCGCCAGACCATTCGCGTGCCCAACGTCGGCACGATCGCGGGCTCTTATATCCGCGACGGTAAGATCACGCGCCAATCTCAGATCCGCGTTGTCAGAGACGGTATCGTTATCTTTGAGGATAAGATTTCCTCTCTTCGCCGCTTCAAGGATGATGTGAAAGAGGTTGCTGAAGGTTATGAATGCGGTGTTGGACTTGAAAAGTTCAACGACATCAAGGAGGGCGACGTTCTCGAGGCTTTCATAATGGAAGAGGTAGAGAGATAATATTTTGCAAACTATTATTTGCAAAAACAGGGTTTTTATCTATGGATTGCGCATTTTTTCGAAAGGAGAGATGCGCAATCTTTTTTTGTGTTTTTGCGGATTTTTTGGTTTGTGGAAAAATGGGCGCTGCGCGGCGGGACTTTGCTTTTGTGAAAAATGCATGGGTTTTGGCGCACTTTTTCTACGTGTGCGTGCGCGCGTATTTTTGAAAATGCTATTGCAAAACGAAAAAAAGTGGTGTATAATATTTAAAATAGGTTTTTTAAAATATATAATTACCGTTGGGAGGCAGAACCGTTGGAACAGATCTATACCATACCCGTCAACGAAGCGTTTGACGCGGGACTCAAGGAGGGCGCCTGTGCTTGTCCCTTTTGCACGCTCTATAAAAAGCTGCAGGAGGACGAGCTGGATATCATTCTCGGCGCATCCATGATGGAGCCGGATATCCGTATTATGACCAATCGCCAAGGCTTTTGCCCCACGCACTATAAGAAAATGCTCTCGCGCAAGCGCCGCCTCGGCATGGGACTCATGCTGGAAAGCCATTTGCCCGACGTGAGGGCGCGGCTGAAGGGAACGCCTCTTTCGCATCTTGCATCCGTGAGCCTTTTGCTCACGCTTGAAAAGGATTGCTACGTTTGCACCCGTATCGATAAGAATCTTTCCGCCATGATCGCTACGGCGGTGTATCTTTACGGTACGGACGAGGCGTTCGTAAAAAAGTTTAAGGGACAGCCTTATTTCTGTCTTCCGCATTATCGCATGATGATTGACTATGCATCTAAAAAGATGGCGAAGAAGGAGTTTAAGGAATTCTTTCCCGTGGCGGAGGGCATCGTTGCGGCGTATCTCGATACGCTCGAAAAGGACGTCAGCTGGTTCTGCAAGAAGTTTGACTATCGCTATGACGAGGAGCCCTGGTACAATTCCAAGGATTCCATCGAGAGAAGCATTCGATTCCTCGCATCGGATAACGGCGAGATAGAATAAATAGTTCGCTATTTCAGATCATTGAAAGGAAACAAGTCTATGATCATCGAAAAAATCAATATCAAGAGCTTTGGTATGCTCAGAGATATGTCCATGGAATTTTCGGATTCCGTGAACGTGATCGAAGGGCGCAACGAGGCGGGAAAAAGCACGCTGGCCGCTTTCATAAAGTACATGCTGTACGGTTTTGAGGGCGTGGACGGTGAGAATGGGATCGGAGAGCGCCGCAAGCGTATCAATTGGGATACCGGCCGTGCGGAGGGAACGATGACCGTGCGTGTGCGTGGCCGCCGTTATTTGATCAACCGATGCACCGTGCTGGTTGATCCTTCTGCGCAGAGAGGTACTTATAAGGAGGAGTCCGCAATCGTGGATCTCGAAACGGGAACGCCTGCCTTCGGCAAATCTCCCGCCGGTGAGATCTTTTTCGGCGTGAAGCGCGAGTTGTTTGAAAATACTGCGTTTATCGGCGCACTCGGTGAGGCTCGTATTGCGGAGGGGACTGTTAAGGAATCCATTGAAAATATTTTGTTCTCCGGCAGTGAAAGGCTCAGCACCGAGAAGGCGGCCGCCAAGATCAGCGACAAGATGGAGGCTCTTCTCCATAAAACGGGAACGGGCGGCGCGATCTACGAGCTGGAGCAGAAGCTTGCGGCCTTGGAGGACGAGCTTGCACGCACCAATGAGGCGAATCATTTAATTCTCGCCAAGGAGGCCGAGCTGCATGAGATCCGCGAAAAACGCAGTGCCGCCGAAAAGAAGAAGGAGAGCCTGCACGAGCTGGATGCTTGCTATAAGAACGTCATGCTGATCAAGAGCTTTGATAAGCTGCACGACACCGAGAAGGAGTATGAGCAGAGAAGCGAGGCGCTTGCGGATTTCATTGATGCCAATACGCACAATCACTTCGTTCCCACGCCCTCGTATCTGACGGATCTTGCGGTGGCGCGCCGCGGCGTGAACGATACCTATCGTCACATGATCGAAACGCGCGAGAAATATTCCGAGCGCAAGAGCGCCGTGGGCATCACGCCCGGACTTGAGCAGGCGATCGCACTTTCGGATACCGCAGGCGGAGAATCCGCTGTGCTCAGAGAATCCTCCACGCAGCAGAAGAGGAAAATAAAGAGCATTGCGTTTCTTGTTCTGGGGGCGCTTGTGGCGCTCTTTGCTCTGGTGGCACAGATCATTGTCAAGGGTGTGCTTGCACAGCTTTTGCCTCGCATCGGCTTCGGCGCTTTGGCGATCGGTGGTATTGCGCTCGGCGTATATGCGCTTCTTTCGCTTCGCAAGAGCCTGGATGCATTGAGTGCGCTTTGCCAAAAATTCGGTACGCAGAATGCCGAGGAGTTGGCGGCGAAGATGGCCGTGATCGCGGAAAACAGACAGAAGAGAGACGATCTTTTGCAGAGCACGCAGGATGCAAAAACGGCGGCTGAGGATGCAAGAAAGCAGTATGACGATGCAAAAAAAGAGCTCACGAGCGTGATTCTTCGCTGGGGTGAGGAGCCTCCCACGGCGGCACTAAACGAATTCCTTGACCGTTTGGAGGCGAAGATTTCCGCGTATCTTGAGCAGAAGAATCGCCTCACCGAAGAAAAAACGCGCGTTGAAACGCTGATGAAGGAAATCCGCCGCTCGCTTGCGGACACCAGCGAGATTGATATTCGTGCAAGGGTTTCGCCTCTGAAGAGAAAGGCGCTGACCGACGTAAACTATCAGGAGATCATAGAGGGCATTGAGGAATGCAGAGCCGTGATCGAAAAGCAAGATCGCCTTGCCTTCGACGTGGAGAACGAGCTTTCCGCGCTGAAGCTTCGCGCCAAGGATCCCGGCGAGCTTCTCACAAAAATCCAGGTGCTTGAATCCCGTATCGAAAAGCTTCGCTTGCATCATAAGGCGTATTTTATTGCGCATGATGCGGTGGTTGGCGCATCCGAGAATCTGCGCGAGGAGATCTCTCCCCGTCTTGGCGCATACGCAACGAATCTGATGGAGATCATGACCGATAAAAAATATACCGCCTTGGATATTTCCGAGGGTATACGCGTGACCTTTAAGAACGCGGAGGGGCAGGAAAAATCCGTAGACTTCCTTTCGGGAGGTACGCAGGATATGACGTATATCGCCGTGCGTATGGCGCTGATCGATATGCTGTATACGGAGCATCCTCCGATCTGCTTTGACGAGAGCTTTGCGCATCAGGATAACGTGCGCGCCAAGAGTATGATGGAGGCGATCCGCTATCTTTCCGAGGAGGAAGGAAAGCAGAGCTTTATCTTCACCTGCCGAGCAAGAGAAACCGCGCTTGCCAACGAGGCGGTTGCCGGAGCGGGCATTTATAAGCTTGCCGCGGCCGATGTGACGGACTGAGGCTCCGATAATAAAGAGAAAGGACTTGGCTGATTTGCCAAGGTTTTGAGGCTATGTCTAAAAGGATTTTGCTTGTGGGAAGTGCCAATATGGATCTTTCCATGAATATGCTTCGCATTCCCGAGGCGGGAGAAACCTTGCTGGATGACGGCGGCGTTGCCTATTTGCCCGGCGGCAAGGGAGCCAATGCGGCGTGCGCACTTACGCGTCTCGGCGGCAATTGTGTGTTCTGCACTAAGCTTGGCGCGGATCTGCACGGTCAGAAGCTGTACTCTTACTATAAAGATCAGGGCGTTGATACTTCTTACGTAAAGGTGGACCATGAATATCCCACCGGCCTTGCCGTGGTGATGAAGGAGGCGAGCGGCGAGAACCGCATTGTCCTCTATCCCGGCGCGAATACGATGCTGACGGCAGAGAACGTACAGGATGCGTTCGGCTGTTCACCCGATGCCTTGTATCTCGGCTTTGAGATTCCATTTGCGGTGACGGTGAGTGCCGCGCGGCTTGCCGCCGCACGCGGAATTCCCATCTTCGTGGATGCCGCGCCCGCAAGCGAGGATCAGCCGCTGGAATCCTTGCCGCCCATGGAGATCTTCTCCCCAAACGAAACCGAAACCAAGACATATACGGGCATTGTTCCCTTTGGAACGGAGGGGTGCCTGCGCGCGGCGCTGAATCTTTGCCGCCGCGTGAAATGCAAGCACCTTGTGATCAAGCTCGGCTCTCGCGGTGCGTTTATCTACGACGGAAAGCATTACGATATGATCCCTGCCTTCCGAGCGGATAAGGTGGTGGATACCACCGCCGCAGGCGATGCCTTTACCGCCGCGATGACGCTCCGTTATCTTGAAAACGGCGGCGATATCAAGGATGCCGTTCGTTATGGCTCGGCCGCAGGCGCTCTGACGGTTTCGAGAAAGGGCGCGGCAGAGTCCGTTCCCACGAAGGAAGAGATCCTTGCGTTCCTTGTGAAAAATCCCGTTTGATTCGTACGAAGGGAGATCTTATGAAGAATTACCGTTTGTCCGAAATATCCTTCCCCTCTGCGGATGGAAGGCATGAGATCTACGGTGAGATATATGAGCCGACGGACGGCGTGATCCGCGGCGTCGTGCAGCTGGCGCACGGTATGACCGATTACGTGGCGCGGTATGAATGGCTGGCAGACACGCTCTGCGGCGCGGGCTACGTTTTTGCGGGGCATTGCCATCTCGGTCACGGCAAAAGTGCCGGGCGAGAGGAGGATCTCGGTTATTTTGCAAAAAAGGATGGAATTGCTTATCTGATTGCCGATATGCATTCCATGAACCGCCTGCTTCGCTCAAGGTATCACGGGAAGCCCGTGATCGTTCTCGGGCACAGCATGGGCTCTTTTATCGCACGTCTTTACACCGCGAAGCATTCCCATGCGATGGACGCCTGCGTCATTCTCGGCACGGGCGGAAAAAATCCCTTGCTCCCCTGCGGACTTGCGCTTTGCTCGATCCTTTCCCTGCTTTATGGGGATCGCCACCGCAGTGCGCTGATTTCGAAAATGTCCACGGGAAGCTATTATAAAAAATTCGATCCCGCGGAGGGAACGACCGCGTGGCTTACGAGAGATCCCTCGCGCGTTTCCACCTACAAGACCGATCCGTATTGCAGCGTGACCTTCACGGTTTCGGCGTATAAGGATCTTTTCCGCATGCTCGGCGCGTGCAACAGCGCCGCTTGGTTTAAGGAATATCCGAAGCTGATGCCCACCCTGATCATGAGCGGAGATAAGGATCCCGTCGGCAATTTCGGAAAGGGCGTCAACGAGGTGTACCGCCGAATGCTTCTTGCGGGATGCAGTAAGGTGTCGCTGAAGCTTTACGAGGGCGCGCGGCACGAGCTTTTCAATGAGATCAACCGCGACGAGTTTGCCGCCGATCTTTGCAGCTTTTTAGAGGAAGTGACCAAATGATCTTTGCAGCCGCTATTACGGGCCCGACCGCATCGGGCAAGACCGCGCTTTCGGTGCGCGCGGCTAAGGCACTCGGTGCGACGGTGCTTTGCTCCGATTCCATGCAGATCTATAAGGAGATGAGCATCGGAACGGCAAAGGTGCGCCCCGAGGAAATGGAGGGCGTTACGCATCTGATGCTGGACGTTGCCTCCGTGACCGAGGATTTCAGCGTGCATAGCTATAAGGAGATGGCATTGCCCTTGGCGAAGGCCGTGGCCGAAGACGGTCGCCTGCCGCTCTTTGTCGGCGGTACGGGACTGTATCTTTCCGCACTTACGCGAAGGGATGCGGACGCGCCGGGGAGAAGCGAAGAGTATATGCGCCGCTACGAGGCGCTTGCCGCTACCGAGGAGGGCAAGGAGAGCCTTCACCGCCGCCTTTTTGAGATCGATCCCGAAAGTGCCGCGCAGATACATAAAAACAACGTGCGCCGCGTTTTGCGCGCGCTTGAGATCTTTGATACCACGGGCAAGACGAAAAGCGCGTGGGATAAGGAGAGCCGCGAGGGAGAGGGCGACGTATCGCTTTTGCATATCACCCTCGATTTTAAAAACCGAGATCTTCTGTATGACAGAATTGACCGCCGCGTGCGCATCATGATGGAAGAGGGGCTTCTTGCCGAGGTGCAAGATCTCTATGAGAGAGGGCTTCTTTCTGCGGATACCGCCGCGATGGGGGCGATCGGGTATAAGGAGTTTTTGCCGTATTTTCGCGGGGAATGCTCGCTTGCCGACGTCGTGGAGGCGATCTCGCTCGGCACGCGCCATTATGCGAAGCGCCAGCAGACCTGGTTTCGCCGCCAGCCCGATATACACAGAGTTTTCATGGACACCGACGCAGGCAAAATGCGCCCGGCAGACGAGGTGCTTTCCGAGGTCATGGACCTGCTTTACCCGTATGCAAGAGAGCATTACGGCGTTTGTAAATGATTTCAAGGAGAATATATGACAACTACAGAGCTTAAAAAGGCATTAAAGGACGGTGCGCTTTCCGCATTTAAAAATCTTTATGCGGATACCGAAAGACAGACGCGCCGCATGATCGAGGCCGTGGAGGCGTTTGAAAAGCAGTACGGAGAGGGAAGAGAGGCCGCGATTTTCTCCGTCCCCGGACGAAGTGAAACGATCGGCAACCATACCGACCATAACCGCGGCTGTGTGATCGCCGCCGCGATCGATCGCGATATCATCGCCGTGGCTTCTCCGAACGAGGACGGCGTGATCCGCATGCTTTCCGAGGGCTATGCGCCCGAAACGGTGGATCTTTCCCTGCTTGACGATCCCGATGCGTTTGAAAACTATTCCTCCGGCGCTTTGATCGCCGGCGTGCAGGCAGGCTTCCTTAAAAACGATCACGCGATCGGCGGCTTTGACGCTTATTGCACCACCGAGGTGCTGAAGGGAAGCGGTATTTCCTCCTCGGCGGCTTACGAGGTGATGATCGGAAATATTGCCAACCATCTGTATAACGATGGTGCCGTCAGCGCGGTGGAGATCGCGCAGATCGCGCAGTATGCCGAGAACGTATTCTTCGGCAACCCCTGCGGTCTGATGGATCAGACGGCGTGTGCCGTGGGCGGCTTTGTGTTTATTGATTTTGAAGATGCCGCGAAGCCCTGTATCGAGCCGATCGACGCGGCGGCACTTACCGAAAACGGTTATATGCTTTGCATCGTGAATACGGGCGGAAATCACGCGGATCTGAACGAGGATTATGCTTCCGTTCCGAGGGAGATGAAGGCCGTTGCGGCTCTGCTCGGCAAGGAGGTTCTTCGCGGCACGGCCGAGGGAGAGCTTCTTGCGAAGGCATCCGAGATCCGAGAGGCTCTCGGCGACCGCGCCCTGCTTCGCGCGATCCATTTCATTCGGGAAAATAAGAGAGTGCTTGCGGCAAAGGATGCGCTGAAGAAAAAGGATGTTTCCGCATTCTTTAGCGAAATTCTCGCCTCCGGGCATTCCTCCTTTGAATATCTGCAGAACGTCTACACCGTCAAGGCGGTGGACGATCAGGGGCTTTCCCTCGCACTTGCCCTGACCGACGGATTTATGCAGACGCATGACGGTGCCTTCCGCGTGCACGGCGGCGGCTTCGCCGGCACGATCCTCGCCTTCGTTAAGGCAGAGGATGCCGAGGACTACGCAAAGACCATGGACGGTGTTCTCGGAGAGGGAGCGACGATGAAGTTGCGTGTTCGTCCTCACGGCGCAATCCGCTTGCTTGGATAAAAAATCGCCGTATACTTCGTTGTCGTTTCTTGCTTGGATAAATTCCCGTATGCTTCGTTGTCGGCGAGCTTGCTCAAATCGCCGTAGTTATCTACGGCTTCATTTCGCTCGTCGCCTTACGCCTTGCCTACGGAAATTTCTCACAGAGCAAGAAACAGAAGACGGAGCATATACTCTTTTGCTTGGATAAAAAATTGTAAATAAAATAACAGGAGATATAAATTATGGCAACGAAAAAGACCACGGCCGCGGCAGATGCCAAGGCGGCTCCCTCTGCGGCAGATAAGAAGGCCGCGCTGGAAACCGTTCTTTCCCGCATTGAAAGAGAGTGCGGCAAGGGCTCGATCATGCGCCTTGGCGAAAACGCGAGCATGAACGTTTCCGCCGTTTCCACAGGCTCGCTCACGCTGGATTTCGCGCTCGGTATCGGCGGTATCCCGAAGGGAAGAATCACCGAGATCTACGGCCCGGAATCCTCGGGTAAGACCACCATTGCATTGCACGTGGTGGCAGAGGTGCAGAAGCAGGGCGGCGAAGCCGCATTCATCGATGCGGAGCATGCGCTCGATCCCGTTTATGCGAAGAAGCTTGGCGTGGATACCAATAACCTTCTCGTTTCCCAGCCCGACTGCGGTGAGCAGGCGCTGGAGATCGCGGAAACGCTTGTAAATTCCGGTGCGATTGATATCATCGTTATCGACTCTGTGGCCGCGCTCGTTCCGCGCCAGGAGATCGAGGGCGATATGGGTGCTTCGCACGTAGGCGTGCAGGCAAGACTGATGTCGCAGGCAATGCGTAAGCTTTCCGGCGCGATCGCAAAGTCCAACTGTATCGTTATTTTCACCAACCAGCTTCGTGAGAAGGTTGGCGTTATGTACGGCAACCCCGAGGTAACGACGGGCGGACGCGCGCTGAAGTTCTACGCCTCCGTGCGTATCGACGTCAGAAAGGTGGATACCTTGAAGAACGGATCGGAGATCTACGGCTCTCGCACGCGCTGCAAGGTCGTTAAAAACAAGGTTGCGCCTCCCTTCAAGACTGCGGAATTTGATATTCTCTACGGCTCGGGAATTTCCAAGTCCACCGAGATCATCGATCTTGCGATCGCGCTTGAGATCGTGGAAAAGAGCGGCGCATGGTTCTATTTTGACGGTCAGCGCCTCGGCCAAGGCAAGGAAAACGTCAGAAAGCTGATCGAGACCGACAAGGAGCTTCTTGAGAAGCTGGAGACTCTCGTGCGCGAAAAGGCGCAGAATTCCGATCTAGATCCCGATGCGGAGAACGCGGAGGCAGATGAATTCGAGATCAAGGATTTTGATGAGGGAGATGACCTTTCATAAATGATGGAGAGCCAAAGACTCGTTTTGTTCGTCCGTCCCGCAAGGGAAAAGGGCGCGTTCGTCTTAGGGCTCTCGGATCCCGAGGAGCGATTCACCGTCGGGCACGCCCTGTATCATGAGCTTGGGGAGGTGCGCGGCGGTGATGCGCTTTCCTCCGAGAGCGTGGAACGAATCAAAAAAGAGGACGAGAGCCGCCGCGCAAGAAAAGCGGCACTCAGCCTTCTTTCCTATGCGGATAACAGCCGCCGCCGTCTTTTTGAAAAGCTCAGGCGCAAGGGCATTTCGGCCGAGATCGCCGAGAGAACCGTTTCGGATATGATCGGTGAGGGGCTTCTCTCTGAGGAGCGGCAGCTGGAGAGCGCGGTGCTTTCGCTTGCGGAGCATCGGCTGTTTGGTCCTTACCGCATTCTTGCGGACCTTTCCTCCAAGGGCTATAGGGGAGAGGATATCCGCGCCGCGATCCATGCGGCTATGGAACAAGGGGATATTGATTTCAATAAAAACCTTGCCCGTCTTTTTGAGAAAAAGCTTGGAGAAAATGCGACCGAAGAAGAAAAAAGAAAACTAAAGTTTACATACGGGTATAAAAGATGATTAAAAGATTTATAAGCTACTACAAGCCGCACATGAAGCTGTTTTCATTGGATATGTTCTGTGCTCTCATCGTTGCGGCGGCAGGACTCTTTTATCCCACCATTGCCAGAGATATTATCAACGACTATGCGCACAGAGACGAGCTTGCCCCCCTGTTTTTCTGGTCTGCCGTTCTGCTTCTGATCTACGTGATCAAGGCGGTCTGCAATTACGTGGTGGGGTATCTCGGGCACGTGGTGGGCGTGCGGATGCAGCGCGATATGCGCCGCGATCTTTTCTTAAAGTACGAGTCGCTTCCCACCTCTTATTATGATGAAAACAAAACGGGAGATCTGCTTTCCCGCCTTGTGAACGATCTTTTTGACGTTTCGGAGCTTGCGCATCACGGCCCGGAAAACGTATTTCTTTCGGTGCTGATGCTGATCGGCTCGTTCGTGATCCTTTCGGGGATCTATCTGCCGCTTGCCTTGATCATGTTTTCGATCGTTCCGATCATCGTGACGGTGACGGGGCTTTCGAGAGCGCGCATGCGCCGTGCCATGAAGGCATCGAAAAAGCAGATCGGCGTTCTGAACGCCAATCTTGAAAATGCGATCACGGGCATCCGCGAAACGAAGTCTTACCGCGCGGAGGAAATCGAGATCGCAAAGTTTAACCGCGATAACGAGCAGTTTGCCGCTTACCGCTCCGAGGCGATGAAATCCATGGGCTCTTACCATGCGATGATGGAATTTCTGACCGACCTTCTGTATCTCGTCGTGATCTTTGCGGGTGGCATCTTCCTTTTCAAGGGCAAGATCGATGCGGGCGAATTCACCGCGTTCATTCTTTATATCGGCATGTTTATGGATCCCATCCGCCGCTTTGCAACGCTTTTCGAGCAGCTGCAGGAGGGCATGAGCGGCTTTGCGCGCTTTGCGGAGATCATGGAGCTTGCCGAGGAGGCAGACGAGGGAAAGATCACGCCGGAGAATTTCCGCGGCGAGATCACCTTCCGCGACGTTTCCTTCCATTACGACAGCGGCAGTGGGCGCGAGGTGCTCTCGCATCTTTCGCTTTCGATCCCCGAGGGGCAAACGCTCGCGCTGGTCGGCCCGTCGGGCGGAGGAAAAAGCACGCTCTGCCATTTGATCCCTCGCTTTTACGAGGTTACGGACGGCGAGATTTTGCTTGACGGCGTGGATATCCGCGATATCACCATGACCGCGCTTCGCAAAAATATCGGCATGGTGTCGCAAAACGTATTCCTCTTTGACGGCACGATCCGTGATAATATTTCCTATGGAACGCCCGATGCGACCGACGAGCAGATCATCGAGGCGGCGAAGAAAGCGAATATTTACGAGGACGTCATGGCTCTTCCAAACGGACTTGACACCCACGTCGGCGAGCGCGGCGTGAAGCTCTCGGGCGGACAGAAGCAGAGAGTTGCCATCGCGCGTGTGTTCTTAAAGAACCCCAAGCTCTTGATTCTTGACGAGGCAACCTCGGCACTCGATAATGCGACCGAGATGCAGGTGCAGGCGGCGCTCGAGAAGCTTTCCGTCGGCCGTACGGTGCTTGTCGTGGCGCACAGGCTCTCCACCGTCAAGGAGGCGGAGCGCATCGTGGTGCTGGATAAAACCGGCATTGTTGAAAGCGGAACGCACGAGGAGCTGATCGCCAAGGGCGGCAAGTATAAGGAGCTTTACGAATACCAGTTCCGCGCTTGATTTTTCGGCGTACGGAGGAGAAAACGATGGAAAATAAGATTACCTTGCCCGTTGCGCTTCAGATCGTGACGGACGATATCGGATGGTTTGAGGGAAGAGATATCCGCTGTGCGGACGGCCCCTCGCGCACAGGTATGCCCCGCCGCCACGTGGCGGAGGATTACGCGATGCTGAACGCCGTCGGAAAATCCATCGGCATGAAGATCAACGCGCCCTTCGTGATCGGCGAATGGGATAAGAAAAACCGCCTGCGCGGTATGCCCCACGCGACCTACGATGAGGCAGGCTGGGATATGGAATCGAAGATAGACTACGCCGAGGCTGAACGGTGCTTTGACGTGATGGAGAACGCGGAATATCTCGAATACGGCTTTCACGGACTGCTTCACGGCTATTGGCAGGACGGCATCAGCCTTGCCGATCAGGAGTTTTCCTATCCGCGCTCCTTGGATTATAAAACGAAATACGCGCCCGCAAGCTGGCTCGTCCCCGTAGACAACGCGTATCTTGAAAGCCACGTTGAGACCTTCTTTGAGATCTATAACGATTGGGGCTTTAAGAAGAAGATCCGCTCCTTCACCTCGCCCTCCTCGGTGCAGGGCGGCATTGATGAAAACCGCCACATGACCGCGATCATGAAAAAATACGGCATGATCTATTGGGCGAACCAATGGAGCAAGGTGAAAAATCTTTGCGAGGTGATCGACGGCGTGATCTTCGTCAACAAGGCGATGAATCCGCGCGTGATCCCCTGGGAGGCGTACGGCATCGATCCCGAAACGCTGGCGGATTATTCCTTCGAATACAACAACGGCACGGATCACGCGGAGCGTGCCGTTTACGGTACGCACTGGCCGAACTTCTTGCAGTATAATCCTCTGCGCAATATGGACACCTTGGATGCGTGGACGAAGCATTTTAAGCGGCAGGCGGAGATCTTCGGCGTGATGCTCTCGAAGGATATCGCCTTTTGCTCTTCGCAGGCGGTGTACCGCAAAAAATCCAAGCTGACGTTTGCCGAGGGTGGACTCGTGATCGACCTTTCCGAGGTGGACGGCGCAGGGGCGCTCGGGCTTTCGGATACCTTCTATGTAAGCCTCGATAAGTCGATCGCTCCTAAGGAAGCGAAGGGCGCTTCTGTCCTTTTGTATGAAGAGCACGGCACGTTCAATACGTATGAGCTGAAACGGACGGGCGAGGGCTTCGTTTCGATTAAACTGTAAACAAAACTATACAAAAAACCGCTTACGGCGATATGCTTCTTCCGTAAGCGGTTTTTATATTAATGCCTTTAGGCAGTTGAGCACGAAGTGCGAAACAGACAACCACCCGCTATGCGGGTGGGCAACAAAGGTTATACCCTTGCATGGGACGTATGAAACACAAGCCTTCCCCTGAGGGGGAAGGGGGACCACGAAGTG